>SLCC01000179.1 GCA_007126035.1 Gemmatimonadota bacterium
CCCGTCCTGGAGCCCGTCCTGGAGCCCGTCCTGGACGCCGGTCGGGTGGCGGGCTCAGGGCGTCGTCGCCGTGCTCGAGCTCGTACCTGGCCGCGTACCGGAGCACGTCGGTGAAGGTCAGTTCGCGGTTGCTGCTCATGGCGAGACTCGTCTTGCGCGGGGCAACTGTGGTCCGGGGAATGGCTCCCGGGGTGCGATGGCGGGCAGGTGGGGGTCGTGGCAGTCGGAGCAGCCCATGAGCACGCGCCGGCCTCGCCAGCCGTCCAGGCGCTTGCCGTGGATTCCGGCGGCCCAGTCGTCCACCTGTGGGTAGTGGCACTGGGCGCAGAGGCGGTAGGCGTGGGCCAGAGGCACCTGCTCGCCGCCGATGAGGACGAGCTGCTCCACGTCGTCTGTGGCGTGGCAAGTGGTGCAGCTGCTGCCGCTCCGTTCCGGGTGGCGCGGCTGGACGTTCCGGTGGGAGGTGGAGCCGTGGCCGTAGGGTCCGGGCGCCTGCCCCGGCTGGTGGCACGACGAGCACGGGTAGTGGGCCGTGGCGCCGGTGCGCAGCGAGATTTCGAAGGAAGAGCGTCCGATGAGACGGTCGTGCCCCACCTGGTCCCGGTTCCGGACCGCCACCTCGAAGGGCTCGCCGCCGGGGCCGGTCAGGTCCTGGACCGGCTCGCTCCGCACGGCGGCCAGGGCCGGGGGGGCGGCCTGACTCCGGTCGGCCACGAGGCCTCGGTCCCCGGCGGGCCGGCCCGTGGCCGGTGTCGCCGGGGCCCGGGAGCCCGGCGTCGCGGACGGCTCCGAGAGCGTCGCCGGCGGCGGCTCTACTACCGGTGTCGGCTCGGCGTCGGCTCGTTCGCACGCGGCCATGCCGAAGCCGGTGGAGGCGATCGCGGCGGCCATCAGCGGAGTGGCGACGTGGTTTCCCGTGAGCTTCGCGAGCTTTCTCATGGCGAGCCTCCCGGCCCGGGTCGGGTGTATGCGTCCGCCTGGTCCCCAGCGGGCAGGTGGCACTGACGGCAGTTGGCCCGTTCGGGGTGGCTGGTCCGGATCTCCGCCACGGCGCTGGGCCCGCCGTGGCAGGCCAGGCAGTTGCCCCGGTGGTGGAAGTCATGGGGGATGGCCGGGGGCGCTCCGGGCAGGGCCACCTGACCGGTGGCGGGCCAGCGTGGCTCGGGCCAGTCCAGGGCCACGAGCTCGGGCGGCGACGCCTCCATGACGTGGCACTGGGCGCACACGGCGTCAGGCCCGCCATCGGGATACGGGAGCCCCAGCAGGCGGTCATCGGCCACGTGGCACTGGAGACAGTGGCTGCGCTCCGGGTGCGGCGTGATGGGGGCGTAGGCGGCGAAGCGCTCCACGAAGCCGCCTCGCTCGTGACAGCTGTTGCAGTGCCCGCCCATGGCCTCCTCTCTGGTCAGGGAGTGGGGGATCCGTGGTGGGGCGCCGGGATAGGCCCTGAGCCGCCGGTAGATGGCCATGGAGCGGGGGTGCGCCTCGAGGCGGGGGCGGGCCGCGGGGTCGACTCCCAACTGGTCGGGCAGCGTCCGGAACACCTCCGCCTCCGCCAGGATGGGTGAGGCGGCGGGGACGACGGCACGCTCCAGCTCCGCGCCGGCCCGATCCCCTCCGGGCGGGGCGGATGGTGCCAGCACCATGATGGCCACAACCATGAGCGTGGTGGTGCCGCCGATGGTCGCCAGTCGGGCCGGCAGGCGCCGGTCGACACCGCCGTTCATGTCCCGGTCATCCTTGCCACTCGCTCGACCCTGACCGCGCACTTCTTGTAGTCGGGCTGGCCGGAGACGGGGCAGTGTGCGTCGGAGGTGAGTTCGTTGATGAGCAGGGATTCGTCGAAGAAAGGCACGAACAGGTGTCCCCGGGGCGGTTGTCCCCGATGGTCGAGCCGGGCGGTGATCTGGATGCTGCCCCGCCGGCTCACCAGGCGGACCCGGTCACCATCCTGAACGCCCAGCTCCCGGGCGTCGTGGTCGTTGATCTCCACGTACGCCCCGGGCATGGCCCGGTGCAGCGTGGGGATCCGCCGGGTCAGGACGCCGGAGCTCCAGTGCTCCAGCACCCGGCCCGTCTCGAGCCAGAAGGGGAACTCGGTGTCGGGCACCTCCGGCGCCGGCTCGAAGGGCCGGAGCCAGATGCGGGCCCGGCCGTCGGGGTTGCCATAGAAGTGGAAGTCGCCGCGGCCCGCGTCGGCCGCCGGGTCGTGGGCGGTGTTGTAGCGCCACCGCGTCTCCCGGCCGTCCACGTACGGCCACATGACACCGGGACGACTCTCCAGCTCGGACAACAACGCCATCCGGTGCGACGGCCCGTCGTGGAACCGCGTGTACTCCGCCCAAATGTCCGCCACGTGGCTCTCCCGGGGCCAGGGGAACAGCTCCTGGTGACCGAGACGCCGCGCCACCTCGATCATCTGCCAGGTATCGCCCATGGCCTCGCCGGGAGCGTCCACCATCTGCTGGAAGTGCTGGGTCCGCCGCTCGCCGTTGCCGAACAGCCCCTCCTCCTCGATCCAGAGCGCCGATGGCAGCACCACGTCGGCCACCTCCGTGGTGGGCGTGGGGTAGACGTCGGAGACGACCAGGAACCGGCCTTCCTTCCGGGCCGCCGCACGGTACCGGCTCAGGTCCGGCAGCGTCACCATCGGGTTCGTCGCCTGGACCCAGAGGAACCGGATGTCGCCACGCTCCAGCGCACGGAACATGGACAGGGCGTGGTGGCCGGGACGGGAGTCGATCCTCGACGACGGAACGCCCCATATCCCGGCGGCGAATTCCCGGTCCTCCGGGTCGGCCACCGTGCCCCGGGGCAGCGCATGAGCCAGGGCGCCCACCTCCCGCACCGCGCCGCACGCACTGGGCTGGTCCGTCAGTGAGAGCGGACCGTTGCCAGGTGAGGCGATCTTACCAGTAAGGAGGTGGATGTTGTAGATGAGGTTGTTGGCCCAGCTGCCCCGCGTATGCTGGTTGATGCCCGTGGACCAGAGTGACACGACCCGGAGCGACGGATCGGCGTACAGTGAGGCCAGCCACCGGATGTCCGCCGCCTGCACCCCAGACAGCCGTTCCACCCGTTCCGGCGAGTAGTCGGCCAGGAAACGGACGTAGTCGTCGAAGCTGGCCTCCGCTTCGTCCTCGCTGACCAGGGCGTCGTCCCGCAGCCCGTAGCCGATGCCCGTGCTACCCCGCCGGAAGGCCACGTGCCGGTCCACGAAGCTCCGGTTCACCCGGCCCCGGGCCACTATCTCGTGGCAGATGGCGTTGGCCACGGCCAGGTCGGACTGGGGGGCGAAGAGGAGGGCCCGGTCCGACGCGTAGCTGGTGCGGGTGCTGCGAGTGGCCAGGTCCACGATCCGCACCGACGGACTCCGCTGCCGGCGTTCCAGCATCCGGGAGAAGAGGACCGGGTAGGTCTCCGCCATGTTGGCGCCCCAGAGCACGAAGACATCCGCGTGGTCCAGGTCCTCGTAGCACCCCATGGGTTGGTCCAGGCCGAAGCTGGAGATGGCGCCGGTCATGGCGCTGGCGGTGTAGAGCCGTGCGCTGGCGTCGATGTTGTTGGTGCCGAGTGCGCCCTTGAACAGCTTCGTCGCCACGTAGCCCGCCGGGATCGTCCACTGACCCGACCCGTACATGGCCACGCTGTCCTTGCCGTGTGCCTCAACCGTCTCCCGCAGGGTCCGGGCGACCAGGTCCAGCGCCCGCTCCATGGGGACCTGGACCAGTCGGTCGCCCTGGCGGACCAGCGCCCGGGTCAGCCGGTCCCTGCCGTACAGCGCCTGGACTGAGTGGTAGCCCTTCACGCAGGCCAGCCCCCTGCTCACCGGCGACGCCGGGTCGCCCCGGACGGCCACCGCGCGACCACCTTCCAGCCCCACCAAGAGGCCACAGCCCACGCCGCAGAACCTGCACGGCGTCTTCTTCCACTCCAGGCCCAGGCCACCGATCAGGCGGGTGAGGTCCTGGCCGAAGGCCACGCCAGGCGTCAGCGCAGCCGCCGCAGCCGCCGCGGCGCCCGCTGCCGCCTGCTTCATGAACTCCCGGCGATCCGCAACGCTCATTGGGACAACACCTCGGCGAAGGTCAGTACCATGGAATGCACACCAGCCAGGCTCTCGGCCCGCTCGCGGAGCGAACGCTCCTCCGTCCGGGACCCCGTCTCCGTCACCAGAACCAGCAGATCATGGCTCGTCGACGGCACCACCTCGCATTCCGGCATGGCGGCCAGTCGCTGGCGCACGCTCTCCTTGGCGCCCGGCTCAGAAATCACCAGATAGCTACAGATGCCCATTATCCCTCCGTTCCGGGCCGCACCGGCCCAGGCTTCACATGACAGGCTACGCAGGGCCGGTCAGGTCGGTGGTCTCTTTGCTCCGTATGACAGACCAGGCATGACGGGCGCGTGTGCACCGGCCGCTCCGTCGCCTCGCTCGAGTGGCAGCCCGAGCCCCCGCAGGTGAGATGCGCCGCCAGACCGTGGACTCCGGGCTCCGGGGCGACGTGGCAACTGGCGCACTCCGCCTCCGGTCGGTGATGCTCCACGTGGCAACTGACGCACGGCTCAGCCGCCAACCACATCCCGCCACGATGACAGTCGAGGCAACCCACCTCGCCATGTCTACCATGGTCGAAGACCAGATCCCGGACACGAGGCTCCGACCACACCGAGAGAGACAGGGGCGTCGCAATTGAGCGAGGCGCACCTAACTCCGCCGGCTCGTGGCAGGCGGTGCAGCCAGCAGGCAACGAGGCACCATGATGACAGGCCTCGCAGTCCCGGGCCGTCCACTGCCGAACCGCACGATGCCGCTCCCCGGCACGATGACAGTCACCGCACGAGACCGCCGCGTGTTCGTCGTGACGGAACGGGCGACGGTCCGGATGGATCCGGAAGCCACCCGCCGGTGGGCGAACCTCCTGCGTAGCCAGGCCACCGCCCAGCAGCCCGGGAGTAGCCAGGGCCGGGGCCGCCAGCAACACACTCCTCTCGACCGGGTCGGCCAGCGGCGGAACCGCGGCGGACGGGGCCGTCCAGCTACGGGTCAGCTGAGAGGCAGGGATGGCCGGCGCCATAGCCAGCAATAACCCAACAACCAGGCCCACCGCCGCCCGGAACATCGCCCCGGAAACCCTTGCGCCCACCCGGGCCACGAACGGGGCTGACCGACGGCGAGTCCCGCTGCGCGAGCGTCGTCTCATGGGAGTATCTCCCGCTATGTGAACGGCTGGCTGGTCGATTAGATAGGGCGGGTCTGCCGGACCCGTCCTGAAAATCCCTTCCACCCCCACGAGTGTTCAAGGGGAAGATCCCTGACCCGGAGTAGGGATATGCCTGATCCTGTGAATGCGGGGACCAGGCCAGGGCCGGTGGATGTGGGGCAAACCCGCACACGACCGGCGCGGGGGCTGGAGTGCTCCACGAGAAGGTCGGGCTCCCGAGCGTTCACAGAGGCCAGGGTGGGGAACGCTCCTTGCCTCGCTTCACGTCTCGCCCGTGAGAGGGAGATAGCGGCTGGACGATTCTGGACCCGACCTGTTGCCATGACGATGCCAAGACAGCTACCGATCAGACTGCTGCCCATTCTACCGGTGCTGGGTGCCGCCCTGCTTCTGAGCGCCTGTCCGGAACCGGAGCTCGATCCACCGGAGGAGCTGCCGGTGGAGCCTGAGCCTGAGCCTGAGCCGACGCCGGAGCCCCGGATCAGGCCCGGCCCCGACCTGGATCAGTTGGAGGTGGATGACGACACGGTCCGGGGTGCGGACGGCACGGTGCTGCTGGAGATCGACGACGTGCCTGGGGACATGCCGGTTGATGCTGACACGGAGTTCGGCGCCGCCACTCACTTCACCGAGGCGTCCGTCTCGCCTGACGGTGAGTGGCTGGCGGTGGTGACCGGCAGCGCGGCGCACAGCGGCGGTTGGCTGGTTCGTGTGGAGACGCGCGCTCCCCGGCCGGCGGCGTTCCAGTACGGCGGCGGCATCACCATCGGTCCGTGGAGCGACGAAGCCCGCCGGGTCGTCTTCGTGCACGAGGGCCCGGCGGGAGACCGTACGCTGACGGTGGTGGATCGGCAGCGGCTCGGCGACACGGCGGACGAGAGTGGCATGGCCGTGCGGGTCCCGGACCACGACGACCGTCCGCCCGAGGAGCGCAGGTACGAGGCGGTTGTCTGGCGTGATGGCCGCCTGGTCTTCCAGGTGGACGGGGAGCGGTGGGTCTTCGATCCCGACACCGGCGACGTGGAGCGGGAGGGCTGACGGCCCGGTCGTCGATCCGGACAGTATCGCCGAGGTCCCGGTCAGCGCCGAGACATCCGGCCGCGGGCCCGGTCGCGGGCCCGGCCGCGGGCTCGAGGCGACCAGGGCTGACGGGTGTGCATCTTGCACCGCCGGCGTGCCCGACTCGTTCCGCAACCAGTAGAACCGAGGCGACATCATGATCTTCCACCTGCCGATCACGCGCCGCCCGCTTGCGATCCTGGTCCTCACGGGAGCCACGGTCTTCGGTAGCGCCTGCGCTCCGCGGATCACCACCGATCAGGAAGTCCAGATGGGGGAGGACCTGGCGGCGGAGATCAACCGGGAGCTCCCGATCGTGGACGTCCCGCCGATCCACGGCTACATCAACGATCTGGGCAGCACCATCGCCCGGACCGCCGATCCCCGGGACATCCCGTACAGCTTCTACGTGGTGAACACCGCGGAGGTGAACGCCTTTGCCGTGCCCGGCGGTCATGTCTACCTGTTCCGCGGGCTCATCGAGCGGACGGAGAACCTGAGCGAGCTGGCTGGCGTGGTGGCCCACGAGGTAGCGCACGTGGTGGAGCGCCACGGCATCGAGCAGTGGCGCCGTGCCCAGCAGGCGCAGATGGGCCTGGCGCTGGCCAGCATCCTCCTGGGCGGCATCCCGGACCCGGCGGCCGTGGCCATCGAGCTGGGAGCCGCGGGCGTGTTCGCCGGGTACAGTCGGGACGCGGAGCGCGAGGCTGACGAGGAGGCGGTGGATTACCTGGTGGAGGTGGGAATCCATCCCGAGGGACTGGTGACGTTCTTCGAGAAGCTGCTGGAAGAGCGACGGCGTGAGCCGGGCGCTTTGGAGCAGTTCTTCGCCACGCACCCCACTACCGAGGAGCGCATGGAGAACACACGGGGCCACATCGCTGCCATACCGGCGGATCAACTCGCCGGGCTCCAGCAAGACAGCGACGCGTTCCAGCAGTTCCGGCAGCAGGTGATTCAGCTGCCGCCGCCGCCGCAGTAGATATTCAGCCTGTGCGGACAGGGTAACGACTTCGGGCCGGTAGCTGCCTTTGAGACGGCCACCGGCCCGAAGTGTGTCTTCCTACCGCCAGCTACTCTTCGGACACCAGCTCACCGCAGGCCATTAGCACGTGCCCGTCGGCCGACAGGACCACCACGTGATACGCCTCTTCGGCGTCCAGCACATGGGCGACCGTGGCTTCCGCTGAGGCTGTACCGTTCTCATCGGTCTCCAGAGCAGGATAGTCGGCCTCATCACCGATACGGGCCTCCAGGTCGCAGGCGGCACCCTCGCCCACGTGCCACAGGAATGCCGCGTTCTCGGCGCCGTCCTCAACCTGGATGGCGGAGGTGAACCCGGTGTCGCTGGACTGAGCGCTCAGCGAGCCGGTCAGCGTCGCTCCAGCCTCCGGGACCAGAGCCGCGCTCCAGCTCAACGGTTCCGGGACCAGCGGTTCTGTGGACGAGTCGCACGCCGCTAATCCAAGGATTCCCAGCAGACATAGGGCTGGGAGGATCTTACGAGATAACAGCATCTTCTTCCTCCTGGTTAGTTGAAATGGGTTCGATGCGACCCAACAACGATCCAGGTGGCAGGCTTCTGCCGCAGGAGGCGTCCAGCCTGTAGGGACAGGGGAACGACTTCGGGCCGGTGGCTGCCTTTGAGACGGCCACCGGCCCGAAGCGTGTCTTCCTACCGTCAGCTACTCCTCGCCCTGGGGTGCGCCCTGGGGTGCGCCCTGGGGTGCGCCCTGGGGTGCGCCCTGGGGTGCGCCGCCCTCCAGGTTACCCAGGTCTTCGATGAGCTGTTGCAGCCTGCTCATGACATCCTGGAGGCCCTGCCTGACCGCGTCCACCGCCTCGGCCCGCACGGGGCGAGGCTCCGGCTCCAGCGCCACCGGGGGCAGCGCGGCCGGGTCGTCGACCACCGGCGCTATGGCCGGGAGCTCGCCCACCAGCGCGGCCACGGAGGCGTCCAGGGTCTGGTGCATGACTACGGTGGTGGCGTCGGCCAGGATGATCCGCCTCAGCTCGGGGAAGTCCAGCGCCTCGGGTCGGAGGAACACGGGCTCCGCGTACAGGAGCGCGTCGCCCAGCGGGATCACCAGCAGGATGCCCCGCATGACCTCTGAGCCGACCTGGCCCCAGAGGGTGAACTGCTCGGAGATGACGGCGTCGTTGTCGATGCGGGCCTCCACCTGTCGGGGTCCGTCCACGTGACGGCCCGAGGGGAAGCGGAAGAGCATCAGTTCGCCGTACTGCTCGCCGTCGCTCCGTGCGGCCATCCAGCCCACCAGGTTGTGCCGGCCATCCGGTGTGAAGGGCTGGATCAGGAGGAACTCCTCCGTATCCTCGCCCGGCAGCCGGGCCAGGATGTAGTACGGTCGCAGCGGCTGGGACCGTCCGAACGCGGTCTGCACCGGGATGGACCACTGGTCTTCCTTGTTGTAGAAGACCACCGGATCCTGCATGTGGTACTGGAGCAGCATCTGCGTCTGGATCGTGAACATGTCCATGGGGACACGAACGTGCTCGCGCAGGTACTCCGGCATCTCGGCGGCGCTGCGGAAGAGGGTGGGGAACATGCCCTGGTAGGCCTGGATCAGCGGGTCGTCCGGCTCGAAGACGTAGTAGTCAACGGTCCCGTGGTACGCGTCCACCACCGTCTTCACGCTGTTCCGGATGTAGTTGAACCGCCCGCCTGGATATGGCGTGGAGTACGGGTAGCGGTTCGTGATGGTGTACCCGTCCTGGATCCAGAAGAGCCGGCCGTCCGCCACCACCGAGTACGCCTCCCGGTCACGGAGCAGGAACGGGCTGATGGTGGCGAAGCGGTGGGGCACGGTTCGCCGGTACTGGATCACGCTCTCCGGCTCGATCTCGTTGGAGATCAGGAGGTTCAGGTCACGGAACTGCCAGGCGTACAGCAGCCGCCGGAACATGGAGCTCAGGGCGACGCCCCCGTCCCCCTGGTAACGGGTGTAGACGGGCCCGTCCGGGCCCGGATAGTTGAACTCGGGCATGCCACTGCGGGCCACCACGTAGTTCAGACTCTTCAACCCGTAGTAAACCTCCGGTCTCTCCAGGGGGACCGGTCCCAGGGGCGGCACGTCCCGGACCAAGAAGGTCGGGCGGCCGCCGGGCGCCACCTCTGTCACCGGGCTCATGGCCACGCCGTACCCGTGGGTGAACTGGAGCCGGCGGTTCACCCACCGCTGGGCCTCAGCGGGCAGCTTCTCCGCCGACAGCTCGCGGGTGGCCAGCATGACCTGGCGCAGCTCGTCACCTACGCGGTACCGGTCCGTGTGCACCGCCAGGAAGTCGTAGTAGAGCCGGAAGAACTGGATCTGGTTGTAGCTCTGAAGCAGCGGCAGCTCGTCCCATAGCCTGACGTTGCCGACCGTGCCCGGGTCTTCGGCTACCGTGCCCGCGTCCACCCGACCCAGCGCCGGATGGCTCCTGGACTGGATCCTCTCCAGGCCGAACGCCTGGCGCGTATTCTGGATGTTGTGAGCCAGGAACGGCCGCTCCCGGGCCATCTCCGCGGGCTCGACCTGGAGCCGCTGCACCAGCGCCGGGATACCCGCCAGGATCACCAGGTACAATCCAACCCAGAGGGCGACGGCGCCCAGGATCAGCCTGTTGCCCGACAGGCGCAGGCCGCCCACCAGGATCAGCCCCGCGCTAACCAGCGCCACCACGGCCATTGCTGTCCGGCCTGGCAGGGTCGCCAGGTTGTCCGTGTACCCGATCCCGTAGACCGCCCCGGCCTGGGAGTAGAGCAGCTCGTAACGGCCCAGCCAGTGGCCCACCGCGACGAGCACGAAGATGATGGCACCCAGGATCGCGAGCTGGGACCGGGCCTGGCCCATGAACAGGCCGGCGTCGCTGCGGGTCCGGCTGGTCAGGTAGTAGAACGCCGCCACGATGACCATGACGGTGGCCACCGCCCCGATCAACCAACCCCGGAGGAGCTCGATGGCCGGCAGCGTGAAGACGTAGAAGCCCAGGTCCCGACCGAAGATCGGGTCCACGTCGCCGAAGGGGACCCGGTTCAGGAAGAGCAGGACCCGCTCCCATTCCGCTGCGGGGTGCGCCGCCAGCAGGAGTGCAGCCAGCCCGGCGAAGAGCATGGTGGCCCGGACCAGGAGGGTCCGCGTCAACTGGTATTCCCGCGGCCCCAGCATGGGCGCGATCAACGGTGCGCCCCCGGTGGCGCGGAACGCGTACCACATGCTCGGAATGGCTATCAACAGGAACAGCGCCACCGCCACCACGTACAGGACCACCCGGGTAGAGACCATGGTCCACAGGACGCTCTCGTAGCCCAGGCCGCCGAACCACAGCCAGTCCGTGTAGAACGATGCCGCCCAGCCCAGCGCCATCAGTACCAGGATGACTGCCACCAGCCCGAGGCCGATTAGCATCATCCGGTTCAGGAGCTTCGGGTCCAGGTTCTGGAAGTTCAACTGTTGAAACGGGCCCTGGCCCTCAGGCTGTTCAGGTCCGCGAAAGTCCGTCATGATCTAACACCCGTGATGTCGGTAGTCCGATGAAGGAAAGGTACCGAAGAAGCGCCACGCCCACCACTCCCGGATACGGCAAGCTCTGCCGATAATCCGGGATCGGGTGACGCGCAGCCACGCCCGGAGGCCCACGGCTCCCGGAATCGCTCAGCGGCTACCGATCCAGCGTCCGGGAGCCGAACTCAGACTTGAAAGTCGGGACCGGCCCGCCGTCCGGTCCCGGCTGTGTCTCAGGACGCCGCCGTGGCCAGGGATCCGAACCCGCCCCGGAACAGCTCCCGGTTCAGCCGAGCGATGTGGCCTATGTCGATCCCCTTGGGGCACTCGGCTTCACAGGCGGCCGTGTTGCTACAGGCGCCGAACCCCAGCTCGTCCGCCTTGGCCATCATGGCCCAGGCCCGCCGCTTCGCCTCGGGCTGTCCCTGGGGGAGCAGAGCCAGTTGCGACACCTTCGCCGCCACGAACAACATCACCGAGCCGTTCGGGCAGGCCGCTGTACACGAGCCGCAGCCGATGCAGACCGCCGCGTCGAACGCCTCGTCCGACCGCTCCTTCGAGATGGGGATCGAGTTGGCCTCCGGCGCCGCGCCCGTGTTGGCCGAGATGAAGCCGCCGGCCTGAAGGATCTGGTCCAGCGCCGTACGGTCCACCATCAGGTCACGGATCACCGGGAAAGCCTTCGAGCGCCACGGCTCGATCACTATGGTGTCCCCGTCCGCGAACTTCGTCATCCGCAGCTCGCAGGTGGTAGTCTCCTTGCCCGGGCCATGGGGCCGGCCATTGATGTAGAGCGAGCAGCAGCCGCATATGCCTTCACGACAGTCGTGCTCGAAGACCACCGGCTCCTCGCCCCGCTCGATGAGCGTTGTGTTCAGGTAGTCGAGCATCTCCAGGAACGACATCTCCCGGGACACGTCATCGAGAACGTGCGTCACGAAGCCGCCCTTGTGGGTAGCCGTCTCCTGGCGCCAGATCTTCAGTTGGATCCTCATATTACTTGTAGCTCCGCTCTTTGATCTCCACGTTCTCGAACTTCAGCGGCTCCTTGTGCAGCACGTGCTCGCCGCCCTCGCCCTGGTACTCCCACGCCGCTACGTACGAGTACTCCGAGTCGATCCGCTGAGCCTCGCCCTCCGGCGTCTGGCTCTCCTCCCGGAAATGGGCGCCGCACGACTCCTTCCTCGCCAGCGCGTCGCGAGACATGAGCTGGCCCAGCTCCAGGAAGTCGGCCACCCTCACCGCCTTCTCCAGCTCCTGGTTCACCCGGTCCTGGCGACCCGGCACCTTCACGTCGCTCCAGAACTCCTCCTTCAGCTCCGTGATGGACGACAGCGCCTGCTCCAGACCCGCCTCGTTCCGGACCATCCCGCAGTCGTCCCACATGATCCGACCCAGCCGCTTGTGGAAGGCCGTGACCGTCTGCTTGCCGTTGACCGCCATGAGCCGGTCCAGCCTGTCCCGGGCGTCCCGCTCGGCCGCGTCGAACTCCGGGCCGTCCACCGGCATGCGCGGCGTCTTGATCCGCTCCGACAGGTAGTCGCCGATCGCCACCGGGGTGATGAAGTAGCCCTCGCCGGCGCACTGCATGAGCGACCCGGCGCCCAGTCGGTTCGCGCCGTGGTCCGAGAAGTTGGACTCGCCGATGGAGAAGAGGCCGGGCACCGTGGTCATGAGGTTGTAGTCCACCCAGAGCCCGCCCATGGTGTAGTGGCCGGCGGGGTAGATGCGCATGGGATCCTCATAGGGGTCGATGTCCGTGAGCTTGTTGTACATCTCGAAGAGGTTGCCGTACTTGGCCTCGATGGCCTTCTTGCCCTGCTTCTCGATGGCGCCGCTGAAGTCCAGGTAGACCGACAGACCCGTGTCGCCCACGCCGTACCCCGCGTCGCACCGCTCCTTGGCCGCCCTGGAGGCCACGTCCCGGGGGACCAGGTTCCCGAACGCCGGATAGCGCCGCTCCAGGTAGTAGTCCCGCTCGTCCTCCGGAATCGAGTTGGGGTGGCGCTTGTCGCCCGCCTCCTTCGGGACCCAGATCCGGCCGTCGTTGCGCAGCGATTCGGACATGAGCGTCAACTTGGCCTGGTAGTCGTTGAGCTGCGGCAGGCTGGTGGGATGGATCTGCACGAAGCTGGGGTTGGCGAAGAGGGCGCCCTTCCGGTGCGCCGCCCAGGCCGCGGTGGCGTTGGAGCCCACGGCCAGCGTGGACAGGTAGTAGATGGTACCGTAGCCGCCAGTGGCCAGGATCACGGCGTGCCCCGAGTGCCGCTCGATCTCACCGGTGACCAGGTTGCGGGTGATGATGCCCCGGGCCTCCCCGTCCACCACCACCACCTCAAGCATGTCACGGCGAGGGTACATGGTGACCTTGCCCTTGGCCACCTGCCGGATCAGCCCGGAATAGGCGCCCAGCAGGCACTGCTGCCCGGTCTGGCCACGGGCGTAGAACGTGCGCGAGACCTGGACCCCGCCGAACGACCGGTTGTCCAGGTAGCCCGAGTATTCCCGGGCGAAGGGCACGCCCGCCGCCACCAGCTGGTCGATGGTGTGGTTGCTGACCTCCGCCGCCCGGTAGACGTTCGCCTCACGGGCCCGGTAGTCGCCGCCCTTGATCACGTCGTGGAAGAGGCGGTAGATGCTGTCGCCGTCGTTCTTGTAGTTCTTGGCCGCGTTGATGCCGCCCTGGGCCGCCACCGAGTGGGCCCGCCGGGGCGTGTCCTGGAAGCAGAACGCCTTCACGTTGTAGCCCAGCTCGCCCAGCGTGGACGCCGCCGCCGCGCCCGCCAACCCGGTACCCACCAGGATGATGTCGAGCTTGGCACGGTTGGCGGGGTTGACCAGCCCGACAGTGTTCTTGTGATTTGCCCACTTGTCCGCCAGGGGGCCAGCCGGGATCTTCGAGTCGAGTATTGTCATCAGGCTGAACCCACCTGCGATTGGATGAAGAAGTACAGGGGCAGGGAAGCGAACCCCACCGCTACCACGGCGGCGTACACATTGCCGACCCTGGCCCACCGCCGCCGCCAGCGACGGTTGCTCAGGCCCACCGTCTGGATGGCCGACTGGAGACCGTGCGCCACGTGCAGGCCCAGGAACACCATGGCCGCCGTGTACAGCGACACGTACCACCACAGCCCGAAGCGGGCCGTCACCAGGGCGTAGGCGTCCTTCATCACCGGCGAGTTCTCCGCCAGCGGCGGCGAGCCGAAGGTCATGGGGATGGCGAAGCTCGACAGGTGAAGACCCAGGAACAGGATCACGAGCCCGCCCAGCACGAACATGTGCCGCGATGCCCACGTACTCCCGCCCGCCGCGTCGACCATGGCATACCGTTCAGGTCGCGACCGCCAGTTCGACCAGGCCAGGTACGAGCTCACCAGGATATGTACCACCAGCCCGGCCGCCAGCACCGGGCGCATGGCAAGGATCGCCGGGTTCGTGCCCATCCAGTGCGCCACCGCGTTGTACGTATCGCGACCGGCGAACATGGTGAGGTTCACCGCCAGGTGGACCACCAGGAAGAGGATAAGGAACAGGCCGGACAGGCCCACGATGAGCTTCTTGCCCACCGAGGCCCCTAAGAATGCTCTCATCAGGCTGGCTCGGGATTGACGTGGATGATGGTCATGCTCCACGCACCGCTGGAGCATGGACTCGGGCGCCGTCTCGCACCACTCGTATCTCGGTCAAGGGTAAGGTTCGGAGCGCCGTTCCCGGCGCTCTGTTAGAATGGGACCCGGTGTGGAGTCGAGTCAAGACCTCCACCCCTGGCTCCGTCCCTTGCTACCCCCCCGGCTCCTCATCGGTCTTCAGGTACCGGTCGTACCAGGCCAGGATGCGCTCGTGGTAGTCGATGGCCTCTTCCACGGTGGACCGGGGCATGCCGTGGCCGCCGTCGATGTAGCTGACCCACTCCACGTCCCGGCCCAGACGGCGCAGGGCGTAATACATCTCGGAGGTGGTGCGCTCGGTCACGTTGTGGTCCTGCTGGCCGGTCATGAGCAGCAGCGGAGTGCGGATCCGGTCCGCCATCATGACGGCCGAATGGGCCAGGTACTTGTGGGGCTGCTCCCAGAGAGTGCCGCCGATCCGGTCCTGGCTCCGTTCCGGCGCGTGGATGTTCCTGGTCCCGAGCCGGGGCGAGTCGGTGTAGAAGCTCACCATGTTGGTCTTGCCGGAGATATTGATGGCGGCCTTGAACCTGGATGTTTGGGCGATGAGGAGGTTGGTGGCGTAGCCGCCGTAGCTGGTGCCGTGGACGCCCAGCCGGTCCGGATCGGCCACGCCCATCGCGATGATCCTGTTCGCCGCCGCGGTCACGCCCTTGAGCCAGCCTTCTCCCGGGTAGCCTCGCTCCAGGTGCACCGACGGCTGCATGACCGCGTACCCGTTGGCGTTCAGCAGGGCCACGGTGCTGTTGAAGCGTTCATCGAAGTATGACTCGTAGACGATGAAGACGGTGGGATAGCGCTGGCCTGGCTGGTAATCAGCGGGGTAATGCAGCACGCCGTAGAGCTTGCGTCCGTCCGCGTCCAGGTAATCTATCAGCTCCACGTCCCCCAGGCGGCGCTCCGCCAGCCACGGGTTCGTGTCCGTGAGGCGACGCATGTTCGACAGGTCCGGGTCCGCGGTATGGATGTCCGCGGGCCGGGCGCCGTCGGCCACGTTCAGGAGCATGGTCTCACCGTCGCCCGAGAGCCGCAGCCCCGAGAGCTGGCGGGTCCCGCGGGTGAGCTCGGTGAGCTGGCCGGTGGGCCGGTCGTAGCGATAGACGCCCCGGTCCCACTCGGTACGGGACGCGTAGGTCAGGTAGATGCGCTGCCCGTCCCTGCTCCATTCGGCCACCGCCCAGCGGGGCGCCTCGTCGTCGTCGGGGTCCTGCTCCACGATCTGCTCCCGCTCTCCCGTGGCCGTGTCGAAGAGCCAGAGCCCACGCCGGTTCGACGCCACCAGGAGCGATCCGTCGTGGCTGAGCCGGACGGGGGAGAAGCGCTCCTCGCGTCGGTTCCTGTCATCAGCCGCGCCTTCCTCACCCTCGGCGGCGACGGTGTCCGGGCTCGCCGGCTCCGGCTCCGCCAGCGTCCGCGGCTCGTCCAGCTCCAGGTCGCCGAACAGCAGCTTGCCGTCCCTGGCGAAGGCCCAGGCCCGGCCGTCGCCCGACCAGCGCAAGGTCAGGCCACGGTCCGAGTCGAGGATGACCCGCTCGTCGCCCGTGTCCAGCCGCACGGCCCGGATCCGGTTCTCGCGCCCGAAGATCTGCTCGTAGCTGGTCCCTTCGGTGATGTCGTCGTGGAGCCGGAGCCACGCGCCGTCGTCGGTTACGGCCCAGCCGCCCAACATGGACTCCGGCGCCAGCTCCTCGACTCGTCCGGACCGGACCTGGTAGACGGCCACGCCCTGTCGCAGCCCCAGGCGCCGAACCTCGTCCCACGACAGGAACGGCTCGTCACTCGAACGGACGACGATGGGGCCGTGGACCTCGTGCCGGAACCGCTCCGCCGCCTCCTGGCGCCATGACTGGGTGCGCGTGGCGAAGAACAGGCGTGACCCGTCGTCGGACCAGCGGAGCGCCGTGTTGTCGGCCAGGATCCGGCCCCGGGGCAGGCTGACCATGCGCAGGCGTGACCGGGCACGCTCCCAGAGGGCGAGGCGGAAGTCGTCGCCCTCCCGGACCACCAGCGCCAGCAGCGCCGCGTCCGGTGACCATGCCGCACCCCGGATCTGCCGCTTCACGGGGAACAGCGGCGTCTCCTGGCCGGTCCGGGTGTCCATTACCCGCACCTCGGACAGTACGGGGGCCACGTACGTCGGGTCGCCGAAGCGGTGGTTGTCGATCCCGATCCGGTCCCGCTGCGACGTGTAGCTGATCACCGCCCACTGGCCGTCGGCGCTCAGGTCATGGACGCTGGTGCCTCGGACCTCCAGCACATCGGCAATGGAGAAGTCCGCTGCCGCGGCGCCGGCTGGCGACCGGGATTCCGCTGCCGCCGAAGCGGCAGGCGCCATCTGGGTGGCGACAGGGACGGGCGCCGCCACGAGCCAGGCGGCCACGACGAGCAGCGATACGACATGGCGGTACGGCCAGCGAGCAGACATCCGGTCACCTCCTCTGCGGCCCCACGCGGGGCGAGATTCCTGTCGAGTCAGGGCGAACGACCTGGACCCGGAGAGACGCCCCGCCGGGCGGGCCGTCCAATCCGAGGAAGCGAAGATAGGTCGGCGACCGGGCGCAGGGCAGGGGGTATCGAGGACTGGTACGCCCCCGTCCCCCGGCGCCGGTACGCCCGGGCCCATCAGCGCTGGTACACCACCTGGCCGCCGAGGACGGTGTAGAGCACGTGCGCGTCCCTGACCTGGCTGGCGGGCACGGTCATGATGTCGTGGGAGAGCACCACGATGTCGGCCAGCTTGCCGGGTGTGATGGAGCCTTTCACGTCCTCCTCGAACGCGGAGATGGCGCCGGCCATGGTGTAGCTGTACAGCGCCTCCTCCCGTGTCTTCCGCTGCTCGGGGAAGAAGTAGCTGCCGTCGGGCAGCTCCCTGGTGATGGAGGCGTGGAAGCTGACCAGCGGATCGATGGGCTCCACGGGGACATCCGTCCCGTTGGTGACCACCGCTCCGGCGTCCAGGAGGGAGCGCCAGACGTAGGCGCCCGTCCGGGCACGCTCCTGGCCCACCCGCTGCGGGACCCAGGGCCCGTCGGAGGTGCAGTGGTTGGCCTGCATGGAAGCGATCACGCCCAGCTCGGCGAAGCGGGGGACGTCGGCGGGGTCCAGGTGCTGCGCGTGCTCGATCCGCCAGCGCAGGTCCGTCTTCTCCGGGTTCGCCCGGAAGACCTCCTCGTAGATGTTCAGGGTCTCCTGGTTGCCCCGGTCGCCGATGGCGTGGGTGTTGACCTGGAACCCGTGGCGGATGGCGACCTCGGCGATCCGTCGTAGCTCCTCCGGATCGAGCTGGGGCAGGCCCGCCGTCTCCGGATTGTCGGCGTACGGCTCCAGCAGCCAGGCGCCGTGGGTGCCCAGCGCGCCGTCGAGCTGCGTCTTGATGGAGCGGACGGTGAGGAAGTGGTCGCCGTATCCCAGGAGCCGGTACTCCGGCAGCCGTCGCTCCAGGGCTGCCGGGGATGCGCCGCGGACCATGGCGTAGAGCCGGACCGGCAGCTCGCCCGCGTCGGCCAGGGCCCGGAAACCGTCGATCTCGGCCAGGCTCGCCCCTGCATCGTGGAAGCTGGTCACCCCGTAGCGAATCGCCTCCTCGCCGGCCAGACGGACCTGCTCGCGGAAGTGGGCCTGACGCTGCTCCGCCGTGCGCTGGTCGTCGGCCCGTGCCTGTACCCGCCTGGCCAGGCCCTGGGCCGCCTGGCGCAGGTAACCCGTGGCCTCGCCGTCGGCGCCACGCACGATGGTGCCGCCCGGCGGGTCCGGCGTGTCCCGGTCGATACCCGCCAGCTCCAGCGCCATGGCGTTGGCGATGGAGCCGTGGCCGCTGGCGTGGGTGAGGAGCACCGGGTTGTCCGGGCTCACCCGGCTGAGGGCGTGGTGTGGCGGTACTCCGTCGACGGTGCCGGGCGGCGCCGGGACCCACTTGTCCTGGTGCCAGCCGCGGCCCAGGATCCACTCGCCGGGCTCCGCTGACCGGGCGGACTCGGCCACCATCTGGACCAGCTGATCCCAGCTGTCCGCCTGGGTCAGGTCGAGGATCATCTTCGCGGTCCCGAGACCGAGGAAGTGGCCGTGCCCTTCCACGAAGCCCGGGATGGCCAGCCGGCCCTCGAGGTCGACGACGCGGGTGTCCGGGCCGATGTGGGCACGGATCTCCTCGTCGCTGCCCACGGCGACGATCCATTGCCCGCGGGAGGCCACGGCCTGGACCTCGGGCCGGTCCGGGTCCACCGTGACGATCTTTCCGTTCAGGAGCACCAGGTCCGCCGGCGCCGTCCGCGAGCCCAGCATCGCTGCTCCCAGGATCAGCACACCGGCCAGTGCGGCGACTACGAGGTACGGCAGGTAACGTGAGGTCATGTCGTCAATTGGATTGGGGAGTGGTTCGGTGACTCAGGGAAACCGATACTATCGAGGATATCGCCAGGTCCCTGGGAGCGAAAGAGCCGCCCCGGGGCCGGCCTGCCGGGGCCGCCGGCACACCGATCCGCCGCCCCGGCCATTCCGCCCCCCGGTCGGCACGCTCCCGGTCACTCCATCCCCCGGTCACCCGTCCGCTCCCAGGAGCACCCTCTCGAACAGGTCAGCCACCCGCCGGTAGTAGTCGTACCGGCCGGCCGGGTGTGCGAAGTTGTGGCGCTCCAGGGGATAGAACATCACGTCGAATTCCTTCTCCAGCTCGATCAGGCGCTGGACCAGGCGTACGGCATCCTGGAAGTGCACGTTGTCATCGATGACGCCGTGGACGATGAGCAGCGCGTCCTCGAGCCCTTCGGCATGGTAGATGGGGCTCGAGGTGCGGTAGGCCTCCTCGTCCTCGAAGGGCAGGTTCAAAATCCGGCTGGTCCAGCCGTCGCTGTAGTGGGCCCAGTCGGTGACGCCGTCGTTTGAAACCCCCGCCGCGAACACGCCGGGGTAGCGGAACAGCGACATGAGGGTGAAGAAGCCGCCATACGAGACGCCGTACATGCCCACCCGGCCAGGATCGATGCCGTGCTCGCCGGCGAGCCAGTCCACCGCCGCCACGGCGCCGTCCACGTCGCTCATGCCCATGGACCGGTAGATGTCGGTGCGATAGTCCCGGCCGAAGCCCGAGCTGCCCCGGTAGTCGAAGTCCAGCACCGTGTAGCCCTGCTCCACGAGCCAGTGGATAAAGCCCACGTGGTTGGCGAAGCCGTACACCGACCAGCCCCGGTGCGCGAACTGCCGGTACCCGCCGCCGTGGATGTGGAGAACCGCGGCCCGCTCCTGGTTGGGCTGGTCCGGGAGGTAGAGGGCCGCCCACACCGGGTCGCCATCGGGGTGGGGGAAGGCGACGATCTCCGGCCGGCGCCAGCGGTGGGCGGCGAACCGCTGGGAGCCGCTCACGGTGACCCGCACCTCGTCGCCCCCTGGCCTCGCCTGCTGGAGGAAGAGATCCGGGAGCTGGACCGTCTCGCCCCAGGTCACCGCCACCCGCGAGCCGTCAGGAGACAGTCGGCCCACGCTGCGCCCCTGCCGCTCCGTGATCCGCGCCAGGTCGCCGCCGGCGGCGGGCAGGAGGTAGAGGTGGTCGTCCGCCGGGTGCTCCCGACTGGCCTGGAGCAGCCAGGTGGATCGGTCCCGCGACAGCTCGGCGCCCCGGACCTCCCATGCGCCGCCGGTCAGGGCCCGTGTCCCCGCGCCATCTCCCCACAGGTAGAGGTGGCTCCATCCCGACCGCTCCGAGGCGAAGGCCAGGCGGCCATCCGGGAACCACTCCAGGAGGGTGGGCTGGAGGCTGCCGCCCTGGATGGGCGGGCCGCCGATCCAGGCCGGGTCGTGCTGGTGGTCGATCACCCGCACGTCCCCGGTGGCCGGGTCCAGGAGCCCGATCCAGAGGTCCTTGTGGTCACGGGACAGGAGCTGCACCGCCGCACGGTCGCCGTCCGGGCTCCACCAGGGACCGTGGATCACCGTTGGCCGGCCCTCCGCCTCCGCCAGAGACACCTGGACCATCTCCACGCTGTCAGGGTGGAGGCGAGGGTCGATCCGCACGATACCCATGCCCACCTCGTCACGGGGCTCGCCCACCTTCGGCCGAGCGGTGGGCGCGCGGGTGTAGCCCGATTCGTGGGCGTAATCGGCATAGACCGTGGCCTCGCGCCTGGCCGGCCGGGTCCACCTGACGGCCAGCCAGCTCCCGTCAGGGGACAGGCGGATCCGGTCTATGCGGACACCGCGGGCCACAGGGATGGCCTGCGTCGGCGTGCCGTCCACCACCCGCGAGCGCTCCCTGCGAGCGTCGTCACGGGCCCGGGCCTGGTCGTGGTGCCGGATCAGCTCCCGCTGCTGGGCCTCGAGCCAGCGGGCCATCTCGCCTCGCGTGTCCCGCTCCAGCGTGTGCCGCCGCGTGAGGCGGACCGTCCGCCCCTCCGCCAGCTGGTGCCGATACAGGTCCTCGCCCAGCATGAACAGGATCGAGCCGTCGTCCGGCGTGAATTCGGGGAACCGGACGGGGGTGGCCCCGGAATGGATCACGCGGGTACGCGCCAGGTCGGCGGCCGGCCCCGCGCCTGCTCCGCCGCCAGGCGCAGCGGGTGGGGCGGACCCCACCGCCGGACCGGCTTCCCAGAAGTACAGGTCTCCGCCTGAGGCCCAGACGGCACGCCGCCCATCCGCGCTCCACTCGGGCGACGACGCCGGCACCAGGTGCACCAGCGAATCGGGCAGCTCCGACACCGTGGCGCCCTCCCGGTCCACACGGTACCACGGGTCCAGGTCCGGGTCCTCATCGGGTTGCGGGTCACGGTGCCAGCGGAAGTACACACCCGAGCCGTCCAGCGCCCAGCGCACGCCGCGCACCTCCTGGCCCAGCCACCGGTCCGGGCTCGCCACGTCACGGAGCGTGAGCAGGGAAGGGGCCGCCGCGCCCGCCACGCCCGTAACCTCCGCGACGGCACCGGCGGGCGACGCCGCCTGGTACTGTCGCACCGGCGTCGGAAAGAATCCACCGGACTGGGCCTCCAGCAAGGACGGCGCTCCCAGCCACGAGAACGCCGACACCAGCGCGACGACGAAACCGGTAAGGGCCATGGCCGGGAGCGAGCCGCCAGGCCTCGTCCAGCGGTCCGGGTTGGGTATCGACATCGATCGACTCTCTGTTCTTTGATCCACAGCGCTCGAAGAACTTGCCGGTGCGCGTCCCGCATGTCCACCTTTCGGCCAGCGATGTAGAGCTGCTCCACCACCGTCGAGCACTCCAGCGGGCTGGAGCCCTGAGAGCGTCAATGTTCGCCCAGCAAGCTCGGCGGTGGGCAACCGTGGCCCCAGCGCCTTCCGCTCACCCCGTCTCCCGCCGCACCCACTCCCGGAAGAAGGGGTTCTCGAACCGGGTCGACCCCGCCTCCCGGACCAGAATCGACCGGCCGGTGAGGGCGTCCAGGGCGGTGGTCACCGACGACGATGGGCCCAGCTCGAAGCGCTGCCGGGTCTCCTGGGCGTGCAGCTCAACGGCGCCCGCCGCCACTGCCCGGAGCAGGCGCTGCTGGAGCGGCGTCAAATACTCCCAGGTGCGGCGGAGCCCCGTGTCGTCGTTGCGGACGATCTCGGCGATGGCCGTCTCCACCGCGTCCCCGTCGGCCCGACCCGACAGCGCCGCCTGGAACCAGAGGGTGCGAGCCGCCTGGACCACGTCCTGGGTTCGCGGACCCACCCGCTCCACCAGCGCCGCGCCCACGCCCCGCGCCCGCACCCCCGAGCCGGTCAGCCGCTCGTCGATCCACCGGGCCAGGTGCGCCGGGGCCATGGCGCCCACGTGGAGCTTCTCGAAGAAAGCGTAGAACGCTCGCTTGGGCTGGAGCATGGCCTGGATCAGCGACTCCTTCGACCCGGCGCATACGAACGACGTCGCCCGGTTCTCCTGCATCCGGTTCCGCAGCAGCCACTCCGCTCCCTCGCCGCCCAGCTCGCTCAGCCGCTGGAACTCGTCCAGCACCACCACCACCGGCGACGACTCACGCGCCGAAACCGACTCCACTCGGTCCAGCACCCGCTCCAATAACGCCCGCTCCGCCTCACCGCCCCGCGGCCGCGCCTCCAGACCCACGCCCAGACGCGGATTCCCCAGCTCGTCGAAGCCGAGCGTCACCACCGGGCTCAGCGTCCGCGCCCACTCCACCAACCGGCCGTGCCACGGCTCCACCGCCGACACCGCCGCCAGCAGCCGGTCCGCCACCTCCACCAGCGACGCCGCCGTCGCCAGGTCCGCGTGGATCACCACCCCGCCACCCGACCGAACCCGGACCGCCGACACCGCCAGAATGCTGCTCTTCCCCATCCGCCGGGGGCCGTAGACCAGCAGCCGGCCGCGGCCGGTCATCGCCCGGACCACCATGTCGACCTCGTCGGCCCGGTCCGTGAAGTAGGACCCGACCACGTGCTCGGCGGTGCGGAATGGGTTATCGGTCATGGGGGTCATGGGGCACCGAACCCGCGGGTCGTCACGCAGTTATACGTCACGTAATATTACGTGACGGAGGCCGCGCGGCAAGGACGGCCGGCTGGGGCCCGGAGACGGTAGGGAACGCTTCAGTGACCCTGCCTGATCTTCTCGGTCAGTACCGGGAGCAGATCCATCAGGTCGGCGACCACGCCGACGTCCGCGGACTGGAAGATGGGCGCCTTCGGGTTCTTGTTGACGGCCAGCAGGAACGGGTTCCCCTTGACGCCTCCCAGATGCTGGAACGATCCGCTGATCCCGAGGGCGAGATAGACCTTCGGCTTCACGGTCTTCCCGGAGGTGCCGACCTGCCGTGAGTTCTCGAGCCACTTCGCGTCGATGATCGGCCGTGAACAGCAGACCGCCGCACCCATGGCCTCGCTCAGCTCCTCGACCAGGGCGAGGTTCTCCTCGTCGCCGATCCCGCGCCCCACGGAGACGAGCACCTCCTCGCGGGTGATGTCCACGTCTCCCGTCTCGGCCTCGATCAGCTCGACGAACCTCCGCCGCGCCGCGATCCCGTCGGCGTCCGTCGACCTGTCCACGACCTGGCCGGACGCTGAGCCGCTTTGCGCGGCGGGGAACGCGCCGGGACGGATCGTGATCACCGCGCCGTTGGCGACGTTGCAGTGAACGTGCGCACTCACCTGGCCGGCGAACTCCTGGCGCACGACCTTCAGAGTGGTGCCCTCCAGCCCGTCGGCGTCCACCACATCAGGTACGTAAGTGGCGCCGAGCCTCACCGCCAACCCGGGTCCGAGGTCGAGTCCGAACGTGTTGTGGGGCAGCAGCGTCATCGACCCTGGGGTCAGCAGCTTGACGAGGAGCGGCCGCAGCAGCTCCGCGTTCGGATACGCCAGCGCCTCGGTGTCGAGCTTCCAGACCTCGTCGAAGGAGCGGGCCGCTTCCCGGGCCACCGCGTCCACCCCGGAGCCGGCGACGATGGCGGTGGGGCTGCTCCCGGGAAACAGCCGCTGGGCCGCGGTCGCCAGCTCGAGGGCGGTGTCGTCGATGGTGCCTGCACTATGAGCGACGTAAACGAAGACTCTGGCGTCCATTACCTGATCCCTCCCTGGGCTCTGAGCAGATCGACGATCCTGTCGGCGATTTCTTCGGTGCTCCCCTCGATCATCTCGGCAGCGGCTCGCTGCTCCGGAACGAAGTAGTCGACCCGCCTGACCTTCGCTCCCGCGGTGCCGACGGTTTCTGCGGAGATGCCGAGGGCTTCCGCATCCATGACCGGAAGCTCGATGGACGCGACCTTCCGGATCCCGCGGACGCCCACGTAGCGCGGCTCATTGATCCCGGTCTGGATCGACAGGACGCACGGGGTCTCGATCTCGTTGATCTCCTGGCTGCCGCCGTCGATCTCCCGGCCGATCCGGAGCGGACCATCGCTGTTCGTCTCGACGAGGTTGACCACCGAGGCGTAGGGCCAATCCAGCAGGGCCGCCAGCATCCCACCCACCTGCGCGGCACCGTCGTCGGCCTGCGCCCCGGTCAGGATCAGGTCGTAGGTCCCGTTCTTCGCGGCGGCCGCCAGGATCGTCGCGGTGCCGAGGCCGTCCGATCCCTCGAACGCCTCGTCCGTCAGCAGGAGCCCCTGGGACGCGCCCATGGCCATCTGGCGACGGACCACTTCTTCCCCCTCGTCGTCGTCGACGGAGACGATCGTGACGTTCCCACCCGTCCGTTCGGCGATCCGGACCGCTTCCTCCACCGCGTAGTTGTCCCACTCGTTGACCGAATAGACCAGGTCATCGCGCTCGATGTCCCCGCCGTCCGGCCCGATGCTGATCTCGTTCTCTGCCGGGTCGGGCACCCGTTTCACGCAAACCAGGATCTCCATGTCGCTTCCCGTGAAGGGTTCATGTCTGGGGCTGCTCCAACTGTCCATCGATCAGCTCCACCAGGTCGGGAGCTTCCACCTCTCGCTCCAACTGCCCATCGATCAGCTCCACCAGGTCGAGGGCTTCCATCTCTCCCTCCAGGCCGGCCACCTTGATGGCGTCCTCGATGTTCGTGAGACAGTACGGGCAGGCGGTGACGATCACGTCGGCGCCTGCCTCCCGGGCCTGCTGGACCCTGACCACGCCCATCCGCTGCTCCTCCTCGGGCTCGTAGAAGAGCATCAGTCCGCCACCGCCGCAGCAGAAGGCCCGGTCGCGGCAGTTGCCCTCCATCTCGACGCGCCTCAGGCCGGGGATCCCGTCCAGCGCCCGTCGCGGGGCCTCGTAGCTGCCGTTGTGGCGGCCGAGATAGCAGGGATCGTGGTACGTGTAGGCCTTCGACGGGTCCGTCATCGGCTTCAGCGTCAGCTCGCCGCATGCCACCGCGTCCGCGATCAGCTCGCTGACGTGGTGGACCGGAGGGATGTGGTCGTAGTCGTGGCGCAGCGTGTTCAGCGTGTGCGGGTCGCTCACCACGATCCTCTGCGCCTCCGCCGCCCTGATCGACTCGGTGTTCTCTTCCTTCAGGACCTGGAAGAGCATCTCCTCGCCGAAG
This sequence comes from Gemmatimonadota bacterium, assembly GCA_007126035.1. Taxonomy (GTDB): domain Bacteria; phylum Gemmatimonadota; class Gemmatimonadetes; order Longimicrobiales; family RSA9; genus SLCC01. The sequence continues at coordinate 25,415 of SLCC01000179.1, forward strand.
CGCCGGACGTCGTTGCCACTGTCCTTCTCGGCCGTGCCGATCACCACGAAGTCCACGTCCGCCCGCGCCAGAATGCGCGCGGTGGCCCGGGCGATATTCTGCATCCGGTCATCGTAGGCGGTGATGCTGTCGACGAAGTACAGCGTCCCGGCCGTCTCCCCGTTCTCCACGAGCTTGACGGGCGTCCCACTGCCGTTCCCGGTGGCCCACTCCGCGCGCTTCTTCTCGAGCTTGCCCCACGGGTTGCCCCGTTTCTCCAGGGATGCCAGCGGCTTCTGGAGTGACTGGGGCACGTTGCCGTCGTCCACCATCCCGCGGCGCAGGTCCACGATCTTGTCGATGTACTCGATCCCCAGCGGGCATTCCTCCTCGCATGCGCCGCAGGTCGTACAGGACCAGATCTCGTCCTCGCCGTAGATCCCGCCCATCAGGGGCGACGGCTCCGCCGCGGACCGGCGGAAGGCCGGGTAGTGCTCGAACGCGTAGTCGCGCGCCTTGATGCTGACGAACCGGGGCGACAGCGGGCGGCCCACCCGGTTGGCGGGGCAGCGGTCCGAGCAGCGGCCACAGTCCACACAGCTGTAGAAGTCCAGCATGTGCTTCCACGTGAAGTCCTCGAACGTCTTCACGCCGAAGGATTCCAGATGGTCGAGGTCCGCATCGGGCACGCCGTGCAGCACCGGCTTGACGGTGCCCGTCTCCAGCCGCATGAAGAACACGCTGAACAGGGAGGTGACCACGTGGAAGTGCTTCCCGAATGGGAGCAGACAGAGGAACGCGAAGAAGGTCACGTCGTGAACGGCGTACGCCGCCAGGTTGACTGAGGCCAGGGCCGGCACCTCCGTTCCGGACAGCAGCCGCTCGAAGGCCCACGTCAGCGTCAGCGCCGTGGCATGTCCGGACCCCGCCCCGGCGGCGAACAGGCTCGCCTCGAAGATGCTCTCGGAGACCATCAGGGTCCCGATCAGGCCCAGGACGAGCAGCGCCTCCGGGGTGTGGTCCTTTCCCAGCTTCTCGGGGACGGCGTAGCGGGCCGGCCGGAACAAGCCCCGGCGCACCGCCAGGATCACCACCGCCACGAACACGGCCGTCGCCGCATAGTCCTTCACCACGTGGTAGGCGGCGCCGAGGCCTCCGCCGAGCCCCGGCATCTCGAATCCCTCGAAGATCCCCAGGAGCACGAGCTCCGTCGCCCGGATCGCCAGGACCAGGAACCCGAAGAACACGACTATGTGCAGCACCCCCGCGAGCATGTAGCGAGGCTGCCGCCACTGGGCGAGCCAGTACTTCAGGACCATCACGAGCCGCTCGGGGATCCGGCTCAGGCGAGGATCCGGTCGCGCCCGGCGCAAAGGCTCCAGGCGCCGCCAGATCACCCACGCGAACACACCGACCCCCACGAGCGTGACCAGCAGGAACAGCAGGTCCGCCGGGATGCCGGCTATCGTCGCGGACGCCGGAGAGAACGGCCGCTGGACCATGGCGTCGTCCATGGGATCTCCCTATCTGCCCGCGAACGCTTCTTCGGGGATGTCGACCACGACGCTGCTCCCCGATAGGATCACGTCCATCTTGGCGAGCGCGAGCGGGAGCATGTTCGTGGTGAAGAACTCCGCGCTCCCGAGCTGGCCCTCGTAGAACGCCCGGTCCTTCGGCTTCGCTCCCGCCTCGAGCGCTTCGGCCGCGACGCGCGCGCGCCACAGCAGCATCCACCCCACCATGACGTCGCCGCAGACGTCGAGGAACGGGTGCGCGTACCCGGCCGCCACCTGGATCTTCAACATGGCGGTCAGGCCCAGGTTCCGCCCCACCTCTTCCAGGCGGATCAACGCGCGCTCCATGGCGTCGGCCATCTCGGCGGTCCGGTCCACAGCGGCGGCGGAGTCGATCGTGGCCCGGATCTCCTCGGCGAGATCGAGGATGGGGCGCCCACCGTTCTGGCCGAGCTTGCGGAAGAGCAGGTCCATGGCCTGGATGCCGTTGGTCCCTTCGTAGATGGGCGTGATCCGGCAGTCCCGCAGCAGCTGCTCCACCGGGTACTCCTTGATGTAGCCATACCCGCCGAACACCTGGATCCCCAGGTCGCACACCTCCAGGCCCCGCTCCGTGGTGTAGGCCTTGGCGATGGGGATCAGGAAGTCCACGATCCCCTGTAGCCGCGCCTTCTCGTCGGGATCGTCCGCCGTCGCGATCCCATCGGAGCAGTACGAGGTGTAGAGGGAGAGGCTCCGCAGGCTCTCCACGTATACCTTCATGATCATCAGCATGCGTCGCACGTCCGGGTGCCTGATGATCGGGACGCTGGGTGCTTCCTTGTCCATGATCTGGAGGAGGTCACGGCCCTGGATGCGCTTGCGGGCGTAGTCGAGGGCGTACAGGTACGAGGCGCTGGCGCAGGCAAGGGCCTGGTCGCCCACCATGAGCCGCGCATCGTTCATCATCAGGAACATCGAGCGCATGCCCTTGTTCGCCTCGCCCAGCAGCAGACCCCGGCATTCACCCCTGGTTCCCAGAGCGATGGTGGCGGTGCTGTTGCCGTGGATCCCCATCTTCTCTTCGAGACCGGTGCAGACCACGTCGTTCGGCTCGCCGAGGCTGCCGTCCTCATTGACCCAGATCTTCGGGACGATGAAGAGGGAGATGCCCCTGGTGCCGGCGGGAGCGCCGTCGATGCGGGCGAGGACCGGGTGGATGATGTTGTCGGTCAGGTCATGATCGCCGCCAGAGGAGAAGATCTTGGTGCCGACGATGGAGTAGGTCCCGTCCTCGTTCGGGGTGGCCGTGGCCTGGAGCGCGCCCAGGTCCGAGCCCGCTTCCGGCTCGGTCAGGAGCATGGTGCCGGTCCACTCTCCCGAGTACAGCTTCTTCAGGAAGCGCTTCTTCTGCTCCTCCGTCCCGAACGTCTCGATGAGCGTGCCGGCGCCATGGGTGAGACCGGCGTACATCACGAACGCGAAGTTCGCCGCGAGCAGGAACTCCGAGGCGGCCGACGCCACCGACCGGGGCATGCCCTGACCGCCCCACTCGGGGTCCTCGGTCAGGGCCACCCACTCTCCCTCCGTCAGGGCGCTCCACGCCTTGTGGAACGACTCGGGCACCGTCACGGCGCCGTTGTCGAACCGGGCCCCGATGCGGTCGCCATCGACCTGCGTCGGAAGGATCTCCTTCACCGCCAGCGTCCTCGCCTCGGAGATGATCAGGTCGATCGCCTTGCGATTGAACTCGGCGAAGCGCTCGTGTTCGGCGAGAGTCTCGACGTTGAGCTGCTCATGAAGGACGAAGTCCACGTCTCTGCGGTCAGCTAGAATCTGGGCCATGTTTCCTCTCGAGTGCGTTCGTGCGGTGCGCCTTGGCGTCAGCTTTGTTCGAAGACGGTGGCGATGCCCTGGCCGAGACCGATGCACATGGTCGCCACGCCTGTTTCGTAACCATCCGACTTCATCTGGTGCAGCAGCGTGGTGGTGATCCGCGCCCCGGAGCAGCCCAGGGGATGGCCGAGGGCGATGGCGCCACCGTTGAGGTTCACCTTCTTCTCCACATCCTTGCGTAGCTGCAGGTCTTTCAGGACCGGAAGCGACTGGGCCGCGAAGGCCTCGTTGAGCTCCCACAGGTCGATGTCCCTGATCTTCAGCTGAGCGCGGTCCAGCGCCTTGTGGACGGCGGGCACGGGTCCGTAGCCCATGATCGACGGATCGACACCGGCCGTGGCCATGGACATCACGCGGGCCATGGGCTCGAGACGCAGTGATCTGGCGCGGTTCCGCGACATCACCAGGAGCGCCGCCGCTCCATCCGAGATCGCCGACGAGTTGCCGGCGGTCACGGTGCCGTTCTTCGGGTCGAATGCCGGTTTGAGCGCGGACAGGCTCTCCATGTTCGTGTCTTCCCGGATCACCTCGTCGTGGTCGTAGAGCCGGGAGAACCCGTCCTCGTCGTGACCCTCCACGGCGACGATCTCGTCGGAGAAGCGCCCTTCCGTCCTGGCCGCGTGAGCCCTCCGGTGCGACCGCAGCGCGAACTCGTCCTGCGCCTGGCGACTGATCCCATGCATCCTGGCCAGCACCTCGGCGGTGAGGCCCATCATCCCTGCCGCCTTCGCCGAGTACTTGCTCATGGCGGGATTGGGGTCGAGCCCGTGCGTCATGGGCACGTGTCCCATGTGCTCGACCCCGCCCACGACGAAGACATCCCCGTTCCCCGTCATGATGGACATGGCGGCGGAATGGAGCGCGCTCATGGACGAGCCGCACAGACGGTTGATGGTCTGGGCGCCGGTGGTGTGCGGGATCTTCGTCATCAACGCCGCGAACCGGCCGATGTTGAAGCCCTGCTCCAGCGTCTGCTGGGCGCAGCCCCAGATCACGTCCTCTATCTCGGCGGGGTCCAGCTCGGGGTTGCGCTCGAGCAGCGCATTGATCACTCCGGCAGAGAGCTGCTCAGCCCGGACGTTCCGGAACATGCCCTCCTTGGAACGGCCCATGGGAGTGCGGACGGCATCTACGACGACGACGTCGTTCATCGTCTACCTCGTTTCCTTGACGGTTCCAGCGGGGTCGCCAGTGGCGGCGACCATCGCCTGCTCCTCGGTATCGGCGGGACCGGCCGGGTCGGCGTCGTGGCCAGCCTCGTGGAACTGCCCGTCCCGCTCGGCGAGCCGCACCATCTGGGCGGTCGGCTCGTAGAGCTTGCCGAGCGAGCCGTACCTGGCGGCGGTCTCGTTCAGCGCGCGGATACCCACGGCGTCGGCGTACCGGAACGGGCCGCCGCGGAAGGGCGGGAAGCCGAGCCCGTAGACCAGGGCCATGTCCACCTCGACGGGCGTGTCGACGATGCCGTCCTCGAGGCAGCGGGAGCACTCGATCAGAAGGGGGAGCATCATGCGATCGATGATGTCCTGGTCGCTGATCGAAGCGCCGTGGTCGGCCTGGACCAGCGGCTCGAGGAGGGCCTGAGCCTCCTCATCGACGGTCTTCTTCGGCACGCCCTTCCTGTCGGGCAGGTAGGCGTAGAAGCCCTTGCCGTTCTTCTGCCCGAACCGCTCCGCCTCGAACATGGCGTCGATGGCGGTGCGCCCCGGCGTGGCCATGCGGTCCGGGTAGCCTTCCGCCATGACCGCATGCGCGTGGTGCGCCGTGTCGATCCCCACCACGTCCAGCAGGTAGGCCGGCCCCATGGGCCAGCCGAACTTCTCCATCACCGCATCGATCCGGAGGAAGTCGACACCGTCGTTGACCAGGCCGAGGAATCCGGCGAAGTAGGGGAACAGGACGCGGTTGACCAGGAAACCCGGGCAGTCGTTCACCACGATGGGCGTCTTCCCCATGGCCAGCGCGTATCCGACGGTGGTGGCCACCGCCCGGTCACCGGACTTCTCGCCACGGATGACCTCCACCAGCGGCATCTTGTAGACCGGGTTGAAGAAGTGCATGCCGCAGAAGTTCTCCGGCCGCTTCAACCCTTCGGATAGCCGCGTGATCGAGATCGTGGAGGTGTTGCTCGCCAGCACGGCGTCGTCCTCGACCCGGTCCTCGACCTCGGCCAGGACGGACTTCTTGACCTTCTCGTTCTCCACCACCGCTTCCACCACGATGTCCACGTCGTCGAAGTCGCCGTACGAGAGCGTTGGCCGGATCCGGGTCAGGACCTCCGCCATCTCGTCGGACGTCATCCGGTCCCGCGAGACGAGCTTCCCCAGCAGCTTCCGCGCCTCGGACAGCCCGAGATCGAGGGCCTCCTCGGCGATGTCCTTCATGACGATGGGAACGCCCTGTGACGCGGATTGGTAGGCGATCCCGCCTCCCATGATCCCGGCACCGAGCACCGCGGCCGACTTCACCTCAGGGGCCGCCTTCGCCGTGGTCCTGGCCACCTTCTTCACGTATTGATCGCCCAGGAAGATCGTGACCAGGTTCGCCGCCGTGGGGGTCTTCGCCATCCTGGCGAAGCCCTTCGCCTCGATCTTCAGCGCGTCGTCCCGACCCATGGCCGCGCCCTGCTGCATCGCCTTGATGGCAGCGACCGGAGACGGATAGTTGGGCCCCGCCTTGCCGGCCACGAAGCCCTTCGCGGTCTCGAACGCCATCATGCTCTCGACGGGATTGAGCTTCAGGGGCGAAGTCTTCTCGGCCCGGCGCGCCTTCCAGTCCCTCCTGCCAGCCACCGCCTGCTCGAGCAGGTCGAGCGCGCCCTCCCGGAGCTTGTCCGGCGCGAGCACCGCGTCGACCACCCCCGTCTTGAAGGCCGCCTCGGCGTCGTACTGGCTGCCGCCGGCTATCCATTCGATGGCGTTGTCGGCGCCGACCAGACGGGAGAGCCGAACCGTGCCGCCGAAGCCCGGGAAGATCCCCAGCTTCGTCTCGGGCAGGCCGATCTTCGCCGTCGACGACATCACCCGATAGTCCGTCGTCAGCGCCAGCTCCAGACCACCGCCGAGGGCGAAGCCGTTGATCGCCGTCACCGTCGGGAAGTCGAAATCCTCGATCGCCGAGAACATCCGGTGCACGTCGAGGATCCACTCGACCAGCTGACCTTCCGGGTAGCCGAAATACTCGGTGAACTCGGTGATGTCGGCGCCGACTATGAAGCCGTCCTTGCCGCTCGTTATCAGGAGCCCGCGCACGCCCGCGTCGGCCCCGAGGAGTGCTACCGCCTGGCCCAGCTCCTCCAGGGTAAGCTTGTTGAACTTGTTGACGGAATCGCCCTGGAGGTCGAACCGCAGCTCCGCCATCCCTCCATCGAGCGTCGAACACTGGATCGACTGACCTTCGAACCTCACGGGGACCTCCGTTTCGTACCTGAATGAGCACCCACCCAGCGAATCCTTCATGGCGGCCGGGGGGGGGCGAGAAAAAAGGGATGGCTCCGCCGACCCGCCAATGGTCATGGAGGCCGGAGAGAAAGGCTGCGCTTGGGGCTGGGAAACAGGCGCCCGGGGTTGGAGCCCGGGCGTTGATCGTCTGGGGTCAACATTTTACGTCCCCTTGGCATTTTCCTTCACAATGCACCTGTGGACGCCAGTGGGTCAAGGGCTCTCGGCTCGGTACGACCGGGAAGCTGGGCGGCGGGGGCCACTTCCAAAAGCGCGCCGTCACACTGCGCTGCGTCGCTCCGGGATCATGAACCATAGCACCAGGTACACCAGGATGCCCGGGAACGCGGCGGAGATGATGGACAAGGCAACGTAGCCGAAGCGGACCCGGGTCGCCGACCAGCCGAAATACTCGGCCAGGCCGCCGCAGACGCCGGCGATGACGCGGTCGGTCGTGGAGCGGGCGAGCTTGGTTCTGGGACTCATGATGGACCTCCGGGTTCGGTACGCGGGCAAGTTAACACGCCCGGCAACGCTCGACCCGGAGTCAGACCGTCCCTTCACTGCCCCGGTAGTCGAACCCGCCCAGCGGGTCGTCCCGGGTCGGCAGCATCAGGACCTCGGGGAGCAGGTCGCGGCCGAGGGTCGCGCGCAGACGATGCAGCTCCTCCAGCGGCCTGTCGGCGTCGTCCACCCGCAGGTCCCATAGCGGGTACGCCTCCGAGCCCATGACCAGGATGGTGGCCGAACGGTGGCCCTTCGTGTCGCCGCCCGCGTCCTCGCCGGCGTCGATGGCGGCCAGCAGCCGATCCACCATGGCCGCTCCCTCGGCGGCGAGATAGGCCTCGATAGCGGCGTCCACCACCTCGGGACCGACCAGCCGATTGCCCTGGCACGCAAAGTACGGCCCCGTGGTCTGGCCCTTCCAGTCCTCCGGCAGCGAGCCGGTGTGCGCCGCCGAGCGTCCCTGGCGGTCCACGAGGCCAAGCTGCCGTCCCTCACGCCCCGGGTCTCGCTCGATCAGAAGCGCCACTGCCTCGTCCGCCGGCACGCCCTCGCTCATCAGGTCGAGCCCGTCAAAGGCCAGGTAGGGATTCACCATGGCCTGCGACGCGGCAGCACCGACGCCCGCGCGCGCGTGCGCCACCAGCTTGCCCACACCCGGCATGGCGGTCATGGCCGCGACGCCGACTGCGCCGTTGACGGGGTCCGTGGCGATCAGGGAGAAGGTCATCGACGGTGTCCGTGGTCAGAGGAACGGGGAGCGCCCGTGAACAGGTATACCGGGCTCGACGCGCATGTGTCAACCGACGAAGCGGCCCAGCACTTGCCCGGCTCCCGAGATGGTGTAATTCTTCATTTAGGGTGGAAGGAGAGATGCCATGCCGTTGAACATCAAGAACCGGGAAGTGGAGCGGTTGGCGGCAGAAGTGGCCAGCCTGACGGGCGAAACGAAGACGGAAGCCGTGCGCCGAGCGTTGGTGGAGCGCAGGGCGCGGCTGAGATCGCGGATCGCAGACGCGGGGGGTAGCGGGCGCATCCTTCGGTTCCTCGAGCACGAAGTGTGGGCGCGGGTCCCTGACGACCAGATCGGCCGGGCCCCGGACCGGCGCGAGCGGGAGACGATCCTCGGGTATGGTCCGGAAGGCGTATGATCGTAGACGCATCCGCGATCCTGGCGGTGATCTTCCGGGAGCCCGGCTACGATGCTCTGCTGGCAAAGCTCCAATCCGCCGAAGCCGTGGCGGTCGGAGCCCCGACGCTTGCGGAAGCGGGAATCGTGCTGCACGCGCGCCTGGGCGACGCTTCGCGAGGTCTCATCGAGCGGATCCTCGACGAACTCTCGATCCAGGAGATTCCCTTCGGGGAGGTCCACTGGAGGGAGGCGGTCGACGCGTTCCGGCGGTTCGGCAAGGGCCGGCATCCCGCCGGTCTCAACTTCGGTGACTGCCTCACCTACGCCGCCGCCAAACTATCAGGAGAGCCGCTCCTGTTCGTAGGGGAGGATTTCGCCCGAACCGATCTGGAGCGGGCCTGAACCGACGCTGCTGGAGGGCAGCGCTATCGCACGCAACGCCCGCCCGTTCCGCCAGAAGATATGGGATCCGGGGTGCGCGGTCTTGCGTTGCCGTGCCACGGCTCCTCGCGGGGTTGTGACCCGCCGCCCCTGCCGCCATCTTTACCGCACCTTCGGGGCGTGGCGCAGCCCGGTAGCGCACCTGCTTTGGGA
>SLCC01000186.1 GCA_007126035.1 Gemmatimonadota bacterium
GCCGGAGCCCAGGCCGGAGCCGCAGCCGGAGCCTCCCGCGCCGCCGCGGACGCCACCGGCGGAGCCGGCTCCGCCGGCCGAGGGGCTGAACATCGAGACGGAGGGGCGGGAGTTCCCGTACCCCGAGTACCTGAACAACGTCATCATCCAGCTTCAGCGTTACCTGCGCTGGACCGAGGCCAGCAGGCCCCGGGCGACCGTGTACTTCGAGATCGCTTCCGACGGCTCGGTGCGGAACATCCGTATGCTCCGGCCCTCGGGGAACCTGCGATTCGATTTCGCCGTAGAGGGAGCAGTGGAGACGGCGGGCAACCGCGGTGCCTTCGGGCCGCTGCCGGAGGGATACGCCGCACCGTCTCTGGCCATCCAGCTGGTCGTCGAGCCACCGCGTTAGATGAACCCCTATCTCAGAGAGCAACTCATGCAGTCGTACACGCGCCTGTCCATCGGAACGCCTTGCCGCCGCGAGGTCGGTGGGCCCGGCAGGCGATCATATCGGTCTCTGTCGACAGCAAATGTGGGTGCTCGCGGCCAGGGCGCCGTGGCCAGGGCCGAGTTCGAGGCCGAGCCCGGGGCCGGCGGCGGGGCCGAGCCCGGGGCCGAGCCTGGGCCGGGGCTCGGGCCGGGGGCCGGGGCCACCAACAGTTCCTGCGAACAGATGGCCGGGTTGGCCACCAACAGTTCCTGCGAACAGAGACCTACGGGATCCTGCGGGGCCCCACACCGGGCCGGCGGCGGGCGGTTCGGGGGGCTCCTGGCGCTGGCGACGGGCCTGGTGGGCCTGGTGGTGGGCTGGCCGGCGGTGGCCGGGGCGCAGGTGCCGGACACGACCATGCCGCGGGGGATCCAGCTTCGCCTGGTCTACGAGACGCAGTTCCGTCCGCGTCTGGCGGTCCAGCCGTTCACCGCGGTCCCGGGCGGCGTTGGGGCCGGGGCAGGTGCGGGGGTCGGGGCCGGGTCCGAGGCGGCCGGGGCGGCCGGGGTGGCCGGGGCGGCGGCGGTGTCGCCCGGGCTCAGGTTAGTGGCGGAGGAGGTCCACCGGATAGTGCAGCGTGACCTGGACTATTCGAACCGGTTCGACATGCTGTTCGAGATCCCGGAGCGACTGCGTACGGGTGTGGGCGAGTACGGTGCCTGGAACGCTCTCGGTGTGGTCTACCTGGTCACGGGGTCGGTCCAGGAGATGGGTGGCGGCTACGGGCTGAGGCTGGCTCTCCACGACGTGGTCTATGGCTCGGTCAAGGAGATCCGGCAGTTCTCGCTGCCGCCGGCGAGCGACGCGGATTTCCGGATGTCGGTGCACGCGGCGGCAGACGAACTGGTCCGGTGGGCCACGGGCGAGCCGGGGATCGCGGCGACGCGTATTGCCCTGTCGCGCCAGCGCTCGGACGGCACGTACGAGCTGCTCCTGGTGGACTCGGACGGTGAGAACCTGCGTCGGGTGCACACGAACGAGGCGATCTATTCGCCGGCCTGGTCGCCGGACGGGCGGCGGCTGGCGTACAGCGAAGCGGGCGAGGAGGGCCGTCATCGTGTGGTTGAGCGGGACCTGGTGACGGGTGAGGTGCGGGTGGTCTCGGACCGGGGTTTCCTGGCGCAGACGCCGGCCTATTCGCCTGACGGCCGCAAGCTGGCCATGGGGCTGTGGGTGGGCGGCCGGATGGAGATCCACGAGTACGACCTGGCCCGTGACTGCTGTCTCACGCGCATCAGCCAGCGGTCGCGGATCGACATGGGCCCGTCCTACTCGCCCGACGGTCGTCGCCTGGTCTTCCAGTCGGACCGGCTGGGCAACCCCCACATCTTCACCATGCCGGCTGGCGGGGGTGATGCGGTCCTGCTCACGCCGTTCGAGACCGGTGGGCCGGGCTACTTCACGTCGCCATCGTGGTCGCCCAACGGGTCCCAGGTGACGTTCCACGGGCGTTCCAGCGGCGGGATATTCCAGATCATGGTGGCGGACGCGAACCGTCCGGGCGCGCCGGTCCAGCAGATCACGAGTCGGGGCCGCAGCGAGGACCCGGCCTGGGCGCCGGACGGCCGGCATATCGTGTTCAGCGGGGTGCGCGATGATGGTATGGGGTTGTATGTTATCGACACTGTTACCGGTCGCATAAGACCGTTGGTCACGGGCGGGCGTTTCCGCATGCCGGACTGGTCTCCGCGGCTGAAGCGTGCGTCGGACCTGGCGGTGTCGCGATAGTAGCCGGCCAGCAGCAGGGGAGCACAAGGTGTCAAAGGTTTCGAGCAGGATCAACCGCAACGAATCGATTAGGAGGCGAATGTGATGATGCAGCGTCTTACCCTGGCCGTGGCGATCGCGGCCTTGGCGCTGGGTTCCACCGCGGGTTGCTCGCGGAGCGGGGGGCCGGAGGGCCCGACCCCGGAGCAGATCGAGGCCGAGCGTCTGGCGGCGGAGGAGGCCCGTCTGGCGGCTGAGCGGGCGGAGGCGGAGCGTCTGGCGGCTGAGCGGGCGGCGGCTGAGCGTCGCGCGGCTGAGGCGGAGCGGGCTGAGACGGCGGCGGCGAGGGAGATCCTGGAGGAGCGGATCCATTTCGACTACGACCGTTCCGAGATCCGCTCTGAAGCGGAGCAGCAGCTGATGCGGAAGCTGGCGGTGCTGCGGGCGAACCCGGAGGTCCGTCTGCGGATCGAGGGCCACTGTGACGAGCGTGGCTCCATCGAGTACAACCTGGCGCTGGGTCAGCGTCGGGCGGAGGCGGCGGTTAACTGGCTCAGGGGCTATGGCATCTCGGCGGACCGTCTGGAGACGGTGAGCTGGGGCGAGGACCGGCCGCTGGTCCGGGCGAGCAACGAGGACGCGTGGGCGATGAATCGACGCAACGAGTTCCGCATAATCGCCGGCGGCGACCGGCTCCGGAACCCGGCGGGCTCGTGAGAGGCCCAGCCGTCCGGGAGGGTGGTTCCGAGGGGCGGGGGAAGGTGACCTCCCCCGCCCGGCGGCTCGGCCGGCTGGTGGCCCCGCTGGCCCTGGTGGCGCTGGTGGCCGGGTGCGCCATGAAGTCCGACATCCGGGACCTGCGCGAGGACCTGGCTCGGCAGGACGCGTTGATGCAGGAGCTCCAGGCCCAGAACCAGGTGATCCTGGACACGCTGGCCGTTACCACGGACCGTCTGCTGGACGTACGTGGCGAGATGTCGGCCCAGATGGCCCAGCTCCGGGAGCAGCTGGTCCAGGTCAGCGAGCTGACGGCGCAGGTGCAGGTGCGGTTGACCCAGCTGGACCAGCAGCTGGCGCGGGCGGTTCGTGACGCGGGCGAGGCGGGCCTTGCCATGGGCGTGCCCGGCGATCCGCCAGGGGCCGATACCCCGGACCGGCCCCGCGACGAGGACGACGACACGTTCAGCATGGCGGAGCAGTTCTACGAGATCGGGCTGGAGCAGCTCCAGCGAGGCAACGCCGCCACGGCCCGGCGCGCCTTCCAGAGCGTTGTGGACAGCTTCCCCCGGGAGCCCCGGGCGCCGGACGCGCAGCGCCAGATCGGCGAGACGTACGCCATGGAGCGGCGCTGGGAAGAGGCGATCCAGGAGTTCGAGCGGGTCGTCGCCCGCTACCCGGACTCGGACGCGGCGCCGCGGTCGCTCTACCGGGCGGGCGTCATCCTGTACGAGAGAGGGAACTTAGAGCGGGCTGCGCAGTACTTTCAGAGAGTGATTTCGGGATATCCGGGGTCGGACGCCCGACGCCTTGCAGAGGAGGCGCTCGCCCGGATGGATCGTTAGCCACCGTAGCGCGCGACGTTGCGCGAGAGTACGGGGCGCCCGGCGGTCCATCCCACCGCCGGGCGTCTGTCATTGGAGACGTGATGCGTTGCCCATACTGCCATGAGACCGAGGACCGGGTGGTGGAGTCCCGGACCAGCCGGGAAGGTCGCGCGATCCGGCGTCGCCGGGAGTGCCTGGGCTGTGGGCGACGGTTCACCACGTACGAGGTGGTGGAGGAGCGGCCGGTCCAGGTGATCAAGAGCGATGGCGGCGTGGAGAGCTTCGACCGGAGCAAGCTGGTGCGCTCGATCCGGCTGCCGTGCGTGAAGCGACCGGTCACGGAAACGGAGATCCAGGAGATGCTGGACGCCGTCGAGGACGAGCTGGACGGGCGCGACCAGGTCCAGAGCCGGGAGCTGGGCGAGATGGTGATGACCAGGCTGCGGGAGATGGACTACGTCGCCTACGTCCGGTTCGCCTCGGTGTACCGGAACTTCCAGGACATCGACGAGTTCGTCGAGGAGTTGAATGAGCTGGGCGAGGCGAGAGCCCGCTCGGAGCTGCGAAAGAATCAGGCGGAGTTGCCACTCTGAATCCCAAGATCGGTGCGTTCCGGATGCGGGGCCCGGGCTCCGACGAGATGCCGTTCCTCGATCACCTCGAGGAGCTGCGCTGGCGCATCATCTGGAGCCTGGTGGCCGTGGTGGTGGGCACCGTCATCGGCTGGTTCCTGGTCAACAGCCTGGACGTGCTGGGCATCCTCATCGCCCCCATCCAGCCGCTCCTGGGCGAGGACGGGAAGCTGGCGTACCTGAGCCCCACCGATCCGTTCTTCATCACGCTCCGGCTGGCCCTGACCGTGGGCGTGCTCCTGGCCCTGCCCGTCATCATCTACCAGGTCTGGATCTTCCTCTCACCGGCGCTGCTGCCCCGGGAGAAGAAGGCCATCGTGCCAGCCCTCTATTTCGGCCTCTTCCTCTTCCTGCTGGGCGTCACCGCCGCCTACTTCGTGGTGCTGCCCATCATGTTCCAGTTCTTCGCCCAGTTCCAGCAGGCGAGCCTGGAGCAGAACATCGTCATCGGCGCCTACCTGAGCGTGGTGGTGCGGACGCTCATGGCCTTCGGCATCGCCTTCGAGCTGCCGGTCGTCATCCTGGTTCTGGCGATACTGGGCATCGTCGATACGGGCAAGCTGCGCAAGGGCCGGCGCTGGGCGCTGGTGCTCATCACCATCGGCGCCAGCCTGGTGACCCCGGGTGACATCCTCACCACCTTCTTCCTCATGATGCCGCTGCTGGTCCTCTACGAGCTCGGGATCCTGTTGGCCAGGATGGTGGAGCGAAAGGCGGCCAGGAGGGCCGCGGAGGAGGACGCCGCCGATGCCGAGGATGAGAAGGAATGGGCCGGCGTATGAGGACCCTGACCCTGGGGCTGACCCTCATCCTGGGGCTGGCCCTGATCCCGGGCGCCGCGCCCGGGCTCGCCAGCCTGCAACCCCAGACCGCCGACCCGGCGGCCGCCGGTACGGCCCCCCCGCGCCCCGCGCCGGTGGACACGGTGCCGGTGGACACGGTGCCGGTGGACACGGTGCCCACGGCCCGCGCCCGTGCGCTGGAGCGGCTCCGGGCCCTGCCCACGTCGCCCATCAGGCCGGACACCGCGGCGGCCGAGCAGGCCGAGGGCGAAGAGGAGGCGTCGCCCCGGGAGCCTGAAGCGGAGGCTCCCACACCGGCGGAGGCTCCCACACCGGCGGAGGCTCCCGGCCCGCCGGTCCCCGGGGCTCCCGCGGAGGTCATCGACGGAGCCGCTGCCGGTGCGGACACGGGCCGCAGGGACACGGCTCAGGACGAGGCGGCGATCCGCTCCCTCCTGCTGGCCCTGCCCGGCTATTCGGTGACGGAGTACGAGGGGCAGGAGGGCGCGGTGTTCGAGCGGTCGGGCAACCGGCTGAACCTGAGGGGTGAGAGCCGGGTCGCCCAGGCCGGGAGTGCCATGTCGGCCGACAGCGCGCTGGTCTACAGCGGGGACTCGAGCATCGTTTGCGGTTACGGCAGCCCGGTGCTGACGGGGGACGAGGGTGAGCCGGTGTCCAGCCAGCAGGTCTGCTACGACATCAACCGGCGCCTGGGCATGGCGGAGCGGGCGCAGACCAAGCTGGTGCACGCCGGGACCTGGTACGTCCGGGGCGGGGAGAACCGGGTCTGGGTGTGGAACGACACGGACCAGCACCGCATCTATGGCGAGAAGGCCGAGTTCACGTCGTGCGAGCTGGACGAGCCCCACTACAGCTTCCACGCCCGCTCCCTGAAGATGGTCCAGGAGGACGTGTGGGTGGCCCGCAACGTGACCCTCCGCTTCGGGGACGTGCCGGTGTTCTGGCTGCCATGGATGGTCCAGAGCCTGAAGCCGGACCGACGCAGCGGGCTGCTGACGCCACAGTTCGGGGTGAACGACATCGTGCGGAACAGCACGGGCTACAACCGTCGCATCTCGAACCTGGGGTTCTACTGGGCGGTGAACGACTATGTGAGCGCGCTGGTGGCGGGCGAATGGTTCAGCAACAACTACTCGTCGCTGGAGGGTAGCCTGACGTACGCCTGGACGCGCCAGTTCCTCCAGGGTCGCCTGGCGTTGCGGCAGTACTGGCACAACGCGGACCAGGCCATGGGCCGGCGGGACCTGACCATCAGCACGAGCAACAGCTGGCGGCCGGACGAGCGGACCCAGGTCCAGGTCTCGGGTGATTACAGCACCTCCACGTCGCTGGTCAGGGACTACTCGTTCGATCCGCGGGAGCTGAACCGCAACATCACGTCACAGGCCAGCATGAACCGGAGCTTCGACTGGGGCTCCGTCAGCATGGGTGCCCAGCGTCGTCAGCGGATCAGCGACGACCAGGTGGACTGGACGCTGCCCTCGTTCAACCTGAACCTGCGACCCATGACCTTCTTTGCTGGCGACGACGGCATCGGCGGCGTCACCTGGAGCGGGCGTGGCACGGTGAACCGGACGCTGCGCGAGGTGAACCAGGTCCTTACCCCGCGGGCCCAGGGCCAGGAAACGGTGAACGCGTCGGCCAGCCACAGCGTCTCCTTGGGCCGGCTCAGCCTGAGCCAGCAGTTGCAGTACCGGGACCAGACCCAGCAGGCCCGGCCGTTCCACGTGGGCGAGGGCGGCATCATCGAGGCGCTGCCCCAGACCAGCGACCAGGACCTGGGCTGGTCCACCAGTCTGTCGTTCCAGCAGACACTCTGGCCCGGCACCACCCTGTCTCCCAACCTGTCCATAAGAGGGCGCCAGGTCCGGGACGAGCGGACGCAGGCGCTGAGCGGGACCCGGGACTTCATCGCCGAGCCCAACCGGGTCTCCGCCGGCGCCAGCCTCGGCACCACGGTCTTCGGCTTCTGGCCCGGCTTCGGTGAGTACGAGCGGATCCGGCACCGGATCTCGCCCACCCTGAACTGGTCGTACTCGCCGACGCCCAGCACCACCGAGCTCCAGGACAGCATCTTCAGGGTGGCGAACCTGAGGGAGCAGAACCGGATCAGCCTGTCCTTCAACCAGACCTTCGAGGGCAGGGTCAGGGACAGCGGCGGCAACGGCCAGCCCGCGCCCGGAAGCCAGGCCGGCGGCCAGGAGGCCGGGGTCGGGGCCGGTGAGGCGGCAGCCAGGCCCGGTGAGACAGGGGTCGAGCCCGGTGAGACAGGGACAGGCGACGGCGTCGCGGCCGCCGATGACGGCGGGGCGCACACGACGGAGCAGGATGGGGAAGTGGATCGGAGCGGTGAGCCGCGACGGATGCCGCCCACCCGGACGGTGAACCTGCTGTCGATCCACACCAACACGTCGTTCGACTACGACTTCGTGTCGGCTCGTGAGACGGGTCGAGGGTTCCAGACCACGGACATCTCCAACTCCATCCGGTCCGATTTGGTCCCGGGCCTCCAGCTCAGCATGAGCCACTCCCTGTTCGAGGAGGGCGCGGCCCCCGATGACGGCGGCCTCAGGCCCAGGAGCTTCCGGCCCTACCTGACCCGCCTGAGCACGAGCTTCTCCATCGACCAGGACTTCTGGCTGTTCCGCATGCTCGGCCTGGACCTGTCGGCCGGCGACAACGGGGATCCGGAGGGACAGGACGCCGGCGACCCCGATGGCATGGACCAGTTCGACCTGGACGACCGGGACCCCGGCGCCGGCTCCATGGTGCCCCGCGCCGGTGGCCCCGGCATGGGTGGCGCCCCCGCCTCCGGCTGGCGTGCCACCGTGGACTACTCCCTGAACCGCAGGCGGCCCACTCCAGGCGCGCCCACCGCGGCCGGCCTGTCCCAGCAGACCGTGCGGGGGAACCTCTCGTTCCGGCCCACCGAGCACTGGAGCGTGAACTGGAGCACGTCCTACTCGTTCACCACCGGAGAGTTCGACTCCCACGTCCTCAACCTGGCACGTGACCTCCACCGCTGGCAGGCCAACTTCGACTTCATCAGGAACGCCAACGGCAACTTTGCCATGCAGTTCCGCGTCCACCTCCTGGACAACCCGGACCTGAAGGTCGAGTACGACCAGCGGACCGACCCGTCCGATCGCCTCTACATGCGGCAGCCCTAGCAACGGGCCCATGGGCCCGTTGCCGAGCGATACCTCATAACCGCCGGTCCCGGCGCCGCAGCCCGATGGGGGGCACCGACGAGCCCGTCTGTCTCTGTCAGCAGGAAGTGTTGGCCCTCGGCGCCGCAGCCCGATGGGGGGCACCGACGAGCCTGTCTGTCTCTGTCAGCAGGAATTGTTGGTCGGAGGTGGGGCGGGTCGGGCTCAGGTCGGCTCGGGCGCGGATGGCACCACCAACACTTGCTGCTGACAGAGACAGATGAAGTTCCCGGGGCAGGTAACCGGGTAGCTCCGCCCGCCTCCGGGCCGCCCTCGCGCGGTGCCTGCTCGCCTCCTATGTTCCGCGCCATGGCCGTACTTGAACTGGTGGGAGACCGGCTCCGTCTCGAGGACGTGGAGCGAGTGGCCCGGGGTGACCTGGCGGAGGTGCGGTTGGGTGCTCTGGCCCGGGAGGCGATGACGGCGTCGCGGGCGGTGGTGGAGCGGGCGGTGGACGAGGGCCGTGTCGTCTACGGGCTGACGACGGGCTTCGGTGCGTTGGCGGAGGTCCTGGTGCCCCGGGAGCGGATCACGGAGTTGCAGGAGAACCTGATCCGCAGCCACGCCGCGGGTGTGGGCGAGCCGCTGCCGGAGTCGGAGGTTCGGGCCATCATGTTGTTGCGGGCGAACGTGCTGGCCCTGGGTCATTCCGGGATCCGGGTGGAGGTGGTGGAGCTGATCCTGGACCTGCTGAACCGGCGGATCCACCCGGTGGTCCCGTCCCGCGGCAGCGTGGGCGCCAGCGGTGACCTGGCTCCGCTGTCCCATATCGCGCTGGCCCTGATGGGCGAGGGTGATGTGCTGGTGGACGGTGAGCGGCGAGGCGCCGCGGAGGCGCTGGAGCTGGCGGGTCTGGCGCCGGTCCATCTCCAGGCCAAGGAGGGCCTGGCGCTGAACAACGGGACCCAGGCCATGACCGGGGTGGGTATCCTGGCGCTGTTGTCGGCGGAGCGGGCCGTGGAGACGGCGGAGGTGGCGGGTTCGATGTCGCTGGAGGCGATGCGGGGCACGCCTGACGCGTTTGACGACCTCATCATGCGTGTGCGGCCCCAGCCGGGGCAGGGCGAGAGCGCTTCCCGCCTGCGGGCGCTGCTGTCGGGCTCGGCGATCCGGGAGAGCCACCGGGAGGGGGACCCACGGGTACAGGACGCCTACGCCCTGCGGTGCATGCCCCAGGTCCACGGCGCGGCCCGCCAGGCGTTTCGCTACGCGCGCCAGGTCCTGGAGGTGGAGGCGAACAGCGCCACCGACAACCCCCTCATCTTCCCTGGTGAGGGCCCGGACGGGGAGGGCCGGATCCTGAGCGGCGGCAACTTCCACGGCCAGCCGGTGGCCCAGGTCCTGGACCTGGTGGCGATGGCCTGCGCCGATCTGGCATCCGTGAGCGAGCGGCGCCTGGCCAGGCTGGTGGACCCGCTGCTGTCCGGACTGCCGGCGTTCCTGTCTCCGGACGCCGGCACGAACTCGGGCTTCATGGTCCCCCAGATAGTGGCGGCGAGCCTGGTCAACGAGATCAAGCTGCTGGCCGCCCCCGCGTCGGTGGACTCGATCCCCACCGACGCGAACAAGGAGGACCACGTCTCCATGGGCATGACGTCCGCCAGGAAGGCCCGGGACGCGGTGGCCATGCTGGAGACGGTGCTGGCCCTGGAGCTGCTGGCGGCGGCGCAGGGCCTGGAGTTCCTGAAGCCCCTGCGGCCCGGCCGGGGAGTGGACGAGGCCTACCGGCTGCTGCGCGAGCGGGTGGAGCCGCTGGGGCGGGACCGGGTGATGGGCGGTGACATCGCCGCCGCCGAGGCGCTGGTCCGTGGCGGCGAGCTGGCCGGGCTCTGGGCCCGGGTCTGACGGGACGGCGGAAGACGACACGAGGAGAGGGGACGCGATCACGATGGCGGTCGAGATCCTGACGGGTGCGTCGCAGGTGGTTACCTGCGAGGCCTTGGACGAGCGGTCGGTGAGGACCGGCGTGGCTGTGGCGCTGGATGGTGGTCGCGTGGTGGCGCTGGGTCCTGAGGCCGACCTCAAGCGACGGTACCGGGGTGCCTCGATGGTGGACTGCGAAGGCGGCGTCCTCACGCCCGGGCTGGTGGACTCCCACACCCACGCCGTCTTCGGGCGGTGGCGCCCCGACGAATACGCGCTCCGGTGCCGGGGCGTGCCGTACATGGAGATCGCGCGCAGGGGTGGCGGCATCAACGCCTCGGTCCGCGACCTCCGGGAGCGCAGCGAGGACGAGCTGGTCGAGCTGACCAGGCCCCGGCTCCGGGCCATGCTGGAGCTGGGCACCACCACCGCCGAGGTGAAGAGCGGATACGGCCTCACCACCGAGGACGAGCTCAAGATGCTCAGGGTCATCCGCCGCCTGGACCGGGAGGGCCCCCTGGAGCTGGTGCCCACCTTCCTGGGCGCCCACGAGACCCCGCCCGAGTACGCCGGCCGGAAGGACGACTACGTGGAGCTGGTGGCCGAGGAGATGATCCCCGCCGTCGCCGCGGAACGACTGGCCCGCTTCTGCGACGTGTTCATGGAGCCCGGCGTCTTCGACCGGGAGCAGAGCCGCCGGGTCCTGCAGGCGGGGCTCGACCACGGCATGGTCCCCAAGCTCCACGCCGACGAGCTCGAGTGGTCCGGCGGCGCCGAGCTGGCCGGCGAGCTGGGCGCCGCGTCCGCAGACCACCTGGGCAGGGTCAGCGATGACGGCATCGCCGCCCTGATCGGGTCGGGCACCGTGGGAACGCTCCTGCCAGCAACTCTTTTCTTCCTGGGCCGTAAAGAGTTCGCACCTGCCCGGCGTATGCTGGACGCCGGCGCCACCGTGGCCCTGGCCTCGGATTTCAACCCCGGCTCGTCCGCTTCGCCCTCTCTCCCCCTCACCATGACCATCGCCTGCTCCCAGATGGGAATGGACCCGCTGGAGGCGCTGGTGGGCGCGACGCGCAACGGGGCACGTGCCTTGCGCTTCGACGACGGCCGTGGCACGCTCGCCTTCGGGGCCCCCGCCGATATCGTCCTCTGGGACGCGGCAGATTATCGGGAGATACCCTACCGGTACGGGGTCCGTCTTGCCAGGAAGGTGTGGAAGAGAGGCGAAGTCGTCGCCTGAACGCTTGTTCCGTTCACCGGGCCCACGTATCTTCCGGGCCGGCGCGCGCGGTAATTTCGCTTGCGCCGGGCCCTGGCATGTCCCCGGTACAGGAATCAAACCGATCAGGACTGGATGACGTCGATCGGCAAACTGAAAGATCGTGCTCGAAGATTCGAGCAGAAAGAGGACTGGAGGTCGGCCATCGAGGTCTACCGCAAGGTCCTGGAAACCGAGGAAGCGGAGGACGGGATCGACCTGGAGCTCGGTCTCTTCAATCGCATCGGTGATCTCTACCTGCGTCTGGGCCATACCGACGAGGCGGTGTCGTACTACGAGAGGGCCGCCGACGAGTACTCCCGGTCCGGGTTCTACAACAGCGCCATCGCCCTCTGCAACAAGGCTCTGCGTCACCGGCCCGACCGGCCGGAGCTGTACCTCAAGCTCAGCCGGTTCTGCCAGGAGCAGGGCTTCACCAGTGACGCTCGCCGCTGGATCCTGGCCTACGCCGAGCGGCAGCTGAAGCGTGGGCAGCTGGACACGGCCCTGGCCGCGCTCCAGGACTTCACCCGGACCGCCAGCGCTCCCGACGTCCGTGAGCTCCTGGCCGAGCAGCTGGTGGACCAGGACCGCCAGGCGGAAGCCGTGGATCAGCTCCACCAGGCCTTCGCCGAATGGTTGCACCTCGGCGACGAGCCCGCCGCCAACCGCGTCGCCGAGAAGATCCGGGCCTTGGACCCCGAGTCCGCTCCGCCGGTCCACCTCGAGACTGACCGGGACGACGAGCCCGACCAGGACCGGGACTCCGCCGTGCCCGGCGCAGACGACGTCGATCACCCCGACGACCACCAAGACGGGATCGAGCCGGACACCGACCACGACGTCGTCGACGCCGACGTCGACGGGTTCGAGCACCACCGGACGGAAGACGTGGCGGCGCCGTCCTCCCACCAGGCGCTGGAGGGCCTCGAGAGTGGCCGGGATGAACCCCAGCCGGAGTCGACCGGCGAGCCGGCGCAGGTGGATGACCTGGAATCGTTCCAGGGGCCCGACGACGACGCGACCCTGGACGACGACGAGCCCCCTCCGCTCCCCCTCCTGGAAGGCTCCTACCGCGGCGATCAGGACGAGGAGCCCGTGGACGACCAGGTGGCCCACCAGCCCCAGATCGCGCCCGAGCAGGA
>SLCC01000024.1 GCA_007126035.1 Gemmatimonadota bacterium
CGCGCCCCCTGCGGCGTTACGCCTCCTCGGAATAGCGTTGCTATGCCTGCGTCGGCGCGCCTTGCCGGAGGCGCGCATCCGCGCTCTCGGTGCTCACCGAACTTCGGAATCGGTCCACTAGAAGGGGTGATCGGCGGGAACCGGGAGACGTGGGCTGCCAGTGGCTTGGTATGCCTACTCCTGGCTCGTCAGGGAGCGATGGCGGAATACGGCTGGGGAGGCTGGCTGATGGCCTGGCGGAGCTCCCGCAGGGCGGCGCTCATCTGGTTGGCTACTGTCTGCGATGAGGTGCCCAGGACCTGCGCGATCTCGGCGTACGACAGGCCCTGGAAACGGGACATGGTGAACACTTCGCGCTTCCTGGGTGAGAGGGCCGCCAAGGCCTGCCGGAAGCGATCTTCCACTTCCTTCGCCTTCAACTCTTCGAAGGGGTCTGGAGGGCGCCGGCCCAGCTCGATGCTCCGGACCCGCCCCTCGAACCTGTCTCTCACCTCGCGCCAGCGGCACTCGTTCAAAGCACGATTGCGGACCATGCGGAGCAGCAGAGGTCGCGGCCGCGTACCTTCCGTCCACTCCCGGCGACCTTCCCAGAGCGCAACGAAAGCTTCCTGCGCCAGGTCCTCCGCCTGATCCTCGCACCGGATCATGCGGGCGGCGTAATCCACCACCACGGCCCAGTGGCGGCTGATCAGGGAATCAAGGGAGTCGACGTCTCCGATGACGAGGCGTTGCATGAGGTCCTCATCTGACGCCCCGATAACGGGGACGCCAGGTTGGCCTGAGAAACTCCCGGACCTTTCCGGCATACTGCGCCTCCGACGCCTGCTACGATGGCATGCCAACGTAACATTGTTGGCGGCCGCGGTCAAAGCCCGCGCCAGACCCTCGCTTGCTCCACCGCGCCCCGGCTTCTATACTGTTCGACTCAAGCAAAAAGGCGCGGCCATAAGAAGCACGGTCCGTGCCACGCGGATGACGAGAGAGTCGTCGCCGGTGCTCTGCGCCGGCGACGTTGCAGCTTCTGGAGGCCCAGCATGTGCAGGCGCAGTTCCCTCCTCCTGGTCGGTCTCTTCTGGATCGGCCAGGCTCCGTTGTCAGCCCAGGCCGGCCGGCCCATGGACTACCCGGACCTGTTCCGGCAGGCAGCCATCAGTGAGGGAGCCCTGTCACCGGATGGTGGCACGGTCCTCTATACGCTCACGCCCGGCAGCTTCCCGGAGCCCAGCCGGGATTCCCAGATCCACCTGGCGTCTGTGGACGGCACGCTCGACCGACCCATGACCCACACACCGGGTGCTGCCGACAGAGACCCCGGATGGCACCCGTCCGGTGAGATCTTCGGCTTCACGTCGCTCCGGAGCGGCAACGGTCGCCAGCTCTACCTGATGAGGACTGACGGTGGCGCCAGCTGGCAGGTCACCGACGCCCCAGGCGGTGTGGCGGAGTGGGCCTGGAGCGACGATGGCGAGTGGCTGGCTTACCTGGCTGGCCGAGGCGCCGAGCGCCAGATCTGGGTCATGGACGGCCAGGGGATGGGCCGACCACAGCAGCTCACCGGCCACGCCACGCCCGTCACCTCTTTCGAGTGGCGCAGAGACTCCCATGAGATCCTGTTCCTGGCTCCCGACGACTGGGACGAGGCGGACCACCGCCGGCGTCAGGCGGGATTCGAGGCCCGACCCATCCAACGGGGCCTGGTCTTCGACGACTTCCTGGCCCTCCACCCTACCAATCTGTGGCGGGTCTCGCTGGGCGGAGGCAGGCCACAGGCGGTGACCCGGAAGGACTTCATCATCCATGACTTCCACGACTCACCCGCGGGCGACCGTATAGCACTGGTCGCCGGCCCTGTCGACCCCCACGCGGACACCCGCCCCAACGAGGTATACCTGGTGGACCCGGAGACGCGCGCCCCAGAGCGTCTGACGGACAACCATGTGGCCGAGAGCATCATATCCTTCTCACCCGACGGCTCGCTCCTGGCCATCTCAGCGCCACGCGACTTCGCGGGCCGGGGCATCAACGACATATTCGTCCGACCGGTGCACGGCGGCGACTGGACAGCCGTCACCGCGACGTATGACAGCGAGGTGGAGCCGGCCGGCTGGAGTGGTGACGGTCGAAGGATCTATTTCGTCGGGAGAGAAGGGGTCGACCGCCAGATCTTCGAGGTGGACGTGGCGGACGGCCGCGTCCGGAAACTGTCGCACGTGACCGGCGTCCTCTCCATCATCGACGGCTCGGGAGGTCCACTGGCCATAATCGGCTTCACCGACCCCACCTTGCCCCTGGACCTGTACGCGGCCGCCTGGTCCGACGTGGGGGACCGCTCCCGCTGGACGCGATTGACCAGGGCCAACCCGTGGATCGACGAGGTCGAGCTGGCCAGGACCGAGACCCTCCGCTGGACATCGCCTGACGGGACGGAAGTGGAAGGCCTGCTGGTCTACCCGCTGGACTACGACCCTGGCCGGCGCTACCCGCTCATCACCGAGATCCACGGGGGCCCGGCCTCCGCTTTCGAGAACCGCTTCCTCCCCACCACCCGTTCCCCGCACAGGGGATACGGCCACCTGCTGGCCGCCCGGGGATACGCCCTTTTCCTGCCCAACTACCGCGGCTCGTCGAGCTACGGGCACGAATTCAGGAGCCAGATAGTGGGCGATTACTGGGCCCGGGCCACGGAGGACATCCACGCGGGCATCGACCACCTCATCGAGGTGGGCATCGTACACCCCGACTCCCTGGGCTTCATGGGCTGGTCCGCCGGCGGGCACTGGTCCAACTGGATGCTGGTGACCACCGACCGGTTCCAGGCCATCGCCACAGGCGCCGGGGTCACCAACTGGATCTCCCTGTACGGGCAGACCGACAACCAGGCCTCCCGGGAATATTACCTGGGCAGGGACCCGGCACTGGACGCGCCGAACAAGCCCTGGGACGACTTCGGGCATTGGTGGGCCGAGTCGCCCCTCAAGTACATCACCAACGCGTCCACACCCACGCTGATCCACTTCCCGGAAAAGGATCAACGAATACCCTTGCCCCAGGGCCAGGAGTTGCACATGGCCCTCAAGGGACTGGGCGTGCCGACGGAGTTCATGGTGTATCCCGACGAGCAGCACGCCCTCAAGAACCCGCGCAACCAGCTGGTGAAGCTCCTGGCAGACATGGGTTGGTTCGAGAAATGGATACGCGGCGCCGACACGTGGCTCGATTGGCGCTACGTCCTGGACGTGGCCCAGCTCATCCAGGAGGCACTGCACGAGGCACAAACGCTGCCTCTCCGTTGAGAGCCCGAGGGGACCGGGCGGAGCGCCAGGACCGCCCGGGACCCTCGAGGACACCACCCGTCGCTCAAAGCGACAGGGACCCGCCAGGACGCCCGGAGCCCCCGCTCTTCACCCGGCATGGAGTATGCACATTTTCGCGCGCGCGCGCGCGTGACAGAGCGCGTGCTAGCAGGGTCGTTACGGAGAAGGCTTCGGCCTTCCCGGTGGAGTGATACAAGGGGGCAGCATGGGCAGCAGAGCAGGCGGCATGGCGGCAGCGGTTGTGTTCGGCCTCATGACCACAGGATGTGCGAGCCTGTCCGGAGACGGAGTAGAGACGGGGATCCCGGACGAGGAGTCCACTACGGTCGAGGTCTCGAATCACAACTGGCTGGACGTGACGATATACGCGGTGGAGCGCGGCACCCGGACGCGGCTGGGGACCGTGACCAGCATGACTACCCGGACATTCGAGCTACCCGCAGGTCTCCAGCGAAGGGCCACGGAGCTGAGATTGGTGGCGGCACCTATTGGATCAACCGAGACGCATCGGACGGATTCGATCCTGATCGATCCAGGTGATCGGATCGAGTGGAACCTGGAAAACGAGTTGGCCCTCTCGAGCTACTGGGTCCGAAGTGACGGACGGTAGCGGTCGGTTCACCCGCTGGATATGCGGTCGGTGGCCGTGAAGCGCTATTGACTTGCGGCCCAGGGAATCGGTACAGTCGAGGAGACGGGGCGGGTGAGTGGGACTGGTGCCACTTCCTTTTGGCTCCGCCTTTTCCAAGGGGCGGAGTTGCGAAAACGAGTCGATACGCTACTGTGAGAACAGCGACGCGGGCATTATCGGCCCGTACCCTGGGCTGGCGGACAGATATTCCAAGTATTCCCCCGACGGGACAATTCCTGTCGGGGTTTTTTTCAAGCTCACCGTGTGAGGAGAAAGCGATGGGGTCCCAACTCCAGGAGCAGCGGGATGCGCAGGCTATTGACCATCCGGAGTACGTGGAGCATGAGGGGCTGAAGGCGTGGGTCGCCGATATTGCCGCGCTGTGCAAGCCCGCTGACGTCCACTGGTGCGACGGGAGCCAGGAGGAATACGACTGGCTGTGCGAGATGATGGTGGAATCGGGTACGTTCATCCGGCTGAACCCGGAGAAGCGGCCGAACAGCTTCCTGGCCTTCAGCGATCCCAGCGACGTGGCTCGGGTGGAGGACCGGACGTACATCTGCAGTTTGCGGGAGCAGGAAGCGGGCCCCACGAACAACTGGATGGACCCCGAGGAGATGAAGGGTACGCTGGAGCCGTTGTTCGACGGCTCCATGCGCGGTCGCACGTTGTTCGTGATCCCGTTCTCCATGGGCCCCATCGGATCGCCCCTGTCGATCATCGGAGTGGAGATCACGGATTCGCCGTACGTGGTGGCGAACATGCGGATCATGACGCGGATGGGCCGTGCGGCGGTGGAAGCGTTGGGCGCCGATGGCGAGTTCGTCCCGTCCGTACATTCGGTGGGTGCACCCCTCGAGCCTGGCGAAGAAGACGTGCCGTGGCCGTGCAACCCGGACGTCAAGTACATAGTCCACTTCCCGGAGGACCGGTCGATCTGGTCGTACGGGAGCGGTTACGGCGGCAACGCGCTACTGGGCAAGAAGTGCCTGGCGCTCCGGATAGCGTCGGTGATAGCGCGGGACGAGGGTTGGCTGGCGGAGCACATGGTGATCATGGGCATCGAGTCGCCGGACGGTGAGAAGACGTACGTGTCGGCGGCCTTCCCGAGCGCCTGCGGCAAGACGAACCTGGCCATGCTGATCCCGCCGAAGGGGCTGGATGACTGGAAGGTGACCACCGTAGGAGACGACATCGCCTGGATCCGGAAGGGGGAGGACGGCAAGCTGTACGCGATCAATCCCGAGGCCGGGTTCTTCGGGGTGGCGCCGGGCACATCGTACCAATCGAACCCCAACGCAATGGAGACCATCCGGGCGAACTGCATATTCACCAACGCTGCCCTGACCCCTGATGGCGACGTGTGGTGGGAAGGCATGGATGGGGAGCCACCGGCAGAGGCGCTGGACTGGCGCCGCCAGAAATGGACGCCCGCGGATGATCGACCGGCGGCTCATCCCAATGCCCGTTTCACCGCACCGGCATCACAGTGCCCGTCCATTGATCCTGATTGGGAGGACCCGAAGGGCGTGCCCATCTCCGCCTTCATCTTCGGAGCTCGCCGTTCGAACGTGGTGCCCTTGGTGTACGAAGCGTTCAACTGGAGCTTCGGCGTCTACACCGCTGCCACGATGGGCTCGGAGATGACCGCCGCCGCCTTCGGTACGGTGGGCAAGGTGCGTCGTGATCCCTTCGCCATGCTGCCCTTCTCCGGCTATCACATGGCGGACTACTTCAACCACTGGCTCCAGTTCGGGTCCAGGCTCCCGGACCCACCTCGCATATACCAGGTCAACTGGTTCCGCAAGGACGAGCTGGGCAACTGGTTGTGGCCCGGGTTCGGCCAGAACATGCGGGTGCTAAAGTGGATCGTGGACCGTGTGCACGGCCGTGCCAGTGCCACCGAAAGCCCCCTGGGCTGGATGCCCAGCTACACAGACATGGAATGGGAAGGCCTGGACACGGTGCCGCCGGCCACGTTCAACGGGCTCATGTCCGTCGACCGGGACATGTGGAAGGATGAGCTCCTGCTCCACGAGGAGCTCTTCATCAAGATCTACGATCGTCTGCCCAGAGAGTTCATGCTCATGCGTGAGCTGATCCTCTCCGGCCTCTGGCGCTCACCGGAGAAGTGGAACCTGAAGGACTGGCCAGAGGAGTAGCGTGCCGGTGGTGGTGCGGCAGTGAAGCCGGGGCTGCAACTGAAGCCTGCTGGCGCTCGAACGCCAAGCGCCAGCAGGCACGGCAAGGCCCGCTACTCGCGTGCCTACCACCGTCACTGGCCTCGCGTGCGGGGATCATCCGCCGGGTTCACGTAATGGATCTCCCATGGGCCGATGGACGAGAGCTGGATGATCGTCTCGCCCTCCGTGAACGCGAAGTGGCGCATTTCCCGGGGCAGGGAGAAGTGGCTGCCGGCGGGGAGCCGCTGGGCCGCCGCCCGGTCCACCACGTCGCCGTGGCCCAGGCTGAAAGTCCCCGAGATCACCGTGACCCGCTCCACTGCTGGGTGCCAGTGGGGCGCGATCAGAAAGCCATCCGGCATCCGGATCTGCATGGTGAAGAACCCGGGCTCGCCGAAATCGCCTTCCAGGACCACGAACTGGGCCCCGGGCTCTAACGACGCCGGGCCGTCCCGCCATTCCAGGTCCGCGGGCGTGTAGATCAGCGGCCGCTCCGGCCCTTCGTCCCTCACCACCGGCGGCTCCTGGGCCTCTCCGGGCAGCGCAGCCAGGGCGAGTGAGAGAGCGACCGCAATGAGCAAATGCTGGTTCATGAGCGATCCTCCGCTTCCAGGGAATCCTGCCGATAGGTCGTAGCTCCGGCGGGGCAAGAACAGTTCCGCGTGGTTCTCGCACCCGAATCTTGTGATTCAAACCCCCATGTCCCCTTCGGCGCCATAGTCACGTTCCGTCGATCTTGCGCGAGGCGACGGAAGGTGTTCTTCTGGCATCAGACTTTGGCCCGGCGGGACCGGGCCTCCGATTCTGGCAGTGACCCCTGGCAGAGGCCGTCTAATGCTACTGATCCGCGGCTGGCACTGTCCTGGGCGGAGCCGGTGATGCCGCAGGGCCGCCACACGGTCCGGCCGCTCTTCGGCATCGCGAGGCAGACCACGTTGACCGTGGGTGCCGACGGGCGGATCAGCCGCTGGATCGCGGTCCCGACGCTCGCGCTGCTGGAGACCCATGTTCTGGAGTTGACGCGTCCCAACCATTAGCCGACGAGGGCTGCCGTGGCACAGTTGACGGGGCTGGACTGGACCTTGATCGCGGCCTACTTCGCCCTGATCTTCGCCGGGGCGGGGTACGCCACCTGGCGGGAGCGGCAGGGCCGTGAGACCTCGACGGACTACTTCCTGGCCGGGCGCAACAGCGTCTGGTTCATCATCGGCGCGTCGCTGTTCGCTTCGAACATCGGGTCGGAGCACCTGGTGGGCCTGGCGGGCACGGGCGCCGCGACGGGCGTGGCGGTGGCCCAGTTCGAGATCCTGGCCGCGCTCATCCTGCTCCTCCTGGGCTGGTTCTTTGCGCCGTTCTACCTGCGCAGCGGCGTCTTCACCATGCCCGAATTCCTCGAGCGCCGCTACTCGCCCGCCGCCCGGTGGTACCTGGCCGTCATCTCCATCATCGGCTACGTCCTGACGAAGATCTCCGTCACGATCTTCGCCGGCGGGCTGGTCTTCGAGGCCCTCATGGGCATCGACTTCTGGACCGGCGCCTTCGTGGTGGTGGTCGCCACGGGGCTCTACACCATCCTGGGCGGCCTCAGGGCAGTGCTGATCACCGACGCCATGCAGATGGTGGTGCTGCTCTTCGGCGCCATCGCCGTCACCGTGATCGGGCTGAACGCCGTGGGCGGCTGGAACGAGTTGGTGGCCGCCGCTGGGCCGGAGTTCATGACGCTCTGGAAGCCGGTCACCGATCCCAACTTCCCCTGGACCGGGATCTTGTTGGGCGCGCCGATCCTGGGGATCTGGTACTGGTGCACCGACCAGTTCATCGTGCAGCGGGTGCTGGCGGCGAGGAACCTGTCGGAGGCTCGCCGCGGGACCGTCTTCGCCGGGTTCCTGAAGCTCCTGCCCCTCTTCATCTTCGTGATTCCCGGGGTGATCGCGTACGTGCTGGTCCAGCAGGGTCAGCTCGAGCTGGAAGTGTCTGACCACGCGCTGCCGGCGCTGGTGGGGACCCTGCTCCCGGTGGGGCTGCGCGGGATCGTGGTGGCGGGGCTGCTGGCGGCCCTCATGAGTTCGCTGTCATCGGTCTTCAACTCCACATCCACCCTCATCACCTGGGACGTCTACAAGAAGATCCGGCCTGACGCGTCCGAGCAACGGCTGGTCTGGGTGGGCCGGATCTCAACCGGCGTGCTGGTCATCTTCGGCCTGCTCTGGATCCCGCTCATGGGACTGATCTCCGGCACGCTCTACGTCTATCTCCAGAGCGTACAGGCCTACATCGCGCCGCCCATAGCCGCCGTCTTCCTGCTGGGCCTCTTCTCCGCCCGGCTCAACGCTCACGGAGCCATGACAGCGCTACTCGCCGGGTTCGTCATCGGCATGAGCCGGCTCGTCCTGGAGCTGAACAAGGCTGCGCTGAACCCGGACGGCTGGGTCTTCGCCTTCGCCGACATCAACTTCCTCCACTTCGCCGCCATCCTGTTCGCCGTCTGCTCGCTGGCGCTGGTCCTGGTCAGCGTCCTGACGCCCGCCCAGCCGCGCGAGCAGGTGGAGCCGCTGACGCTGCGGATGGCCGCCCCGGACCGGATAGCGCGCATGGCCCAGTGGCGCGTCGAGATCATCCTCAGCGGCCTGCTGGCCGCCGCGGTCCTGGCGATCTGGATCTACTTCTCGGGGTGGGGGGTCGCCGGCTGACGCCGGGTCAGCGCCCCCCTCCCGCCTCGAGCACGGCCACGCCGTAACCCGTCCAGCTCGACGGGGCCGCCCGGGTGGGTACCGCCGAACAACAGCTCCGGCGCGCCGTCCAGCTCGACGGCTGACGGGACTCGGCCAGACCGCTCCAGCGCCAACGGAAGGAACCTGAAGGGGAGAGTCGCGGGTGCCTCTCCCCTTCCCTCCGCCGGGTCATGAGAGGACGTGGCACCGGCTCAATTCTGCTCCCGCAACACCTCCATCAGTCCTTCCAGCTTCCAGATCTGCTTCTCCTGCGTAGAGCTGGAGACAGCGGCGCGATCACCAGCCGGGTGGATGGACAGCTCCCCGATCACCTGCTTGGTCTGCCACGTCACCTC
Organism: Gemmatimonadota bacterium; assembly: GCA_007126035.1. GTDB lineage: Bacteria > Gemmatimonadota > Gemmatimonadetes > Longimicrobiales > RSA9 > SLCC01. Next base: position 9,196 of record SLCC01000024.1, read on the forward strand.
CGGGTCTGAACCATCGAGCCGGGCTCGCCAGAGGCGCGTCACGTTGGCGTCGAAGTCTCGCTGGAGGAAGTACACGCATTCCCCGCCCGGCCCCCAGGCGAAGTTGCGGATGACCCGTCCGGGCGCCGTGATGCGCGCCAGCTCACGAGCCTCTCCGCCCGCGGCAGGAAGCAGGAGGATCCGCCCGCCCTGCTCGGGGGCGGAGTGGGGGTTCCCGGTCGCCGTGGGAGAGCCAACGCCGAGGGCGAGCCACTGTCCGTCCGGCGAGAATGCCAGTAGCCGGCCGGTGAGTCGCGGGTGTTGGAACAGCACCTCCTCTTCGCCCGTGCCGACGTCCCGGCGGACGAGCCGGTCGAAGAGCGTGTAGACGATGGCGTCAGCCCCGCGGTCCCATACGGCCCGGCCCAGCCACCACCGCCCTTCCTTGGGGATCTCCAGGATCTCCTCGGCGTGACCGGTCAGGGCATCAACGCGGTAGAAAGACTCAGGTCCGTCCTGCTCGCGGCGGCCCGTCACCACCAACGCCGAGCCGTCCGCCGTCCAACTGGGGTGAAAGGTCATGAGGCCGGGAGCCAGGTGTCGAGCCTCGCCCGTGGTGTGATCCCGCACATGCAGCTCGTGGGAGCGTTCACCCCCGTGCAGGACTTCACGGATGTACGCGAGCCGGCGGCCGTCGGGCGCCCACACGGAAGAGAGGTTCGACCCCCGGACCATCTCGGCACCGTCCAGGTCGAGCCGGCCCGTGTTGCGGTCGAAGGGCGCGATGGCGAGCTCCAACCAGCGTGTAAACGTGGAGTAGAACAGCGACCCATCGGTGGTGAACCCCAGCGGCTCGATCTCTCCCATGCGCCGCCCGACCGGGCGCGGCGGCCCGGCAGGCCCGGCGGCATCGACCTCCAGAGCCCAGACGTCCCACCCCCCTGTACGGTCGCTTCGGAAGAGGATCTGCCGGGTGCCCGGGACCCAGCCCAGCAGATGGTCATGAGCGGCATGCGTGACGAGTGGCACCTCCGGTCCGCCGTCCAGGGGGATGAGCAGGATGTCCGAACGGCCGGGGGCCTCGTCCACGGGATGGCTCAGGACCACGTTCCTGCCGTCGGGCGAAAACGTCGCCGACACCCAGAAGCTACGGGGGAACCGCTTCACGACATGCAGCTCACCGCCAGCAGCCGGGAGGGTTCCCAGCTCGAGGGAAGCCTCGTCCCCGTTACCGCTGTAGCGGCCGACCAGGAGCAGCTCCCCGTTCGGCGACCACGCGAACGGGTAGACCTGGACACCTTCGCGTCCAGGGAACAGCACCCTGCCCTGACCGGTCTGCATGTCCAGGACGCGGAGCTCGAACTGGTGCTCCCCGTCCGATGCGCCGTAGCGGTATGTGGCCCACGAATACGCTACCGCCGCTCCGTCCGGGGAAACCACCGCGTTGATCGGATACTGTTGTACCTCCGCGTCCCACCGACCATCATCGGTCAACAGGCGCGAATCCCCCGTCACCAGGTCCCGAACGGCCAGGTTGGCGGTGGTCCAGTCGATGTAGACGAGCCCGCGGCCGTCCGGGAGCGGCCCGCCCAGCGGGTCGACGTCCGGGTCCACGGAGCCATCCCAGACCAGGCTGGATCGGATGCCGGCTCGCTCGGGTGCGGGCGCTCTCGCCGCCGCGTCGAGGCGCGCCAGGGCCTGGAGCCGCCCCTCCGCCCTCGCCGCCACCTCCGTCTGGTCCGGGAACCGCTCCAGCACCTGCCGATACGCTTCGCGCGCCTCGCCACGACCCAGCTTCTCGTAGCACTCGCCCATCTGGAAGAGCGCCGTGGCCGCCACCGCCCGCTCGTCGCCGTGCTCCGCCACGATCCGCTGGTAGAGGGCGATGGCGCCGCGCAGGTCTCCTTCCGCCTGCTCCAGGACCAGCGCCCGCTGAAGCAGGTCGTGCGGGCTCTGTGCGCCCACTACGGGCGGTGCCGCGAGCCCGAGCAGGACCGCCAGGGCAACAGCCAGAATGCGTTTCATGGATCGCCTCCATGGTTCGGGTCCATTGGTACCCGAACATTGGGGCGCGGCAAGACTGGAAGTGTCACGACCCGCCGCGGGGGATGGAGAAATCATGCAAAGACTCCTTCCGGCGGTCGCAAGGCGAATGTCACGAAGACGTCAGCGCCGGCTTTCATACGGCTCACCCCACGAAGCGGTAGCCCACCCCGTGCACCGTGAGCAGGTGCCGCGGTTGCGCGGCGTCATCCTCGAGCTTCGCCCGGAGCGAGGCGATGTGGTTGTCGACTGTGCGGGTGGTGGGATACACGCCATACCCCCAGACCTCTTCGAGGAGCTCGTGGCGATGCACCGCCGCGCCCGCCCGTGACGCCAGGTGCCGCAGCACCCTGAACTCCTTCGGCGTCAGCTCCACCGGCTCACCGTTCCTGGTCGCCTCGTAGGCGCGGAAATCGATGGTCGCACGCCCGAACGTCAGGCGGTCCGGAAGCGCCGGCTCGGGATCGGCCCGTCTGAGGAGAGCACGAACGCGCGCCAGCAGCTCACGGATGGAGAAGGGCTTTGTGACATAGTCGTCGGCCCCCAGGTCCAGCCCCAGCACCTGATCCGTCTCCTCGCCGCGGGCCGTGAGCATGAGGATAGGGACGTCGTCGCCCGACTCCCGGAGCTTCCGACAGATCTCGTAGCCGCTCAGCTTCGGCAGCATGAGGTCGAGGATGATCAGGTCCGGCTCGCCCTCGCGGCTCAGCCGCCAGCCCTCCTCGCCGTCGGCCGCGGACAGGACCTCGTGCGACTCGGCCTCGAGATTGTCGCGGAGCCCCCGTAGCAACGCGGCGTCGTCTTCCACCACCAGGATCCGGCTCATGGTTCCTCTCGTTCCAGCGGGATGAAGAGCGAAAAGGTGCTTCCTTCCCCCGGCACGCTATCCACGGTGATCCGCCCGCCATGGGCCTCCGCGATATGCCGGACCAGGGTGAGGCCCAGCCCGGCTCCCGGCACGCCATTGAGCGTGGCATCCGGCACGCGGTAGAACCGGTCGAAGATACGGTCCCGGTCACCCGACTCGATCCCCAGGCCCCAGTCCTCCACATCGATCACCGCGCTGCCGTCTGCAGATCGCAGCCGCAGCTCGATGTCCCGGCTGTCCCCCGAGTACTTCATGGCGTTGGCCAGGAGGTTCAGTACCGCCTGTTCGATGGCGTCGCGGTCGACCCGTGCGGGAGGCAGGTCACCCTGGATGTGCACGTGGAGCGCGAAGCCCTCCTGCTCCAGCGGGTAATGCATCGCTCGCGCGCTGCGTCGGACCACCTCGTCCAGGGCGGTGAGCTGGCGGTGGTACGTCTTGCGGTCCCGTTCGATCTTCGAGAAATCCAGGACATTGTTCAGCAGCCGCGTCA
>SLCC01000079.1 GCA_007126035.1 Gemmatimonadota bacterium
ACAACGCCAGGCCTATGGCTTCCGCGACGCCGAGTTCTTCCGCCTGCGGATCTACGCCCTACACACTACGCGCTATGCACTCGTCGGATGAACCCCGCGGACGGAAACAGGTGAAGAACCTGAAATCGGAGCAGATCCTCTACGACCTCGGCCGAATCCTCATCACTCAGGACCTGGGATGCCGCAGCGATCAGGTCGTCAGTGGCAGAAAATACCGGGTGCCCGAGGAATCGATCATCCCATTTCGTCATGGCAGAACTTAGGCATAAGGAACCTCTTGCATTACTCGGTCTATGCAGTATGACATCTCTATTGGACCGGGGGTCCCCGCCTCCGGCCACTCCGCCTGCCTCGCCCCCACATACTCCCGGTACATCAACCTCGCCTCCGGGTCCGGCACTAGCTCGCCCGTCACCGGGTGCTCGATCCGCGGCGTGGGGTCGGGCCGCGCCCGTTCCGGGTCGTCGCGGATCTCGTCCCAAGCCAGCACGGCGTCACGGCACTCGAGGGTGCCGGTGTCGCGGAGCACGGGCTCGGGCGGCTGGGCGTGGCCGTGGGTGCGTCGCCACCACTGGTGATGGCCCACCCAGAGGCACAGCTCCGCCACCTCCCTCGCCCAGGGCTTGATCTCGATGCCGTGGAACTGGCCGGGGTCGACCTCGCCCAGGGCGGTCTCGCGCTGGCCGGTGATGGACTCCAGCTCCCGGACCACCTCCAACTCGATCTCCTTGAGCACGCTCAGGGCTACATAAAGAAAATTGCCGCTGCCGCAGGCGGGGTCGAGGACGCGGATGGAGCGGAGATAATCGTGGAACTCGCGGAGTCGCTTGACGGCGCGGTTGGTGGCGGCCGTCGCGGGCCCGGCCGTCTTCGCGGCCTCGGCCCTCTCCCGGAGCTGGAGCACCTCGGCCTGGACCATGGTCCAGCGCTCGCGGACGGGCTCCTCGATGGTGGGGCGGACGAGGCGCTCCACGTAGGCGCGGGGCGTGAACTCGGCGCCCAGACGATGCCGCTCGTCGCGGTCCAGGGCGCGGGTCAGGAGCGTGCCGAAGATGGACGGCTCGACGCGGGCCCAGTCGGCGCGCGCGGCCTCGAGGAGGACGGCCAGGTCGTCGCGCTCCAGCGGGATCACGTCCCGGTCCTGGAAGAAGTGGCCGTTGAAGCGGAGGATCTCCAGGATCCCGAAGTCGCCGCCCTCGTCCATGGCCCGCCACAGCCCGGCCACGGTCCGCTCGAACCGGGCCGGGTCCTCCATCCCCTTGTTCACGGCCCGCTCGAACGGGATGGCGTCAAGCAGCCCCACATCTTCTGCGAACATGCTGAACACGCACCGGATCAGGAACCGGGCGACCCGCTCCTGGTCGTGGCCCGCCCGCTCCAGCCGGCTTGCCAGCACCGCCAGCTTCCCCGCGATCTCCCTGGTCACCGCCGCCGACTTCACGTTCGGGTCCAGGGAGTTGGGGTCCTCCCACACGCGCCGGAGGAAGTCCACGTCCTCGGGCCGCTCCGCCAGCCGGGCCAGGTCGATGGTCCGGACCGCCCCCTGGAACCCCCCATAGCTGCCTGACCAGCGGTCCCAGACCCGGAGCGTGCGGGCGACGTCGAGGACGAGGAGGTAGGGCGGTGGGCCGCCGGAAACGAATGCGGCGTAGGAGGAGGCCTGCCCGAACGCGCGGCGAACCCTCAGCTCATCCGAGCCCGAGTCCGAGCCCGACCTGGAATCGTGCTTCGCCTCGAGCACGAAACACCCCTCCTTGAACAGATCGATCCGATTGACCGCCTCGCTCCCGTCCCTGTGCACGATGCGCACGGGGTACTCGAACTCGTAGCCGGTGCCCGCCGGCCTGGGCTTCTCCACCTCCAGCGCGTCGCACAGCTCGGCCAGGAAGAGCTGGGCGTTGGCCCGCTCACTGGCCGTGGCGTGGCGCCAGCGGCCGGCCAGTGCGGCCAGGGCGAGGGTGGTGGTGGCCACGGGCGCCGTCCTCAGCCCCGGCGACGGGTGCGGCGGGTGCGACGGTCGGTCGTTGCGACTGCGGCTGGGTGCGGCATCGCACGGCTCCTGTCGGGTGGCGGCATGGGCGCGTATCCGGCCCTTCGAGCCGCTCCCGGGGGGTGCTTCGACATCGAGGCGCGGAGCGGCTGATGGCATAATCGGATGGGACAGACTGAGGCGTAAGAGCGACAGGGCAGGGGAGCCCGCGGCCGAACATACGGTCCATCCATCTCCCAAGGACGCTCCTCCAACCCTTTTCGAGGTTCCGCCGACCAGTAACGATCCGCGTCCTCCGACTCGTCCGTCGCCTTCCGTGTCTCGCTGTTCGATGCCTCCGGCGCGTATCTGGGCACGTGGGGCTCGACTCGAGCGCCCGACACTCGCCGTAGCCCGACACCCGCCGAGGCCCGGCAAGCGGAGGGGAAGCGGAGGCGGGGCGGTCGGAGTTCGGAGTTCGGAGCTTGGTTGACGAACACCGCCCACGGCGTAATAGTCCCCCCCCTCGACCTTCTTCTCGAATCGCGTCCCGCACGAGGTGAGCACATGCCGCCGCCCCAGCGATTACGGACGGCCGGTCCCGCCCCGCCCGGTCCCCCCGTGGGCGGTCCCCGTCCTGCTGCGATCGAGACCGCCGGCCGCCCCCGCGACCTGATCAAGCCTTCCCGCACCCTGACCATCGTATCCATGGCGCTGGGCATCGGTGTCCTGGTCGGCATAACGATCCGCGCGGGAGCCGGGCTGAGGGAGGTCTTCTTCCTGCTCCCGGCCGCCAGTCACCTGCTGGCCCTGGCGGCGCTGGTCACGGCCATCGCGGCTCGCGCCGGGCTGTGGCTGATCCTGGCCCGGGCCCTCGGCGTGCAACTCACCGTCCGGAGCGCGTTCCTGGCCCAGGTGACAGGAGAGGCCGCCGGCGCGGTCACTCCCGCCCGGGTCGCCCACGACCCCATGAGGATAGCGGTCGCCAGCCGGGACTCCCGGAACGTGGGCGGGATCGGCGCCGTGCTGGTCGGGGAGATGCTCGCCAAGGCCGTGGCCCTGCTCGGCATCGCCGTGCTCCTGCTCCTGCTCCTCGGCGAGCCGCGGCTGCCGGCCTACGGCATACTCCTGTACGCCGGCGCCACGCTGGCCACCGCGGGCGTGGCCATGCTCCTCGCCCGGAAGCGGGTCAGCCACGTCTCCCCGCTGTGGTGGCGACGGTCGCGGCTGGGCGAGCAGCGCTGGCGGGGAGTGCGACTCCAGGCCCACCGGCTGCGGCGGCGGCTCGGGAGGTTGCGACGGATCGGCGCGGCGACGGTCCTGGTCCTGATGGTGGTCACATTCGTACACGTGGGTGCGCGGCTCGCCGTCGCGCCCGCTCTCGTCCTCGGCGCGGGCATCGACGCGGAGATGGGACCACTGCTGCTGTGGCCACTGCTCATGCTCTACGTCGTGACACTCATCCCGCTCCCCGGCGGCGGCGGCGGCGTCGAGCTCGGGTTCGCGGCCTCACTCGAACGGGTCGTACCCACCGAGGCGCTGCCCGCCCTCACCCTGTGGTGGCGCTTCTATACCTTCTTCCTCGCCGCCATCGCCGGCGGCATCGCCCTCACCGCCGGCTCCCGCCTGCTCTCGACCCGGCGCGACGCCGGGCGCGACGCCGGGCGCGACGCCGGGCCCTGAAGCCCGGTCTCACCCCGGCCTGGGTCCCTTCGATCGAGGGCCTGCGTCAGACCGTCAACAGCGTTACACGGGGGCGTCGGCGGCCGGAGCACGAGGCCTTGCCAGGTGGCCCCACGGGTGCGAAACTTGAGATCGATCACCTGCCGCGGCGCTCATCCCGGCGTGAGCATCGTCCATACACGTTCCATCCGCACATCCTTATCGGGACGACCACACCGCGGACCTGTTCGACGAGGAAGAGGCATCATGAGCGACTCATTCGGTGGTTCACAGTGGGGCACACGGCCGACCACGCCTGGTCTGGACCTGGAGGCGCTGATCCCCCCGCTGGTTCGTAGTGGCCGTATCCTCATCTTCCTCATCCTGGCCCTGGTAACCTCAGCACCGGCCGCGGCCCAGAGCGTGAGCGGACGGGTCATCAGTGCGCAGACGGACCGCAACCTCCCGGGCGCGCGCGTGGCGCTGTTGACGGCGGACGGCAGCCGTATCGCTACGGTGGTGACGGGCGACGACGGCACCTTCTACGTCGCGGCCCTGAACCCGGGCCCGCACCGCCTCGAGGTGAACCATAGTGCGTACAGCACCCTCACCACCGAGATCATCGAGCTGAGGCCGACGGAAGAGGTGATCGTGGATGTGCGGCTGACCGCTGCGGCCATCCAGCTCGATCCGTTGATCGTCACCGCGCGGCGCTCCGACCACCGGCAGGAGCCGACGCACCAGGGCTTCTATGCACGCCAGTCGGGGATGCCGCACATGGGGAGCGCACTGGCCCTGACGCGGAACGACCCGGAGATGTTCTATTCGTCCACGGTTCACGAAGTGATGCGGTTTGTGGGCTCGCCCCGCCGGTCCGTCGTCCCCCAGCTCGACCAGAGCGCTCTACCAGAGTCCATGACGTGCCTGGTACTGTACTGGAACGGCCGCATGGTGCATAGCGAAGACGAAGCGCTCTTCCTGCTGGGCACGTCGCCACACGTCCTCGAGGGGGTGGAGTACTACCGCTACAACTCCGAGGCCCCGCCTGCGTTTCGCGACGTGCCCATGTATCTCATGGGTTGCCCGCTCCATAGCACACTGGCCCTCTGGAGCTATACCGGACATTTCGGGCCTGCGCCGGCTTTCGGCCCGGCGTTCGCGCGCATCGACATGACGGCGGGTGTCTACGACCTGTCGGGGGATGCCGCGCCGGGTATGGGAGTGGGGGTCGAGGCCTCCGTGAGCCTACCACTTTGGCGCCGCACCGCCCTCGGCCTGCTCGTGGGTCGCTCTGCCCACCAACTACCCGCCGAAGTCGTGGCCCACCTGGTCCCGGAGGAGTGGGATTGGCCCTATATGTTACCGGCGGGGGATCGTCCACTGACCCTGTGGACGGGTGGCGTCGAGCCGCGGGTGGTGCTGCCGGCCGTGGGGCCGGTGCGACCGTACGCGGCGGCGCGATTTCTGCTCGCCCGGCGGTCCTTCACGATGGAATCTACGTCGGCCGCAGTGTCCCACGTCCACATCTCCTCATGGGGCGGCGGTGCGGGGATCACTCTGGGCGGCGAGGCCCGGGTGCGCGGGCGGTACGTCGCGCAGCTGGCGGTCGGCCACGACCGCTTCGCATTCGGAGCCTACGAGGATATCGAGCGGGAACGGAACCCCACGAGCGGCAGCTGGGCCGGCACCTCCCTGCGACTCGGGTTCGGCTACGGCCTCGGTCGGTGACACCCTGGCAGGGTGATCGCCACGTCGCCCCGTGAACACGCCCCGTGAACACGCCCGCCACTGTCGTCCTACCTCTCGCCGAACCAGTCCTCCATCTCGTCGACCCAGCGGGTGGTGAGCAGCCACACGTCGAAGAGCTGGTCGGACGCGCCGTCGGACAGCTCGGCGGCGAGCCGGACCAGGTCCTGGGTGGTGGCGCCCGTCTCGTGGTAGCGCTGGTAGTACTCGCCGACGATGCGGTCCAGGCCCGGCCGACCCAGCCTGTCCTCGAGAGCCGCGAACAGCAGCGTGCCCACCGTATAGGAGGCGTCCGTCATCCGGTGCCGGCCGTAGTCGATCATGGGCACCTCACGGAGGCGGGGATTCCGCTCGGCGTCCGCCCGGACACGGCGGGCCAGGGTCCGGGCCCGCTCCGCCACGGGCGGGCTGCCGTCCCTCAGCTCCGCCACCCGGTACTGGAGGTAGGTGGCCAGCCCCTCATCCCAGCGCGGCGGCCACTCGTCCAGAGCGCGGGCGTTCCAGAGGTGTGAGACCTCGTGATACAGGGACTCGAGCCCACGCGCGTCGGCGAACGCGTCCGCCGTCTGGATGATGGCCGTGGCGTCCGCCTGGGCGCCGAACTCCTTCGGGACCGAGATGACGGCAAAGCCCTGCGGCCCGTGGAGCGGTCCGAACCAGTCGGCGTACAGCGCCTTTGTCGCCTCGAGCGCGTCGAAAACGCGGCGAGCGCCCACGGAGTCCTCGGGGAAGTAGAACACCCGCCGGCCATCTCGCTCCAGCACACGGTAGGGCGCGATGGCGAAGTCCATCCGCCAGGACGGCACGATGCTCCGGTAGGTGTACCGGGTCACGCCGTCCCGCGTCTCCCGGCCCAGCAGCTCGCCGCCGTTGGCCACCACCAGCGGCGCGGGCACGACCACGGTGGCGGTGTACCGGAAATCGTGGAGCCCGGCCCGGATGCGCGCCCCGAAAGACGGCACCCCCACCACGGGATAGGCAAAGGCGTCCTCGCGGAGTATGGTGAACGCCGGGTCGATCCGGTCGTGCACGTAGCCGAAGACCTCTGTGTAGGCGGCCAGCTCGCCGCCGTAGTCCAGGTCGATGGTCGTGGCCTCGCCGGGCGCCAGGGGCTCGGTCAGCCGGATCCGGACCAGGTTGACCCGGAGATCCGGCACGTCATCGAAGGCTACCACGTCCTGGTCGTGGTCCAGGTCCGACCCGGCCGCGCCCCGGACGGCCGAGACACGCAGGAGCCGGTTCAGCAGGACCGGCACCTCCGCCTCCGGATCCGGGCCATGGTTGACCAGGTGGAGCACGGCCCGGGCCGACAGCGAGCCGGTCTCGAACGACGGCGTCACCTCGAGCTCGTACGCCTCCACACGGGTGCCCGGCCAGGCGGCCCCGGGCGGGCTGTCCGTCTGGCCGGCCACTCCGCCCACGGCCACCAGCGCGAGCAGGCCTGCCACGCCCGCGGCGAGGGAAAGCCGGTGACGCCGGGGCGTCTGATCCATGTGTCGGTCCATGTCACTCCTTCCACGTTCCGGTCATATTACCAGTGCCACGCCAGCATCTGTTTCCCCTACCGCACGCGCCCGGCATTTCCCGGTACCCGGCCCGTGGCAGCGTACGGCATGGCGAAATGGGGCGACAAGCGTTATGTGGTAAGCTGCAGGACCACGACACCTGCTCGATGAGTCGGTTCAAGGCCAGGAACTGGGAACTGCGGCGACCGAACCGAAACGCGAGAGAACAACCCACTCGAGATTGACGACGGTCGACATGAGCCTGACAGGTGATTCTTCCCACCGGACCATATGCCTTCTTGCGTTTTGCTTCGCTTCCCTCGCTTTCGCTTTGCTCCCCTGCGGCCCGCTGTCAGCACAGGGCCATCCGACCGAAGCGCACGGACACGAATCCCGGCACCAGAAGATAGCCTTTGCGCCTGGCATGGTATTCGTGTCGGGCGAAGAGCAATGGGTGCCCGGCCTCCACGTGAAGTACGCAGTCGGGACCCATGTCGGGCCGGTCCATGCGAGCGTCGGGGTCGTAGGCGGCGTCGTGTTCACCGACCATCCGCATTACGGCCTTGGTCTTAGCCTTGGCTTCGAGCCATTCGACCGTTTCCACCTTCATGTGGGCCCCCTCGTGTCGTTCGAGCATGGGGACCGGGTGCTGAATGCCAGCGTAGCCGTGGCCTATCCGTTCAGGTTCAACCGCTTCTCGATCGGACCGGTCACGGAGCTCACCTTCGGTTCGCACGACTACCACTGGATGACGGGTTTGGTGCTCATCCTTCCTTTCTGAGCGCGTGTTCTGCGGCTTCGACAGAGCGACATCAGTGGATCCAGCTGCCGGGCGGGATGACCAGCGCGCCAGGCGGGCGAATCACGCCCGCGGCACGCAACGGCTCCAGGAGCGGCTGTAAGGACCGGGCGACGGCTGCGGCACCGGCGCCGCGCGTGGCCCATCCGCTCTCCCGGGGTCCCCTGAGCAGGAGCCGCAGGAGCCCCACGTCCTCGGGGATGAGCCGGAGTCGGACCGGGGCGTCAGGCTCGATGCCCGCCGCCTCGCGGGCCAGGCGGAGCGCCGTCGGGAAGCCGCCCAACTCATCGACCAGGCCCAGGCGCAGGGCGTCCTCACCGCTCCAGATCCGGCCACGGGCCACCGCGTCCACGGCGGCCGGAGTCATGTCTCGCCCCGTCGCGACGCGGCCGGTGAAGTCCTCGTACACGCGATCCAGCCAGTCGTCCCGGCGCTCCCGTTCCGCTGGTGTGTATTCCCGGATCATCGACCAGAACCCGGCGTTGTCGCCCACCTCGACGCCGTCCCACGTCACGCCGAGCTGTTCCCAGAAATCGGCCGTGGCGAACTTGCCGCCCACCACGCCGATGGACGCGGTGATGGTGGACGGTTGGGCCACGATGCGGTCCGCGCCCATGGCCACGAAATAGCCGCCCGACCCGGCGACGCTGCCCATGGAGACGATCACGGGTTTGCCGGCCTCCCGCGCCCGGATCACCTCGCGCCAGATGGCGTCGGACGCCACATACGATCCGCCGGGGCTCTCGACCCGGAACACGATGGCCCGGACGTCGTCGTCGCGGATGGCCTCGCGCAAGGCCGCCGCCACCGATTCCGAGCCCATGACCTGGCCGAACACGGGGTCGAACCGGCTCTGGCCCGGCATGACGGCGCCCACCCCGTACACCAGCGCGATGGTGGGGCCCCGGCGGTGGGGCCGCCCGGCGCGGGCCAGGTACCTCTGGACGAACAGGAAGTCGCCGCCGCCCACCCGCTCGCGCAGGCCCTGGTATACCTGGTCCCGGTAGCCCAGCCGATCGACCAGCCCCGCCGCGATCGCCTCCTCGCCCCAGTACGGCCCCGCGTCCAGCACCGACCTGGCCGTGGACTCGTCCATGCCCCGCCCCTGCGCCAGCCCCGCCACCAGCCGCCCGTGGAACGTCTCCACTATCGCCAGGAGCGCCTCCCGCTGCTCGGGCGTGTGCTCCCGCTCCGTCCAGAGGGAGAGGGCGTCCTTGTACTCGTGCCGGTGGTCCATCTCCGCCTCGACGCCCAGCCTCTCCAGCGTGACGGCCAGGAACGGCGTCCACGCCGCCAGGCCCGCCACGCCCACGTCACCCGACGGCTGCATCACGATCTCTTCGAAGGCCGTCGCCAGGTAGTAGCGGGCATGGCCTGGCATGAGTTCGCCGAAGGACTCGGCGAACAGGACCGCCGGCTTCCCCGACGCGCGGAACGCCAGGACCGCGTCGCGCAGCTCTTCCACCACGGCCAGCGGCAGCTCTGCCGTGCCGACCCGGGCCACCAGGCCCCGGACCCGCCGGTCGCCGGCACCACGCTCCAGCGCCTCCACCACGTCCCGCACTCGCAGTTGGTCCCGCATCAGCGCCAGCGCCACGGGTTCCTGCGGCGCCCATTCCATGAGGCCCGGCGCCAGGTCAAGCTCCAGGATGGTCCGCCGCGGCACCCGGTCCGCCAGGATGACCGTGAACACCAGCGCGACGAGGAGAAGGACCACTACTGCGCCGCCGATCACGGCCAGCGTCCGGGTAGCGTAGTGGCCGAGTCTGGAACGGGTACGCGTCTCGTTCATGGGAACCCCTTGCCGTGTCGGGAGGGCCAGAGCCAAGCCTCACGGTGCTCACCGAACACCGTGGCGGTCTGATGCAATGGTTTACACGACCTGGGTGAGCCGCGCAAGCTGGCGCGGACGGGGCGGTGAAGGATCAGGAGCCTGCCCGCGTAGGTATGACAGCTACGTACGTCCACCATAGCTCTGGGGGGTCCAATGTGCAGGCGCAACCTGGCGGGTGTGATGGGGCAGGTGGCCCTGGTGGCGGTCCTGGCGACGGCGTGGCCCGCGGTCGCCCAGGAGCCGATCCTCACGGCGGACCGATGGACGCGGACGGCGCTGGAGTTCATGGAAGCGCTCCGCTCCGGCGAGACCGGCCGGGCCTCGGCGCTGGTGGTGCCGGAGCTGGCGGCGGGTCCCATGTCGCCAGACGCGCTGGCGGCCATATGGGACCGGCTCACCGCCCAGATGGGACCACTCCACACGCTGGCGCCGCACCGCCTGAGCGAGCAGGGCGAGTACCGGTTGGTGGAGCTCACCGGCCGCTTCGAGCGCCAGGAATTCGTGATCCTGGTCTCGATTGATGGGGACGGCCGGGTGGCAGGGTTCCGACTGCTGCCGGCGGCGGAGACGCCGTACGAGATGCCTCCGTACGCCGATACCACCACCTTCGTGGAACGGGAGGTGACGGTGGGCCGGGAGCCGTGGGTTCTGCCGGGCACCCTGGCGCTGCCACGGGGCGCCGGGCCCCACCCCGCCGTGGTCCTGGTCCACGGGTCCGGCCCCAACGATCGGGACCAGACCATCGGGCCGAACCGACCATTCCGTGACCTGGCCTGGGGCCTGGCCTCCCGGGGCGTGGCCGTGCTGCGCTACGAGAAGCGGACCCGGGCCCTGGGCCACCTCGTCGACCCTCTCACCATCACCGTGGATGGTGAGGTCATCGATGACGCCGTCGCCGCACTGGCCCTGCTCCGGACCACCGACGGGATCGACCCGGACCGCGTCTTCGTCCTGGGCCATTCCCTGGGCGCCACCGTCGCGCCCCTCATCGCCCAGCGGGACGCCCAGCTGGCGGGCGCAATCCTCCTGGCCCCCATGGCCCGGCCCTTCGCCCAGGTCATCAGGGAGCAGCTCGAGTATTTGCGGTCACTCCATCACTCCGACGACCCGGATGACCCCAACCTAGCCGCCATGGCGGAGATCCTGGACAGCCTGGCGGAGCTGGAGGCAGGCCTGCTCCCGGACACCGCCCGGGTGCTGGGCGGGCCCGTGGCCTACATCCGGGACCTGGACGCGCGCCAGGTCGTGGACGTGGCACGCCGGACGCCCGTGCCCCACCTCATCCTACAGGGGGAGCGGGACTACCAGGTGACCATGGAAGACTTTGCCCTGTGGCGGGACGCCCTCGCGGATCGGCACGACGTGACGTTCCGCAGCTATCCCGACCTGGACCACCTCTTCATGGCCGGGACCGGGCCTTCCACGCCCCAGGAGGTCATGGGCGGGCAGCGGAAGGTGGCTCAGCAGGTGGTGGACGACGTGGCCCGCTGGATAACTTCCCGCCGGTAGGGCCCGGCGGCGCCGGGGACCGACCGCGGACAATGAGCGAGACGATCATGAATACAAGCGGTGCGACATCCCCGTTCCCCTCATCGCCGCCGCAATGGCCCTCCTGGCGGCAGGCCACCCTCTACCAGCACAGGAGGCGGAGACCCCGGAAGCCCGGGTGGATGCGCTCATCCGGCCGTACTCGGGCCCGGAGAGCCCGGGCGCGGTGGTGGCCGTGGTCCGGAACGGGCGAGTTCCTCAACGCGCTGGCCATCGGCGGCTGGCGGCTCGAGGCCGCTGGGCATGACGGCGACGGTGTTCCGGGAGCACCCGAGACAGTTGCTGCCGGGCGCTGCCCAGGGCTACGCGCCGGCGGGCGGCGGCGCCTTCCACGACGCGCCGGACGTGGGTGGCGGCCTGGGCGCGGGAGACATCTACTCCACCGTGGGCGACCTGGCCCGCTGGATGACCAAACCTGGGCACCGGCGACCTGGGCGGCCGCGCCGTGCTGGACGCCATGACCACGCGCAACGTCCTGACCACCGGAGACACCACCATGTACCGGCTCGGCCTCTACGTCCGGACAGTGAGTGGGCTGCGGATGATCGAGCCGGTCGCCAACCGCCCGATCGATCCCCTCGCGGCTCGCTATCGGTCGTTTGGCGACCGTATGCGTCCTCAAGTGCCCGATCGCCCGATGCGGCCGAGGGCGGATCGGGCGGTTGGTGACGCCCACGGTCGCGAACTGACCCACCGTCCTGCGACCGGATCGCGATCGGGCGGTTGGCGCGCGGCGGTGGTGCTCCTCCTGGCCGGATGTGCGCCGCCGCCGGAGCCGCCGGAGTCGCCCGACATCATGCACGTCTGGGTCTTCTTCACGCGCGACGAGGAGCCCCACCCGGTACTGCGGGAGATCCCGCGCCGGCCGGAGGTGCTCACCGCGGCGCTGGAGCAGCTGTTGCAGGGACCGACCGCGGAGGAGCGGGCCGCCGGTATCAGCTCATGGTTCTCCAGCGAGACCGCGGGGATGCTGCGGCACGTCTCGATCGACGAGCACGGCTTCGCCATCGTCGATTTCGAGGACTTCCGGCCGATCATTCCAGGCGCTTCGACTTCATTCGGCAGCCGGATACTGGTGTTGGAGCTGAACAGCACCGTCTCCCAGTTCGAGACCGTCCGCAGCGTCGAATACCGGATCGAGGGTAGTTGCGAGGTGTTCTGGAATTTCCTCCAGACCGAGTGCCAGATCCTGCGGTTCGGTAACTGATGCCAGGCGTGGCCGTGGCTCGATGGATCACGGGTCAGGGGCGCGCACGGGGCAGGGGGGGCAGGGGGGGCACGGGGCACGGGATTTCGGCCGACCGGCGCCCAAGGGGTCGCAGCTCCCGCGTGCGTGCCCTTGTGCGAGTGCGTGCAACGTGACCCGGAGGTGGTCGGGACGCTCGGCTCCGTTGGTCAGCCCGAGGAGGAGGGGCACGCACGGGCCAGGGGCAC
>SLCC01000088.1 GCA_007126035.1 Gemmatimonadota bacterium
CAGTCCCGCTGCCAGTCCCGCTGCCAGTCCCGCTGCCAGTCCCGCTGGCGGCCCCGCTGCCGGCACCGCTGCCCCCGCCTTCGGCCGGTGGGGCCGCCTACCCGTGGTCGCCCTGCTGGTGGCGGGGCTGTTCGGCGCACCGGCGTGTCAGGCGACGGTGGCGAGCGGCAGCGTCCGCGATCACGACCCGGCCCACGGTCGGGCGGCCCACACCGCGTTCCACGTCCACGTGCCTGGCTCCACCATCGACGAGATGGCGGGGTTGGGCATGGAGCTCCCGGTGAAGGGTCGGCTCTACCTGGTGGTGGACCGGGTCCCGGAGCCGGCTGTGGGCGAGGAGGCGCCTGCCGAGCGGCCGGAGCCTCGCCGGCTGGTGCGGGTGACGGGCGTCCCCTTCTGGGGGATGGACGTGCGGGACGTGGAGCCGGGGAGCAGGCTCACGTTGGTGCCTGGGGGCGACGGCGTCCGGGGCTACCCTTTGGCGGACCTGTCGGAGCTGCCGCCGGGGAACTACCGGGTGCAGGCGCTCCTGGGCTCGTGGACCACCTATCACCGCGCCGACGGCCACGTCGTGGAGATGCACCGTGAGACGGGCGAGGGTCAGAACGTGTGGATCTCGCCGGGCAACGCCCATTCGGACGTGCACGTGGTCCGCCTGGGTCCGGGCATCGAGGCGGAGGTGAGCCTGTCGTTGGACCGTGTCATCCCGCCGATCCAGCCGCTGCGGGAGGGCGAGGTACTGGAGCTGGGCAACCCGCGAGACCGGGAGCAGGTCCGGTTCGTCAAGATCCGGAGCGAGCTGCTGAGCGAGTTCTGGGGCCGCGACATGTACCTGGGCGCCAATGTGCTGCTGCCCAGGGGCTACGACGAGGACACGCACCTCCGGTACCCCGTCCTCTTCCACCTGGGCCATTTCCCCGGCGCGCGCTCGCCCTTCGGCTTCGAGCCGGGCGCGGCCGGACGTGGCCGCACCGCCGGGTTCTCCGACTTCTGGATGTCGCCCCGGGCGCCGGGCATGTTCATCGTCACCATCAGGGACGCGAACCCGTATTACGACACGTCGTACTCGGTAAACTCCGCCAACGTGGGCCCGTACGGTGACGCCATCACCCGGGAGCTGATCCCCTACCTGGAGGAGACGTTCCGGATGGTGGGCCAGCCCTGGGCCCGGGTCCTGGCCGGCGGCTCCACCGGCGGGTGGGAGGCGCTGGCGCTCCAGATCTTCCACCCGGGCTACTTCGGCGGGGCCTGGTCGTGGTGTCCGGACTCGGTGGACTTCCACGCCTACCAGATCGTCAACATCTACGAGGACGACAACGCGTACGAGCTGGACCGCGGGTGGATCCAGGTGGAGCGCCCCAGCAACCGTCGGGCCGACGGCAACATCCAGTTCACCATGCGCCAGGAGGGCCACTTCGAGCTGGCGGTGGCGGACCGGAGCCGGTCGGGTGGCCAGTGGGCCATCTGGGAGGCGGCGCATGGCCCGGTGGGCGAGGATGGCTATCCCCGCCCTATCTGGGACCACGAGACCGGGGAGATCGACCGGCAGACGGCAGAGTACTGGCGGGCGCATTTCGACCTCCACCACCACCTGCGGGAGAACTGGCCGCGGCTGGGGCCAGACCTGCGGGGCAAGCTCCATATCGCCACCGGGGACATGGACTCCTACTACCTGGAGCTGGCCGTCTACCGCCTGGAGGAGTTCCTGGACACCGTCTCCGATCCGCCCGCCGACGCCCGGGTCGAGTATGGCCGCCGCCAGCCGCACTGCTGGCTCGGCGAGTCGCCGAACCGCCCTGGTGAGGAGATCAACTACGTGGAGTTCATCCAGGAGGTCTCATCGTACCTGGCCGACCGCGCCCCCGCCGGCGCTCCCATGGGCTGGCTCCGGCGCTGAGCCGGGCAGGCGGGTGACGGCGAAGCGATCGTCGTCCAGCAGCGGCCGGGGCGGTGCGCGGCGGAACGGGGCATCGGCCCTGTACACCACGAAAAGGGGCTCGCGGCCTGATGCGAGACGTCCCATACGCCCTGCTGCTGCCCTGGCCCGCGTCTGTCATCTCGCCACCACTTGGCTCCACTGATGACCGGGGCCCGCACGGAGAGTGCCGGTGGCGGAGCCGGCGCACCTTCGCCCCGGGACGGAGGGCGCCGGGGTGAAGCGCCGGGGGTGGAACAGCGCCGCGACCTATCGCCAGCCGGCCCGCAGGTAGACGGCGCGGCCCGGGCCGTCCAGGCCGGTCACATCCAGGAACCGCTTGTTCGTCAGGTTCACCACGTCCAGCTCGATGCGGAGCCGGTTGTTGACGGGACGTGACAGGCGGGCGTCGACAGTGGTGTACGCCGGATCGCCAGCGCGGCGTGCGTGCCGCGCCCGCAATGAGACCTGTCCCCCCACGAGCGGCCTGGCAGCGGAGAGGGCGACGGAGCGTGTCAGTGGTCGCAGCGCGTACTTGGAGTCCCAGCCGTCGTCGCCGGTGAAGGATCGGAGCAGGCTCACCTGGGCGCTCCAGCGGGTCCCGCCATCGTCCGTGGCCCGTGCCTCCAGCTCCCCGCCTCGGAAGACGGCCCGGCCCACGTTCATGGTGCGCCACACCACCTCGTCGCCGGCGCCGCGGGGCCTGGCCCAGTCGATGAGGTCGCGGGCAGCCCGTATGAACGCCGTCACGCCGAGCGAGGTCGCGTCCGGGCCCAGGACGTCCACGCCCACCTCCGCGCTCCAGGCCGTCTCGGGGCGGAGGTGGGGATCGCCCTCGTTGGCAAGGTCCAGGTAGTAGCGCTCCGTCCAGTTCGGCGCCCTGAAGGACCGGCCGCCGGAGGCCCGGACCTTGACGGCGCCGGCCCAGAGCGCCGCCGCCGCCGAGGGCGCCAAGAAACCGCCGAAGGCAGAGTGGTGATCGCCCCGAAGCCCCAGGTGCACGACGCCGACGCCGACCCGGCCCAGGGCCAGCTCGGTGAAGGCGGCGGCGCGGGTCTCGCTCCGATAACCCAGGTTGGTGCTCTCCAGGACGTCGCGGTACGTCTCCACACCCATGGAAACGGCCGTACCGGCCGCCGGCACCACACGTCCCGCCACCGATCCCCCGACCTGGGTCGAGGTGTGGACGTTCCGGTAGAACCCTGGGTCATCGCGCTGGAGCAGGAATTCGTCGTAATGCCTGCGCAGACTGAGCGTGGGCTCCAGGGACCAGTGTCCGGACGCCGGAGTCTGCCAGCGCAGGGAGGCGGTGGCGGCCCTGGTCCGCTCGAACTCGTCGAAGGTGGCGGTGGGCGAGGTGTAGAAGTGGCGAGCGCCGAAGTCCCGGACCGCCAGACCCACATCCCCTCGGAGCGGGCCGCCGGCCACCTGGCCCTGGACGCCAGCCCGCCCGGTCATTGTCCGGGCGTCGGTCCCC
>SLCC01000046.1 GCA_007126035.1 Gemmatimonadota bacterium
CCGCGCTGGCTACGTTGCTCAGCACTGCGGAATAGCGCTGCTATTCCTCGGCTTCGCGCCTTGCCAGCGCGGCGCTTCGACGCTCTCGGTGCTCGTCAGAACCATCGTGCGGGACTACTAGTCGCCCGGCCCGGTGATCTTCCGGACATGCCGTAGCGGCACCCCACGTCTCGGTCCGTCCCCCTATTCCGACGTGTCGGTCTCTGTCAGCAGGAAGTGTGGGTGGTCCAGAAAGGTCTCTGGCGCACGGAGGTGGGCCGGTGGTGGGCCGGTGGCGGGCGGGGGCGGGTCTTTGGCCTGCGGGTCGGGGTCGTGGCCCGCCAACACTTCTTGTTGACAGAGACAGATGCGGATTCGAGGTGGGCACCATTGCCCACGACCGCCGGAAAAAAAGTGTCGGCCGGCTACCCCGTCAGGGCTGCCGGCCGGCACGCGGGGCTCCGGGAGGCTCAGTCGCCCGTTCCCCCCGGGCGGTCAGACTCCCGGGCGGTCAGACTCCCGGGCGGTCAGATGCCGGGGTCCAGGAGCCGGTCCCGATGGTCCACGATGCGGGCTTCCTGGTGTAGGCCTTCCAGGTACTGGTCGATGCGCTGCCTCTGGAGCATGGCCACCACCTGCTGTCGCTGGAACGGCAGCTGCTGCTCCCATTCGTCCCGGTCTGCCTCGGTGCGGTCGGTGGTACGCAGGATGAAGAAGGCGTCGGCGGTGGCGACGAGGTCGCTGACCTGGCCGACGGGCAGTCCGAAGGCCGCGCCGATGGCGGCATTGGCCTGACCGATACCCGGCACGAAGTCGAGGCGGGTGAACTCTTCCGCGCTGTTGACGTCCACGCCGATCCCGGCGGCCACACCTTCCAGCGTGGCCCCGGCCCGTATCTGGTCGACGAGTTGCTGACCGAGGGCGCGGGTCTGCTCGCGCTGTTGCTGCCGGACCAGGATCGTGCGTATCGAGGTCGTCGCCTCTTCGAGAGTCAGGGGCCGCTCGTCCTCGCGGGTGAGGAGCTCCACGACGTAGTAGGCGCGCTCGTTCTCGAGTACCTGGCTGGCTTCGCCCGGGGCTGGCCGTTCCTGGAACACCCAGTCAAGTGCCTCGTCCACGGGCCCCACGTTGGGCAGTGATCCGAGGATGGGAGTCAGCTCGGTCGTCCTGTACCTGAGCTCCATCTCCTCGGCCGCGGCGGGCAGCGACATGCGCTCGACCAGCGCCTCGAGGGCGTCGACGCGGGACAGCAGCGCATCCTCGCTCTCGATGGTCCTCTCGATGGCGACCAGGATGTGGGACACATCCGCTTGGTCCTGCGTACGGCTGTTGACCCTGATCAGGTGGAAGCCGAACTCGGTGAGGACGGGCTCCGTCAGCTCACCGATGGGCGCCCTCCAGACGGCCTCTTCGAACGGCTGCGCCGTCTGGCCCCGCTGGACGGGGCCGAGGTGGCCGCCGCGCTCCGCTGAGACGCGGTCCACGCTCTCCTGGCGGGCCATGTCCTCGAACTCCACCCGTTCCGCCACGATCTCCTGCCGGATCTCACTGGCCCGCTCCAGCGACGCCATGGTGTCCGCGGCAGTCGGCCGCTTGTCCAGCGCCACGATGCGGACCTCCGCCCTCGCCGGCCTCACGAACTGGTCGCGATGCTCGTCGTAGTAGTCTCTGATCTGCCGATCGGTCACCGTCACCTCGTGCTCCGGGACGAGCTGAGGCGGATCGAGACGGATGAAGCGAGCCGAGGCCGTCTCCTGCTCCTGACGGTACATGTGCCACAGCTCGCTGTCAGTGACCACCACCGAAGCGTTGATCTGCTGGAACAGCTTGCTCCGGGGGATCATCTGGCGGTAGTACATCTCCAGGTCGACCAGGAGCTGCGGGTCCGCCGCCGGAGAGCGCAGGAACTCATGGTAGCTGGTCAGATCGAACTGGCCGTCGACCTGGAAGGCCTCGTGCTGATGGAACTCCGGTGGCGGCATGTACAGCGCCGCCTGGCGGATCTCCTCGTCCGTGACGCTGATGCCCCGCCGCCGCAGCTCCTGGTCGATCAGCCGGTCCATGACCAGCTGATCCCACGCCTCTTCCTCGATCTGGCGGAACTCCGCCGAGGACATGGTCCGACCCACCTGCTCCTGCCGCTGCTGGGTCAGCGTGCGGTGGACCTGGTTGTACTCGGCATACGTGATCGGCGCCCCGTTCACCCGGCCGGCCTCGCCGCCGGTGAAGGCTTCGGCGCTGCCGCCGCTGGCGTCCATACCCCACTCGAACACCATGAGCCCCACGAAGGCGATGGCCGTGATCAGCATGATCCACTTGGTGTTCTCACGCAATGTGCGCATCATAGCCTGACAACTCCTGTTTTTGACCGATCTCGTCCGCAACAAGTAAAGATATCGCCCGGGAAGTGTGCCTTCAACCGTCCGCGCGTGCCGAGCGTGTGCGTTGACAGTCAATGTCGCGAGTTCCTATCTTGCTACGCTCACCAAGGTTCAAGCCTTTTCGGTTCCCAGGAGCAGTCGATGCCTGACGCCCATCGCGATGACATCGCCAAACTGGAATCCCTCTGTGCGGAGCATCCTGAGGGTCGGACGTTCACTCATCTGGCCGAGGCGTACCGGAAGGCGGGGGAGCTCGATCGAGCGGAGACGGTGCTACGAGACGGCCTGGAGCGGCACCCCGACTACTCCAGCGCTCATGTGGTCCTGGGGCGGGTCCTGATGGACCAGGAGCGATACGCCGAGGCGGAGTCCGCCTTCGAGCGGGTCGTCGAGTTGGATCCCCACAACCTGGTGGCGCTCCGTGCCCTGGGCGACGCGGCGCGACTGGACGGCCGGCACGAGGAGGCCATCCAGCGGTATCAGCGGCTGCTGGACATGGAGCCTGCCGATGTGGAGGTCAGGGAGCAGGTGGACCAGCTGATGGCGGCGGAGGTCTCGGACTCGGACCGGGAGTGGGACGAGGGCGTAGCGGACGAGGGCGTAGCGGACCAGGGCGTGGCGGACGAGCCTTCCACGATCAGTCCGGGCGTCATGACGGAGACCATCGCCAACGTGTACGCCCGCCAGGGCCTTTACGACCGTGCGGCCGAGGTCTACCGTGAGTTGCTGCGCGATCGCCCCGACGATCAAGGGCTGAGGGCCCAGTTGGAAGAGATGGAGCGGCTGGCGTCGGGTGAGGCTGGCTTCGAGCCGCTGGCCGAGCTGGAGCCCGCGGCCCAGGAACGGGCCGACCCGCCGCAATGGAGTGAGCCCATGGAACTGGAGCCCATGGAGCTGGAGCGGGACGAGATGGAGCCCATGGAGCTGGAGCGGGACGAGCTCGAGCCCATGGACATGGTACCGGCCGACCCGGAGCCCGACGAGCTCGAGCCCATGGACATGGTACCGGCCGACCCGGAGCCCGA
>SLCC01000170.1 GCA_007126035.1 Gemmatimonadota bacterium
CGGGGCGGGCGGGGCAGTCTCTCCGGCAGCCGGAGAGACTGGTTCCTGGCTGGTGGCGCCGGAGGCGGCCAGCACGCCCGCCGACAGGACGAGCCCGAGGGCGCTCGAGCGCCGGCGCCGGGAGCGGCCCGGTGCCGGGTCACCCATCGGCCAGCACCCGTGCCCGGGCGCCCGTCTCCTGCTCGAGGACGGCCCGGAAGTAGGGGATGGTCTTCTTCAGGCCTTCCTCCAGCCCCACGGCCGGCTCCCAGCCCAGCTCGCGGCGGGCGAGGCCGATGTCGGGCTGGCGGACGGCGGGGTCGTCGGTGGGGAGGGGATGGTGCCGGATCTCCGACCTGCTCCCCGTCAGCGCCCGCACCAGCTCGGCCAGCTCCAGCACGGTGAACTCCCGGGGATTGCCGATGTTCATGGGGGTGTCGGTCCAGGCGGAGTGGAAGAGGCGGTAGAGCCCCTCCACCTCGTCGGCCACGTAGCAGAAGGAGCGGGTCTGGGAGCCGTCGCCGTAGACGCTGAGCGGGTCACCCCGCAGCGCCTGGACGATGAAATTCGAGATGACTCGCCCGTCCCCAGGCCGCATCCGTGGGCCGTAGGTGTTGAAGATGCGGGCGATGCGGGTGTCCACGCCGTGGTAGCGGTGGTAGGCCATGGTCATGGCCTCGGCGAACCGCTTCGCTTCGTCGTAGACACCGCGGGGGCCCACGGGGTTCACGCTCCCCCAGTAGCTCTCGGGCTGGGGGTGGACCTTCGGGTCACCGTAGACCTCGGAGGTGGAGGCCAGGAGGTAGCGGGCGTTCTTGGCCTTCGCCAGGCCCAGCGTCTTGTGGGTACCCAGGCTCCCGACCTTGAGGGTGGGGATGGGCATCTCCAGGTAGTCCACGGGGCTGGCGGGGCTGGCGAAGTGGAGCACCCCGTCCACCCGGCCCTCGACGTAGAGGTAGTTCGTCACGTCCTGCTCGATGAAATGGAAGCCAGGGCGGCCGAACAGGTGGGCCAGGTTGTCGGGCGAGCCGGTGATGAAGTTGTCCACGGCCACCACCTCGTGACCATCGGCCATGAAGCGGTCGCACAGGTGGGAGCCGAGGAACCCGGCCGCGCCGGTGATCAGTACGCGCATGTGACCAGTGGGTGGAGGTTCAACAGGGTCAGACATCGGGCCTCCAGGTGACGGTGAGGCGGAGCGCCACGTTCCTCTCGTGGGGCAGCTCGCTCTGGAGGTCGCCCCAGCTCTGGCCGTCCATCTCGATGAAGTTGCGCCGGTGGCGGCTGCTGAGGGTGGCCGCCCACGAGAGGTCGAAGGGTCCCACGAAGTGTAGCTGGGAGAGACCGGCGCTCAGCTCGACGTCCTGTCCGTGGTGGCCGTAGTAGGGCGCGAACTGGACGTAGTAGGCATCGTCGTCGTAACGGACGCGCTCGATGAAGACGCCGACCCGTCCGTTCTCGTGAAACAGGTCGCCTCCCAGGAACTGGGCATCGGAGCCAGGCCCCACCAGGCCCCCCAGGAGCTGGCCGCGGTGCGTGTGACCCTGGCGGACCTGGGAGTGGGTGTACCAGGTCTGGGCCGCGCGTCCCGCCCGGAACGTATCCGCTCCTCTGAGGACCACGCCTTCTCCCCGGAGGCGGACCCAGCGGCGGTCACCGGTGAACACCTTCTGGAACCCCGCCATCAGCGCCCGGGAGTGGTCTGGCTGCCGGAAGAAGTCCCCGGCGTCGGTCCACGGGTTCTCGCGGCCCCATTCGATGTACGCCTCGAAGCCGGCGTCCGGCAGAGCCCAGCGGGCGAAGACGGAGAACTTCCTATCGTCAGCATGCTCACCATCAGGGTTCTGCTGGCCAGGGCGATAGGGTGAGAGCAGGAAGTCGCTCCAGGCCGTGCCGTCGGGCGAGAGCGTGCTCATGAAGGTCCGGGTCAGCCCGAGGGAGAGACCGGGGGCCGGGTCCGGGCGGAACACCACGATGAAGCCCGCCAGCAGGCGCCGGTCGTTGTCAGGGTGGTAGTCGAAGAAATCCGACTCCTGGGCCACGCCCCAGGTGAGCTCCCACTCCACGTCGCCGACCCCCACGTCCACCGGGCGGTGGGTGCCCAGGAACAGGCCGGGCACGCCGGGCGCCCCCGCGCCCATCACGAGCGGGTATCGCTGCGCCGGCCCCCACCAGACATTCTCGCTGCCGTAGCCCATGGCGAAGCCACCGAAGCGCAGGGAAACCTGGCTCTGGCCCGGGTCAATGGTGGTGAACGGCTCGTCGCCGAAGCGCTGCGGCCAGTCGATCCTGCCCGGGTGGCCCATGTACGCCCACGGGGACAGGGTGGAGACGCGAACGGGGCGGGTAGGGAAGTCCGCGTTGTCCTGGTACGCCAGCATGGGGGCGAAGGTGGCGCTCAGGCGCCCCCAGTCCAGCTGCGTGCCAAAGCTCACCGCGCTGGACAGACCCCGTCCGGTCCACAGCGCCCCGTCGTGGTCCAGGCGGGGGTACGCGGAGTTACGGTGGACCAGCGCCGTCACCGGGAGAAGCTCGATGGTGGGGCCGGCCGGCCGGACACGTCCCAGGCGCCGCTGCCAGAGCCCGCTCCCCCCGCAGAGAGGGTCGCCTCGCACGTCCGAGGGCCGGACCAGCGTCCAGGACCGGACCGGTGGCACGGAGCCCGACAGCTCGAGGAGCCGGGCGAAGTCGATCCCGGCATCGGCCACGCCTCGCACGGCCAGGGCAGACGCGGCACAGGGCGAGGCCGCCGTCTCCTGGGCGGCCAGGGGTGAGACCAGTCCCGGGGCAGCCAGGAGGATGAGGACCAGGGAGCGCGGCGGCTTCAGGGTCATCCGGTATCCAGCGGATCCAGGAACAGAGGCCCCAGCGCCAGCAGCGTCGCCGCCGGGATGTCCACCGGCCGGCCGTCCTCACGGCGCAGGTCTTCCGCCGAGAGCGGGTCCACCGGGATCTCCACGGTCTCGTCGAGCAGTGATGCCAGCGCCTCCTCGAGCGCCGCCGCCTCCGCAGGGTCGATCCTGATCATCCCCTGCTCGCGCATGGCCGGGTCGGTTGCCGGGAGGTAGGCGCCCTCCTCGTCGCGGGCGGCGTGCTTCTCGACGAGTCGGTCTCTCTCGGCCCGCAGGTCCCCGGCCACGGCGGCCACTCGCCGTGTCATCCGGGCGATGCGAATGGCGCTGGGCGCCCGTACCGCCACGTTGGCCAGCTGTGTCAGCGCGCCCTCGATCCCGGGCAGGTCGCCCTTGCGTAGCCGGGTCATGCGAGCCCCAGAAGGCGTCTGAATTCGTCGTAGCTGTCGGCGCGCTCCAGCGCGTCCTGGACACGACCTGCCCAGCACGCCGCCCCTATCGCTACCCGGGAGATGTCCTTGCCGTACCGGGCCTGCTC
>SLCC01000085.1 GCA_007126035.1 Gemmatimonadota bacterium
CGCTGAAACGGGCAGCGCGGATCGCCGCCCGGCGGGCATGGGCCTCGAGGGCGGCGATCACCTCGTCGCCAGGTTCGAAGATGAGGGCGTTGGATACGCCTACCCTCTCGCGGTCAAGCTGGTGTATGTGCATGGTTCCTCGTTCCCAGAGTGATCCTCCCGGGTGGAGGCAGGATCCATTCCCATCCCGGTGCCAGCCGGTGGCTCACAGCGGAGGAGGCATGACCGCCAGCACCAGCAGCGCCGCCGCGTGGAGCCGGGCCGCCCGCCTCGATAGGGGCAAGATCCATGCTGAGCATGACGGACCTTGCCGCTGCCGCAGCGATGAGCCAGGGCTGGTCCGCCATTGGAACGGGACGTGCGACGGAGTGGCCGCCGGGTCGCAGGGCGAGAGCGCAGGGCGAGAGCCTCAGCACGGAGGTGCACATGGCGGAGGAGCAGAACAAGGTGGAGACCCTGGAACAGGGGAACGTCTACTTCTTCTACCGCCCCCGGGTGGAACAGGAGGACCCGGAGGACATCGAAGACGTCCAGAACATGTACATGGTCCTCTCGCCCCACGGCAGGGATCGTTACCGCCTGGCCATCATTGGCCGCAAGCACCTGCCGGACCCGGGCGCGAAGCAGGAGCGGATCTGGGGATTCGTGGACATGGTGGAGAAGGACCCGAAGAAGGTGGTGGGCGCTCTGGGCGAGGAGGAGTACGAAACCAAGACGCGTGGCAAGCGACACCGCCCCGCGGCCCGGCCGGCCGGTGAGGGGATCTACCGGATCGTCCGGCACGACGACCACACCCACCTGGTCTACGCCCGTGAGCTGCCCGAGCGGACCGGCGAGGTGCAGGAGGAGCTGGAGATCGAGGACGAGGCCAACTACGTCATCAGCGTCAAGAACCCGGACAAGCCCTCGCCGGAGGGCGCGGGTCTGCCGGAGGACCGGGAGGCGGAGTACCCGGAGAGACTACAGGAGCGATTCGGCGACCGGCGCTTTATCGATGCGGACCCGCCTGACCTCCTGGACTACGAGGGCAGCCAGTTCGTGCTGATCTCCGCCGCCAGGGACGTCAAGGAGGACCTGGGTATCGAGTTGAACCCCCAGAACGAGGACGAGTCGAGGGCTGAGATCTTCAGCGACCTCAGACTCGAGAAGTCGAAGCAACCCATCGAGCCGCTGCTGGAAGGCGAGTGGGAGTGAAGCGCCCGCGGCCTCAGCGGCCCCAGGATTGCGTAGGGAAGCCAAACTCGTAATGTTGTTTGCGCGCTGGAAGTATCCTCAGAACCCATTCGGAGGAGTAACCATGCGATTGCCGGCTCTCGTTGTATTCGCCACCGTGCTGTTCATCACCGGATGCCCGGATCCAGAGCCCGAACCGGTGCCACCGCCTGACCCAGCCGTCGTTGACACGCCGCCACCGGCACCGCCGCCGCCCGCGGTAGTGGACACGCCGCCACCGCCGGACACGCCGCCGCCGGATCCGGCGATGGACGACCCGGCCCAGCCGCAGCCGGAGTACTGATCGCGGCACCGGGCACGGCGAAGTCTGGAGCCGAGACGTGGGCCGGCGTGCTGCGGTAATGGCGCGCCGGCCCACGGCGCCTGGTAATCCGATCCTGGGCTGACGAGGAGTACATCATGAGATGGCAGGGCCTGGTAGTCCTTCTGTGCCTGGTCGTTCTGACGGGCTGTCCCGACCCGGAGCATGAACCGGAGACCGACCCGCCCCACCCGCTGGTGGTGGACACGCCGCCAGGAGACACGATCCCGCTGGTGCCCGAGGAGGTGGACCCCCTCGCGCCCGGTCCCTCACGGGTCGATCCCGGCGTAGGAGAGGTGCTGCCGGCACCGCCCGACGACCCGGACACAGTCCCCGAAGCCTACCGTGGACCCGACGCCGAACCGGAGCCGGGCGCCGAACCGGAGCCGGGCGTCGACCCGTAGGGGGAGTGGACCGGGCCTGTTTCCCGCGCGGAAGAATACTTGCAACAGGGTCTGGTGGTACTGACCTGAACCACCAGATGGTATGAGTAGATTCGAGCTCCACATCCGCCGGCGTCACACCAGGGCGACGACGCCCCCTGCCCCGTGGCGGTCGGCCGGCGCGATTGGTGCCGTGGCCGGATTCCTGGTCCTGACCATTGCTCTCGTGGCCACGGCCGTGGCCGTGACCGGTGTCGACGCCCGAGCGGCCCCCGCCGGCCTCTCGTCCAGTGCGGCCGGCGGACCGACACCCGCCGACCAGGCCATGCGGCTGGAGATCAGCCTTTCCGAGCGCGAGTTGTACGAGTACGTGGGCGACGAACTGGTCAACACCTATCCCGTGGCCGTCGGCCAGCCAGGTCACGAGACGCCCACCGGTCAGTGGGGGATCCACCAGGTGGACTGGAACCCGGACTGGATCCCGCCGGACAGCGACTGGGCGGAGGGCGAAGAGTACCGGCCGCCCGGTCATCCGGAGAACCCCATGGGCCGTGTCCGGATGATATATCGGCCGCCGTACAGCATACATGGCACCGATGACCTGGAGTCGCTGGGTCGTGCCGCTTCCCACGGATCGTTGCGCATGGCCAATGATGACATCATGGATCTGGCTCGGCGAGTCATGGAGCACGGCGGCGCCAGTCGATCGGAGGAGTGGTTCCAGGAGGTCAAGGCGGACCCTACCGACATGCGGGAAGTCCTGTTGCCGAACCCGGTGCCACTGGTCAACCGGCCATGACCCGCTCTGGAAGGAGACGTCAATGAGACCTGGGATCTATACGACGTTGATGCTTACGCTCGTGCCGTCGATGATGGCGTGTGCGGCAATGCCGGGGGCCGAGGGTCCGGCACCGGCCGACCCACTCCCGGGCGAGGCAGCGAGCGCGGACGCACGAGTCGTGGCGGTGGCTCTGGCCGCCAACGGCGCGGCTGCCGAACTGGCCAACCTGGCCGTGAAGCGGGCCAGCCACCCTCTCGTGAGGGAGCTTGCCTGCCTGCTGGTGCACCAGCAGGAGGAGGCGGGGCAGGCGCTCCAGGACGCGTCCGAGCTAGCGGGTATGCCGGCGAGCCGCACCCCGGAAGCCGAGCGAGTGGAAGCCGAGTTGGATGCGGTCATGGTCGGATTGCGGAGCCGGTGGGGCATGAGCTTCGACCGGGCATGGCTGAACGCCAACACTCGCCTGGGCGAATGGCTGTCGGGTCCGTCTGGATGACGCGACCCTTGCTGCCGTTGACGACCGTCACCTGCGGGAGTCACTGGAACGTATTCGCGACGGCGCGGGCACCACGGCCCGTGACATGTCCTCCCTGGGGCCCAGCCTTGTGGGGTTCCACTACTGAGCATCAGGAGCGTCAGCGGACGGCCGCCTGTAACGCAGCCCCCACGGCCTGGAAATAGGCCACCAGTACGAGACGCTGCTCCATCAGGGAGACGTCGTCCTGCATGGCATCCGCCGCCTCTCCGATCCGCTGGGCCGCACGGTCCAGGTCCGGTCGGTCCGGTCGCTCCGCCACGAGCGGCGCCAGCGCGTCGCTCGCGTTCCGCATCGCCTGGACGGCGATGACGGCTTCGTCCGCGTGACCGGGCGGTAGTCGGCGAAGCCGGTCCGCGCTACGTACCAGCTGCTGCGCCACCTGCTCCACGTCCAGCTCGACGAACTCCACGGCCGCCACCGCGGAAATGGCGCCCGCCATGCGCTCGAAGCAGACCGCGGTGAAGCGCTGGGGCTCCTCGAACCTGGCCGGCGGCCCGGCCACCCCGGTGCACTCCCGGAAGAAGTCCTCCACCTGGGGGACCACCGCCGGCGGCGGGGCGTCGGGCGCCCGGGCCTCGGCGGCCGGGGAGACGGGCGCACCAGGAGAAACGGGCGCTTCCAGCTGTTCGATGGGATCGCCCGCCTCGACCACGGCCTCTCGGTCGTAGATCAAGAGCACGCCGACTATGACCAACGCCACTGTCCCGAGACCAAGAACCCAGGGCCACCTCGGACCGCGGGTCTCTCGCCCTGTCTCCACCTCCGCCATGACCAGTGCTCCCTTCCCTATCGTGGTACGAACGACTCTCCATTGGCAGGAAGTCGCAATCGGCGTTCCCGTAGAGCCGAACCGGAGCGGGCAGGGGGAAGTACGAACTCCGACCGCCCCGCCAGCGCCCGCCATCCGCTTGCCGGGCCTCGGCGGATTGCAGGGCGGCAGCTAGTCTCAGCCGCTCGACTCGAGTTCCGAGTTCCGGGTTCAAGAGGCTGTCTGGCAAACCCGCAGGCTTCGAGGGTGGCACAATCTTCGAACAGCTTGACACGGAGGGCGCGGACGAGTCGGAGGACGCGGAGACTCTCCGAGTTCCGAGTTCCGAGTTCCGAGTTCCGAGTTCCGAGTTCCCGCTGGCCAGGTCGGCCTGGGCGTCGTACGCTTCCGTAATGGTTCGAAACCCGAGCAGGCAGCCGGAGTGACGGACAAATGGCCTGGATTGGAAAAACGAGCGGCGGCGGCACCCCGGAGCCGCGGAGGTCGTGGTCTGTACTGGTGGCCGTCGTGCTGGCCAACTCTTGGCTGGCCGCGGGCTGCGGTAGCCGGCCCACGCAGCCACCGGAGGACACCCACGCGCCGCCGGCGAATGGCCCGGAATGGGTGACGGAAGCAGTTACGGCGGTGAACGTGGAGCAGATACGCTTCTACAGCCGTGCCGCCAACGCGGAAGTCAGCGCTCACATCTACCTGCCGGATGCCTACAAGGCCGAGCCGTCCCGCGGGTTTCCGGTCCTCTACTGGCTCCACGGAGGGGGCGTCTCCACCGCCCAGGGCATCCCTTTTCTCGCCCAATTCTTCCACGACGGCATGACCAGGGGTTTCATGGAGCCAACCATCGTCGTCTTCCCGAACGGACTGCCGTTGGGGATGTGGGTGGACTCGAAGGACGGGCGGCAACCTGTGGAGACCGTCCTCATGACCGAGCTGATCCCGCTGGTAGACCGGCAGTTCAGGGCGCTGGGCGCCCAGCGCCGCGTGGTCGAGGGCTTCAGCATGGGCGGGTATGGCGCCGCCCGGCTGGGGTTCAAGTACCCGGACCAGTTCAGCGGCATATCGCTCCTGGGTGCCGGGCCGCTTCAGCTCGACTTCCTCGCCGAGGGCCCCAGAACTTCCCTGGCAGCCCGCCAGTCCGTCTTCCAGCGCGTGTACGGCGGTTGCATGGAATACTTCCAGGCGCAGAGTCCCTGGCGACTGGCCGAGGGATTGGCCACCAACGAGCCGCCCGGGCCGGGTCTGCCGGTGCGGATCGCCATAGGTACCGTGGACGAGATGATCGATATCAACCGGAGGTTTCACGACCATCTCACGGCCCTGGGCATCCCCCACACCTACATTGAGCTGGCCGGAGTCGATCACTCGCCCGTACGGACGCTCCAAGCCCTGGGCGAGGCTCTGTGGGCGTTCTACAACGAGCCATGAGGGGGCTGACGCAAGAGATCTTCTGGCTCGGAATGCTGGTGGAGGTGCTGGCGCTGGGCAGCATTGCTTACGCCAGCGGGATCCTGGCCACGAAGTACGGTGTGAAGGTCAACTACACGCGCAAGATCAACCACTTCGCCATCTTCTTCCTGCCGGTCTTCATCGCCGACGCCTTCCCGTTCGATCCCACGCTCTCCACCATACTGGTGAACGCCGGCATCTTCGCCCTGGCCCTGGCCCTCCTGACCAAGCCGGTGCGGACACGCTCCGGTGTACTTGGGACCATCTTCGCCTCCTTCGACCGGCCGGAGGACCGGCCCCACACTCTGCTCTGGTTGAGCACGCAGGTGGCCGCTGGCTATGCGGTCCTGATCCCGCTGGCATACGTGCTCTACCTGGCGGACGCACCGGGGTTGGTCTACGTGCCCATCCTGATCAACGGCATAGGCGACGGTCTGGCCGAGCCCATCGGCGTGCGCTTCGGTCGCCACACCTACCAGGTCAGCGCCCTCTTCTCCGAGCGCACCTACTCCCGGTCCTGGGAAGGCAGCGCCGCGGTCTTCGCAGTGAGCGTGCTGGTGGTCATCTTCTTCCGGGACCAGTTCACGCCGGTCCAGTTCTGGGCTGCCCTGGCCGCTGTCCCGATCGCCATGACACTGGCGGAGGCGCGGGCGCCCCACACCTGGGACACGCCGTTCCTGTTCCTGGTGGGCGGGGCCGTGCCTCTGGCCATCGTCAGCTGGCTGTGACGCTTGGCGGAGGCGCCGGAACCGGCCGACAGGCTCAGCGAGCGTTGTGCAGGACCCGGGCACCGAGGCGTGCCTCGATGACCGCGCCCAGCTTGGCCCCGATAAGAACCGCTATCGCCGCCAGGAAGAGCCACAGGATCATGACGATGACCGTACCCAACGCGCCGTAGAGGGCTGTCATGTCGCCTACCACCGCGATGTACAGCCGGATCCCCAGCGTGGCCAGGCCCAGCAGCACAGTCCCGACCAGGGCCCCGGCGAACACGCCGCGCCAACGTACACTGCGGTGCCGGTTCGGCAGCGCGTAGAGGAAGAAGGCCAGCACGATCACGAGGAGTGAAGCCGCCAGCGGCCAGCGCAGCACGAGCCACACAGGGTCGAGCCCGAGGAACTCGGCGGCCTCGGGGCCGAAGAGCAGGACGGCCAGCCCCACCAGGAGGATCAGGCTGCCGGCCAGCAGCATGCCCACGGCGTACAGCCGACGGAGGAGCAGGCTCCACCGATGCTCCAGGCCGTACATGACGTTCAGCGATGACGACAGCTGGAACAGGGCCATGGACCCGGCCCAGAGGGTCAGCACCAGACCGATCGACAACGCCTCGGGGTGGTCCTCCAGCACCACTTCCTCCACGAACTGCTGCACGAAGGCTGCGGGCTCCGGCGGCAATGCTCCACGAATCACCCTCATGATGATCTCGAACGCCGCTTCGCCACCTATGATGCTGGTCAGAGACATGACCGCCATCAGCATGGGGAAGATGGACAGCGTCAGGAAGAAGGCGATCTTGGCCGCCTCACCCAGGACATCGTCCCGGGCGAGCCCCTTTATCGTATCCCGTATGACCTTCCAGGTGGACCTGAGCATGGGCGTCCTCGACAGTAGGGCGCCGCACGGTGCCAGGTCCGTGCCGCCGGGGATGGCGGTGAGGCAAGACGGCGAACTTCGCCCGGGTCAGGGGGCGAGCGGGAAGATGAAGGGCAGTATCAGGACCACTATCAGCAGCACCAGCACGGTTAGTGGCACGCCGAGCCGCAGGTAGTCGGAATAGCGGTAGCCACCGGGTCCCATGACCAGAATGTTCACCGGATGTGACACCGGACTCGAGAGGCTGGCCGCCGACAGCGCCACGCCCATCAGTAGCGAGTGGGGCGAGAGCCCCAGGTCGGCGGCTGTGGTCAGGGCTATGGGCGCCATGATGACTATGACGGCAGAGGAAGGGATCATCTGGACCGCAAGCGCGGTTATGAGGCAGAGCCCGGCCAGAACACCTCGCGGGCCCAGCTCGGCCGTCATGCCCAGGACTCCGTCCGAGATCAGCCGGGCCCCGCCGGACTGCTCCAGCGCGGTGCCCAGGGGGAGCATCCCGGCTATCAGGATGATGGACGGCCATTCGACCGCCCGGTAGGCCTCCTCGGGCTGGAGACAACGCGACAGCACCATGGCGACGGCGCCCATTATCACGGCTACAGCGATGGGTATGAAGCCGAGAAGCACGGGCAGCAGCATCGCGGTCAGTATGGCCACCGACACGGGTGCCTTGGCGGTGAGGGGCGGCTCCTGCACCGACTCGGTCAGCCCCAGGAAATTCGGCTCCCGGCCCAGCATCTTCAGACGATCCCGCGGGCCGAAGACGAGCAGGCCATCACCGAACTTCAGGGGCATGTCTCGCAGGTTGGATCGGTAGGACCTGTCACCGCGCCAGACCGCCACCACGCTGACCCCGTACTTCTCCCGGAACCCGATCTCACGGGGTGTCCTGTCCACCAAGGTGGAGCGAGGCGCCAGGACCACCTCGAGCAGGCCAACCCGCTCGGACTCCAGCAGCTTCAGCGGCGCCTGACCCCGATCGATCTTCAGCCGCCGCAGGCCCCGGAGGATTTCCAGGTCAGCGGGGTGCGTCTTGATCAACAGGACGTCGTCGGCGTGAAAGACCTCGTCCGGGTCGGGGAGCAGGGCTGTCTTACCGTGGCGGATGATGGCCAGCACCGTGATTCCTGCCGCGTCTCCCACCCGTAGCTCCGCCAGGCTCCGCCCCACGAGCAGCGAGCGCTCCGTGACCCGAACGCTCAAAAGCCTCTCCTCGAGACGGAACCGGTGGAAGGCTTCGCCGGGACCGATTGGGCGCACCTCATCGAACGACGGGGACGCTTGGAGGCCTTCAAGCTCCGCTGGGTGCCCCTGCAACAGGAGCACGTCGCCGGACCTGAGCGGGATCCGCTCCAGGTGGGTGCGCCGGACCGTGCCATCCCGCTCCAGCGCCAGCACGATGGCGCCATAGCGCTGACGGAACTCGAGCTGGAGCAGCGTGCTGCCCGCCAGCTCCGAATCCGGAGCGATCCGGGCCTCCACCAGGCCCACATCTTCCGAGACCAGTCGCTCCGCCGCCGCCTTCTCCTCCTCGATGGCCAGATGCCGGCGGTTACGGAACTCGTTGAGGAGGTCGGGCTGGCCCTGGACCACGAGGCGATCCCCTGCCTGCAGCACCGTGTCAGGAGACGGGGCCAGAGAGGTCTGCCCCTCCCGCAGGACCGCCAGCACGTGCAGACCCAGGGCGGAGCCCAGACGACTCTCGGCCAGCAGCTTACCCGCCAGAGGAGAGCGGGACGGGATCCGCACCGTGAACACGCGCTCGTGAAGATTGAAGGCCTTCACCAGGTCAGCGTCCGCGTTCCTGCCCACATCGCCCCGGGGGTCCCTGCTCGGCAGGACACGGATACCGATCAGCGCCACGAAAGCCACCCCCGACAGCAGGATCAGCGCGCCCGGCGGCGTGAAGTCCAGCAGCCGGAACGGGGCCAGGCCCCACTCGCTCAACGCCTCGCTGGCAAGGATGTTCGGCGGCGTGCCGATCAGGGTGGTCAGCCCACCCATGAGAGAGCCCAACGCCAGCGGCATCAGCAGTTTGGACGGCGCCCGCTCGGTCCGGCGGGCGATGTCCATGACCACCGGCAGCAGCATGGCGGCCACGCCGATGTTGTTCATCACCGAAGAGAGCACACCCGCCGTGAGCATGATCCCCACCACCAAAGGCGTCTCCCGCACGCCGACGACGCGCAGGAGATGCCGGCCCAACAGGCTGGCGACGCCGGTCCGGGCCAGCGCCGCGCTGATGACGAACATCCCGCCCACGGTGATGACCGCTGAGCTGCTGAACCCAGCGAAGGCCTGGGCAGGCGTGAGTATCCCCGTCACCGCCAGCAGCACCAGCACAAGGAGGGCGGTGATGTCCATTCGCAGAAGGCCCGTCACGAAGAGGGTGACGGCGCCGACGAGAATGGCGAAGACCAGGATGATTTCCGGGCTCATGAGATGAGCGGGCACGAGCACAGGCGGTGCCAGGTCGAAGCTGCTTCAATCGGAGCTGTAGCCCCGATCATCTGCGTCCGTCAGTTCCCCAGCGGACAGACCGTGACCAGCACGTCGGCCACGTCCATGAACTGGTCGTGCGTGACGCGGCGTCCATCGCCGGGCACCGTCTTGTGGGCCACGACCAGGTCCAGCGCCGGGACCACCAGCAGGTGCTGGCCGACGGCGCCCAGCCCCACGTAGGCGCCATCGAAGGCCGGGGGCTGGCCGTCCTCGTCGAAGATCCACCAGAGGTAGCCATAGCCGAGCCTGCCAGCGCGCCTGCGCTCCGGGTTCATCTCCGCCCGGGGCGTCCACAGGTAGACGCTCTCACGGACCCAGTCCCTGGGGATGATCTGCTCACCGTTCCAGGCACCTTCCCGCAGCATCAGGTACCCCACGCGGGCCATGTCGCGGGTGGAGAGGTGCATGTGGTAGGCGGGATGTATGGATCGCGTCAGGTCGCCGCTCTTCTGATGCCGCTCCCGGTCGAAGTCCCGCATGCCGAGGGGTATGGCCAGGTCCGTCTCCAGGGCGTCGAAGATGTTCCGCCCCGTGGTCATCTCGAAGGCTGTGCCCAGGGCGTTGAAGTCCCAGTTGCTGTACAGGTAGTACGTGCCCGGCGCCTGGGACCCCCGCTCCGGGGCGTAGGCCAGGTCGTCGCCGGCGTTGGACGCGGGCAGATACACGCCGGAGCGCGCTTGTAGGAGGTGCCGGATCGTGGCCTGCCGCTCGGTCTCGAGCAGCGGCGTGTGGTCGGTGATGCCCACGTCGCCGATGGTCCGATCCAGGTCCACCGTGCCGTCGGCCACATAGTTGCCGAACAGCATTGCCAGTATGCTCTTCCGCACCGAGGCCAGGTAGCTGACCACCTCGAGGTCTCCGTATTCGAACAGCACCCGGCCACCCGCTACCACCATCATTCCGCTGCTGGACAGCTCCTCGAGCTGGGCGCGCACGTCGTCCAGGCAGTCGCTCGACCAGCCGACGGTCTCCGCTACGGCTATCCGCTCCCAGACGGTGTCGGGGTATACTGCGGTCGGGACGGGCGCGGGCGCCTCCGTCGGCATACAGCCACCGAGCACGCCGACCAGGAGCAGGACTGAGATTGCGATGGGCACAGGACGGGACGACGGGACTTTCATGTCACCTCATTGAGCGATCCGCTCGCTGCGTTGGCTATTATCCAGATCGGGTACAAACTGGCAGGTGACCGGATCGGGCGCCAGGGCGATCAGTACCGTCCAATCAGCCGAGGCATCGACCCGTGCCCACTCCGTCTGCTCCGGCTCTTCCGAGCATTCCGAGTCGAAGCTGTTCGGCCCTTCCCGGCCCGGCGGAATGCATCTATCTTGGTTTCCGCATCACGTACGGTGGTCGGGTCAACTGCCCAACCCGATCAACCCCGCCCCTGCCAGCCACGTGATTTCGGCTGAGCACCTCAGGACAGACGGAGACACGGGACCTATCATGAGACGTCAACTACGAGGCGCAACTCTGGCGGCGCTGGCGCTGCTCCTTCCGGTACAGGCAGCATGGGGCCAGGCCTCCCAGCCGGGCCCCGATACGCCGCTGCCCCTGGACCCGCGGGTCACGGTGGGCAACCTGGAGAACGGCCTCCGCTACTACGTCCGGGCAAACCAGCGGCCGGAGAACAGGGCCGAGTTGAGGCTGGTGGTCAACGCGGGCTCGGTCCTGGAGGCCGAGCACGAGCGAGGGCTGGCCCACTACGTGGAGCACATGGCGTTCAACGGGACGAAGAACTTCGAGCGCCAGGCACTGGTGGAGTACCTGGAGTCCATCGGCATGCGGTTCGGTCCGGACCTGAACGCGTATACCAGCTTCGACGAGACCGTCTACATGCTCACCATCCCGTTGGACGATCCGGAGGTGGTGACCACGGCCTTCCAGATCCTCGGGGACTGGGCCACGAACCTGCTCTTCGACCCTGAAGACGTGGAGAAGGAGCGCGGGGTGATCATCGAGGAATGGCGCGTAGGGCGGGGCGCCCAGGCGCGCATCATGGATCAGCAGATCCCCGTTCTGCTCCAGGGCTCCCGCTACGCGGAGCGACTGCCCATCGGGGTGCTGGAGACCATCGAGGCGGCGACCCCCGAGATCCTCCGTGCCTTCTACGAGCGCTGGTACCGTCCGGACCAGATGGCGGTGATCGCGGTGGGAGACTTCGATCCGGCAGCCATAAAGGCGCTGATCCGCGAGCACTTCTCGGGCATCCCGATGCCCGCGGAGGTGATCGAGCGACCGCAGTACGAGGTGCCGCATCACGACCATACCCTGTTCCACGCGGCAACCGACCCGGAGATGCCGGTCACGCGGATCGAGGTACTGCACAAGCAGCCGCCCAGGCAACCTACGAACCTGATCGAGTACCGCCAGTCGCTGATCGAGCGGGCGTTCTCCGGCATACTGAACGAGAGGTTCCGGGAGATCACGCAGAACCCGAACCCCCCTTTCCTCCAGGCCATCTCCAGCCGCGGCGGGTTCGTCCACTCCGCTGACGCCTTCATGCTGCTGGCGATCGTGGCGGACGGCGGCGGCGAGCGAGGTCTGGAAGCGCTGATGACGGAGGCGGAACGGGTCGCCCGCCACGGCTTCACGACGGGCGAACTGGACCGCTTCAGGCTGAACCTGCTCCGATCGCTGGAACGAGCCCACGCCGAACGGGAGCGGACGAACTCGGCGGCATTCGCCAATACGTACGTCCAGCATTTCCTCCGGGGCAGCCCTGCCCCGGGCATCGAGTTCGAGTACCAGCTCGCCCAGGCCCTGCTGCCCACCATCACACTGGCGGAGGTGGATCGCCTGGCCCGTGAGTGGATCACCGAGGAGAACCGCGTGGTGCTGGTGAGCGGTCCGGAGAAGGAAGGCGCCACCCTGCCTACCGGGGCCCAGTTGCGCGCGGTGATGTCGGGGGTGCAGACGGCGAGCATCGATCCCTACGAGGACGCAACCAGCGACGAGCCTCTGCTGGCGGAGGTGCCCGCGCCCGGCCGCGTGGTGGGAGTGGAGCGTCACGAGGTGGTGGATGTGATCGAATGGCGCCTGGACAATGGCGTGCGGGTCCTGCTCAAGACCACCGACTTCCGGGACGACGAGATAGTGATGCGGGCCTACAGCCCCGGCGGACTCTCCACCGCCCCGGAGGAGCATCATCTGTCGGCCAGCTTCGCGGCGCAGATGGTACAAGCCAGCGGGGTCGGCAGCTTCAGCGCGGTGAACCTCCAGCGGGCCCTGGCGGGGCGGGCCGCGAACGTAACGCCGTTCATCGATGGGTTCGAGCAAGGCTTCGCAGGCAACTCGTCCAACGCCGACCTGGAGACGCTGTTCCAGCTCGTCCACCTCTATTTCACGGCTCCACGGTACGACGAGGGCCCGGTTGCCTCGCTGGTGGAAAGACAGCGCTCGCTACTGGCGAACAGGAGTCTGGACCCCATGTCCGCATTCGCGGATACTCTCCAGTTGACGCTCTCGCAACATCACCCGAGGTTCCGACCGCCCACAGCTGACCAACTGGACGAGCTGGACGTAGAGTACGCCCACGCCTTCTACCGGTCCCGCTTCGAGGATGCCAGCGACTTCACCTTCGTATTCGTCGGGAACCTGGATCTCGAGGCTCTCGAGCCGTTGGTCCTGACGTACCTGGCCACGCTGCCCTCTACGGGCCGGGCCGACAGCTGGCGAGATACCGGGGTGCGCCGACCGGCGGGCGTGATCGAGCGCGTGGTCAGACAGGGACTGGAGCCTCGGTCCATCACCAGCATAGTCTTCTCCGGCCCCTTCGAGCCGAGCCTGGAGACGAGCTACGCCCTCAGCTCCCTGGCCAGCGTTCTCCGGATCCGGCTGCGGGAGGTCCTGCGCGAGGGCATGGGCGGAACGTACGGAGTCCAGGTCAGCGCCAACTCCGGCCGCAGACCCACTCACGGCTACACCGTCAACGTAACCTTCGGCACGGACCCCGACCGTCTGGAAGACCTGGTCTCGGCGGTATTCGAGCAGATCGAGGAGATCAAGACGAACGGTCCCCGGGATCAGGACCTGATACGTGTCAGGGAGATCCAGCGGAGGGAGCGGGAGACCAACCTGCGCCAGAACGGGTTCTGGGTCGGCCAACTGGTGGGTTACGATCGGGACGGCCTGGACTTCGCCGATATCCTGACGTACGACCAGCGCGTCGACAGCCTGTCGGCGGACCTGATACGGGACGCCGCGCGGCAATGGCTACGCACCGACAACTACGTCCGGGTATCCCTGCTGCCGGCAGAGGCCAGCGGGAACTGATTCGTCCTGGCACGCGGGGACGGCCGGCGCTACGCGCAAGCCGGCCAACTCCGCGTGCTCGGATCCGATCGGCCCGTGACCGTGCTCGTCACCTCAGTGCCCCGGATGCGCGCCGGGACCGGGGCGGAAGCGGACCACATGGTAGGGCGCATGCCCGCTGACAGTCGAGGGCGGTCGGCCCATGTACAGGTGGATGGCTGAGCAGGTCAGGTACAGCCAGCCGTCAGGCCCGAAGCTAAACCCGTCGGGCCAGCGCAAGAGGCGAGCATCCCGGACAAGGGTCTCGAGGCGTCGGTCCGGGCCGAGCCGGG
Organism: Gemmatimonadota bacterium; assembly: GCA_007126035.1. Classification (GTDB taxonomy): domain Bacteria; phylum Gemmatimonadota; class Gemmatimonadetes; order Longimicrobiales; family RSA9; genus SLCC01. The sequence goes on from SLCC01000085.1 coordinate 14,130, forward strand.
CCACGGCGGAATGCTCGACGTCGGTGATGTAGATATTGCCGTCGTCGTCTGTGGTGATCCCGTCGGACATGGTCTTGTCCGCATACACCTGCACCAGAGAACCGAGCTCCCTGGCTGTCAGTTCGGGATCCAGCAAGTCGGACAGCCGGAGCCGGTACATGGCGCGGTCGGTGACGGGTGCGAAGTAGAGCCACTCGCCCGCCCGGTCCAGCGCGATGGAGTCCACGCCGGGTCGCACGCTGATCAGGCCCAGGATCTCGACCTTGCGACCCTCGACACGGGGCGTGTAGTACTCGGGCACGACGGAGAAGTGGCCGTCCAGCAGGCGCCGGCTGTGGCGCTCGACTGAGTCGTACACGATCAGGGCGGGCTTGCGGGCGAAGAACCCATCGTCGGAGATGATGACGTGCCGGCCGTCGTGGCTGATCTGGAGGTCGTTCAGGTGGGACCCGAGCCCGACCACCGAGCGAGGGAACGTGTACTCATGGACCAGGGCCCTGGAATCCAGATCGAAAGCCAGGACCCGCCCAGGCCGGAGCCCGTGGGTCCCGTTGTCCAGCGCCCACAGTCGGTTCTGACGATCTATCCTGATCCCGAGCACGTTGTCGAAAGCATCCGGGTCGGGGCCTCGCCGCTGGAAGCTATAGTCGGGGAACGGGACCACCGCCCCGTCGACGAGCTCCGCCACGTTGATGGACGGCCAGCTCTCGGGATGCAGGGAGAGGAAGACGCGGCCCTGGGCGCTGACGGCGATGTTGCCGGGCGGCTGCTCCAGCTCGGCGACGACGTCGAGGTCGTCGGCGGAGAGGCGCGGCGGCGTGCTGCGGTCCGGGAAGTTGTACCCGCCACCATAGCGGTGCCTGAGGCTAGCGGCGGCGAGGGCGATCGGTGCGACGATCAGCGCGGCGAGACGTAGTGCGCGAGCCATGGGCGGTCACCTTCCGGGCCAGGCGGTATCGTTGGGTCCGAGAAAGGGCAATTGTCGTAGCCTGGTGGCGCATGCACGCCACATGCCGAAGCGGGCCGGACCGGATCTTGCCCGCCCGGCGGCCGGATTACCAGCAGCCGGGACCGACCATGCGACGCATTGGCCTGACCAGCCTCATCATCGTCACCACCTTCTCCCTGGCCGGAGCGGATCAGGGCCAGGCCCAGCAGCTCAGCCCCTCGGACCGTGCCTTCTGGGTGGCATCGGGTGCGGCCTTCGCCGGTGGCTGGCTCCTGGACGAAGAACTTCGCCGGGAGCCGCCCGCCCAGCGCGCGGGGACGCCCGGGCGTCTGGCACTCATCGGGGACGAGATCGCGGTGCGCCGGAATGTGGTACCGGCTCTATTCACCGCGATAGTCATCGCGGAGCTCATGGAGTGGCCTGCTGATTCGGAGAGGTTCGTGCGCCTCTCCGCCGGCGTGGCCGCCTCGCAGTTCGCTACGAGCCTCGTCAAGATGGGGCTCGGACGAGGGCGGCCTCGCACAGCAGGAGAGCCCCTGACGTTCCGGCCGCTCACCAACGACAACGAGTGGCAGTCGCTGCCCTCAGGCCACGCGTCCTCCGCCTTCTCCATCGCGGCGGGACTGGCCGCCGAATTCGACCTGCCCCTCCCCGCCGAAGCCCTGGCCTACGCCCTCGCTACCCTATCAGCCTGGTCACGCGTCTACGACGACGCCCACTGGACCAGCGACGTGGTGGCAGGAGCGGTGCTGGGCATAGCCGGCGCGCGGACCACCGTGCGCTGGCTACAGCGCCGGTCGGAGTCTGACGAAGGGGCGGCGGCAGGCGAGGGCGGAGGCGGAGGCGTGCCTGTCGTGCTGTTGCGGGTCCGACTACCATAGCACGGCCGGGTCGCGGACTGTGCCGGCAGGGCACGGCTGCCCTATGCGTCCTCAACGAGCTGCTTCAGCTTCCGGCTCGACCGGTAGAACTCGGCCAGGTCCATCTCGCTGAGGAAGACCAGGCCGCGCGTGGCGCGAATGAGGGCGCTGGGGTTCTCGTGGAACCATTCCCGGCCCAGGCAGATCTTGAGGACCTGGTACTGCTCCACCTGGATCTTCTGGGCCAGCTCGGAGAACGGGCCGTCGTGCTCGTAGCTGGGGAATGAGGCGTCCTTCTGGGACAGGAACGTGTTCATGAAGGCGTTCTCCATGACGGCAAACATATTCAGCGATACCGGCACATAGACGTTCGCCTCGGCGGGGTGGAATCGATACCAGACGTTGCGGTAGCCCCAGATCCGGAGGTCGTCCCTACCCGTCCGCTCCACGTACTTCTCGATGGCGGCGTTGGACGCCTGGAGCACCTTGTAATGGGTGTCGGGCCCGCTGCCTTCCGGATCGAACGCCACTGATACGACGTCGGGCTGCACCCTGTCGAGCAGGTGGAGGATGGGCTCCACGTCCCGCTCCAGGGTGGGCTCCTCGGTGAAGATCTCGCCGGTATAGAACCCCAGCCGCAGGTGGATGACGTTGGAGCAGTTCCAGCCGAAGTAGCCCCACAGGCACTCGGCCTCGTACTCCCTGGTCATCCCCTTCAGCTGCTGGATGTCCGCCGGGTCCTTCGTGCCCGGATACTGGCTCTGGAAGTACTGCTTCAGATGGTCCAGACGCCGCTTCAGCCCGGCGGTGTCGGACTCGCCGTATAGTGCGATGAGGTCGCGGATGGTACGCCTCGCGATCCCCTCGTTGCGTATGTCCTCGTTGCACGAAGCTACGCCGTCCAGGAACTGCCAGACATCCCGGTTGCGATCCAGCTCGTTCCCGGGCGAGAAATAGCCGTCATCGCCGAGTTCCTGGTACTCACCCGTGTCCAGGAACTCCTCGGCCCAGCCCAGCCGGTCCAGCATGAACTGGTTCGTCACGGCGGTGAACCCGCTGGTCAGGCACGCGAAGTAATGGGCGTTGGACGGGTCCCGGACGTGGCGGACGATGGACGGCAGGTAGCCGAGCATCAGGTCGTCGTGGTGCGGCTCGGTATGCAGGAAGCGTGTGGCCTCCAGCGCCTGGGCGCCCCGTTCGATCCGGGCGACCAGCGCCGCCGCCACGCTGGCCGCCAGCTCGTGGTAGGGCTCGGGCCTCTTCTCCAGGATCTCGGCTGTGAACCGGTTCTGGCGGAAGTCTTCCTCGGTCAGGTCCAGGATGCGCTTACGCCGTTCCACGGCCAGGTCGACCAGGTGCCGCTCCACCGCCTGGTCGGTGACGTCTGGAGTCTGGCGCAGGAGCTGGAAACAGCGTTCCGCGAGCTGTTTGGCGGCGCCCTGGGTCAGGTAGAAGCGGGCGTTGGGCAGCACATGGAGCGCCGTGGCCGGATACAGGACGTGCTTGTCGCTCTCGATGGCCTGGCGCACTATCTCCGCCTTGGCCTCTCCTGCGGCGATTATCAGCGCGGTGCATTCCGGGTTGTAGGTGATGGTGGCCAGGCCGATGGTGATGACCAAGCGCCTCCGGGAAACCTCTATCCCGCCCAGGTCGGCCGCCGCCGCGGCCTGGGTCTCGTAGTTGGTCTCGGTCAGTCGGGTGGTCGAGTGGTGGTCCGAGCCGCGGACGTTGAAGCCGATGTGCCCATCAGGTCCGATGCCGCCCAGGAAGAAGCCGATCCCGCCGAGGGCGCGGATCCTGTCCTCGTACTCCTGGCACCAATGGTCTATCTGCTCCAGGACGGCCTTCTGCTTGTTCTCGAGCTCGGTCCTCCCCGGCCGCACACGCAGCGACAGGTCGACCACGTGGCCGGGCCAGACCGAGTCCAGGGTGTCGCCCGGATCGAGACCGATCCTGGAGCCATCGATCAGGAGCGCCTTGTCGCGGTCCAGGCCGAAGCCGTCGATGTAATACTTGCTGGCGTAGTAGTAGAAGCTGTTGTGCTGACGGGGATCGATTGGATAGAACTCGTCGATCTGCACGAAGTGCAGACTGCCCATGTCCGGCACGACGCCGGGTTCGACCCCTGCTTCTTCCAGAAGGGCGCGGGTCTCCCGTTCGTCCCAGCTGCCCAGGAGACGCTGGACCCAACTTATGAAATGCTCCGGCGTCTTCCCGGTCGGTAGCGATATCACACCCCCGGGGTTCTTCTGAACCCATTCCAGGAAGCGGAGCGCCGTGAGTCTTCCCAGGGCGGGGAAGTTCTCCACCACCAGCGTCCCGATCTTCTCGGTGGGAGGGTACATGATGTCGAATGGCGAACTGGCCAGCCCGTGCTGCTCCACGGGTCTCAGGCGTGGCGGCCGAGTCATGTACCGGTCCTTTTACGAGGGCATCACCAGGACGATCATATGCAGCGCAGAAGCGCCCCGAAGACTACGGGCCCAGGCCGGCCCGGAGCAAGGTCGGGGCCACTCCTTCAGCCCCGGCCGTCGCCTCAACGGTCGGACTCCGGTTCGTCGGCCTCTCCCTTGGCCGCCACGTACTCGCGCAGGTCCCCTTTCAGGGTGAAGCCGCGAATCACCCGGAACGGCTTGAGTACCTGTGCCACCTGTGCCGGCAGAAGCCGCGGCAGTGCCGGGCGAGCCGGGCCGGTGTGCTCGTAGCGCATGTGCTCGGTGTCCAGGAGCATGAGTCGAAGCGGTCGCGTGGTGCTCTTCTCGCCGGCACTCACCACCACGTGGAGACGGGCGCCGGGGGCGGTCACCTCCACCAGCCGGGCGACCAGGGGGGCGTGGTACTCGGGGAGGAGCCGATCCAGGACGTCCCAGGCGAAGACCAGGTCATACGGCTGGTCGGGTTGAGGCGGCAGGGCTTGGGCGAACTGGTCGGCGGGGCCGCGCCCTCGCGATGAGGCAGCCTGGCCGGTGAGGTCGGCGAAGCGGATACGGCTGGCGAACCGGCTGTAGACGCGCAAGTTGCTGGGCGCGGCGGGCCCCAGATCAAGGACCGCGTGGCTCCCGTTCTCCGCCAGTTCGTCCAACATGACGGCGACACCGGGGGCAGCCGTCTCCACGCCCGGGGTGGCCTCTTCGGCCCGCTGCGTCCCGGGTGGCGGAGAGCGGCGCGTGAGCCGGCCCAGCCAGTCCATATGACCCCGCTCCCTGCCCTGGGCTACGCCCGGTCGTGTTCAGGTCGCGTGCTGCCGCCGGCGCCAGACTGGCCTTCGGCCTTCTCCGGCGCTGTCCCAGCGGGACTTGCCATACCCGACTCCAGAGATGGACCGGCCGTCCGGCGTCCCTGCTGAGTCTCGCCCCGGCGGCCTGCCTCCGTCATCTCGACACTGCCGCGGAAGTAGGCCCCGTCCTCGAGCATGACCCGCGGAGCCGTGATGTCTCCCTGTAGCCGTGCCGAATCCCGCAGGATGACCTGCTCGTCGGCGGCGAGGTTACCGTCCACCACGCCTTCCACTGTGATCACCCGGCCGCTTATGTCGGCCTTGACCTCACCTTCCGGCCCCACCGTCACCGAGTGCTGCTTCAGGTCCACGGACCCTTCGACCCGGCCCTGGATCAGGAGGTCCTCATCGCCGGTGACTTCACCCTTGATGGTGATGGAGCGACCGATGGTAGCCCGTTCGGCGCCCTGGGGGCCCGGCTGCCGCTGCTCCTGGCTGGGTGGCCTATCGGCTCCGGGAGTGGTGGTCCGCTTCTGCGTCTCTTCCTTCTTCCACATTGGCTGCCTCCTGCCTGCTCGTGCTTCGATGGATCAGGGCTCCCCGGGCCTTGCCGCCGACACGTCCGGGCCGGCGGGGGAGTGCCTGTGCGAGGCCGCTGAGCGGGCCGCGGGGAACCGAACGGTCGCACGCAACGGGCCACAGTGAAATAACCGGGAGTGGCGCCGGGATCGCAAGGCCTACGGTCACTCGGGTCACATGTTGCCGCCAGCGACGCCGTGCGTCAAACTATCAACCTATCGGAGGACGCCAGCCCATCGACCCGGCGATCTCTCGATCAACCGGCGATCTTTCGATAGACAGGACGTGAGCGCGATGAAGCCGAAGACTTGCCTGCTGGGCGTCTGGCTCGTGGTACTGGCCACGCAGCCGGCCATGGGGCAGGAGCTACCCGTCCAGCGCGAGGAGTGGCGGGATCCGCCCATGAGCCCATCACGTCTGGCCCACCAGTTCAGTATGCGGCACGAGCTGAACTATCTCCTGGTCCGCTGGCTGGAGAGTCTCCAGCGCCGCGAGTTGGACCGACTTCCAGGCCTCTACGCCCCTGACGCGCGGCTGACCCTGCCCGGCGGCCGGTCCGTGAACGGCACACCTGCCATCGTCGAGTTCTGGGCCTCGACCACGCCTCCCGGGCCCGCCCATATCGTGTTGGAGGACGTGCGAGCCAGCGACGGACTGGCGACGGTGGTGGCGCTCCTGGTCCCGACGGACCGGGAGCGCGACTTTGCCGGCACACATGCCATGGCGCCGCGTTCCGGGAGGTCCGGGGACGCTGGGTTATCACCGACCAGCTGATCAGCAGAGTGGCGTCACCGGCCGTCGTACAGCGCGCGATAGATGGCGGTGTTGGTCTGGACGATCCGGACGTAGTCCCTGGTCTCGGTGAACGGGATCCGCTCGGCGAATAGCTCCGGGTCACCGTGCTCGGGGAACGACCGCCAGCGATTCATCCGCGTGGGGCCGGCGTTGTAGGCCACCAGGGCATCGGTGGTCCGGCCGCCGTATCGCTCGAGCATAGTGGCCAGGTACCGTGTCCCCATCCGTACGTTCAGCTCGGGCTCCACCAGGCGACCGGTCCTGAAGTTGCCGACGCCCAGCTCCCGGGCCAGGCCAGTGCCGGTGGCGGGCATGATCTGCATCAGCCCCAACGCTCCTGCCGGACTCCGGGCGGTAGGCAGGAATCCTGACTCCTGCCGGATGAGACCGGCCACCAGGAACGGGTCCAGGTCGTGCCTGCGCGACTCCCGCTCGATGGCGGCCCGGTAGGGGAAGGGGTAGACGAGCCTGAGCAGCGCATCGTTCCAGTTCCCCTCCCGGCGCTGGAGCGACCGGCCGACCCGGATCCCGGGGCCAGGCAGCACACGAGCGTGGAGGGCATCGCCCAGGGCGTAGAGGACCGACACTTCCTCCGACTCGAGGGCCCGGCCCACCTCGTACGACGCCCGGACAACCAGCCCGGCGCCGGTCAGGACGGCCGTCCGATCAGCGATCTCCGCCGCCCGCCGCGTCGCGCCTGGCGACGCCGCGCCCGCCCGGGGCCGGATCCGGGACTGCAACTCCGAGCTGAGGCCCAGCGAGGCTGCCGCCAGCATACCGTAGTAGGTGAACGGGGCGGTCTGCCACAGCGACTCCAGTAGCTCCGACGGTTCCGGCGCTCCCGCCCGCGCCAGCCAGTAGGCCCGCTGCTGCCCCTCGAAGGTGGACAGGTCCGGCTGGCCGCCGGTTCGCAAGACCTCCAGGACGCCGGTCCGGTCCCCGACAGACCAGCCCATGGTCACCAGGCGCATGCCCGACAGCGCCGCATCCTCGCCCCCGAGCCGGATCGCCTCCTCGTAATGGGCGCGGGCCCGGGCCAGCTCGCCGTCGTCGTGGGCCAGGTCGGCCAGCAGGTAGTGGGCGCGACCCGCCGCCCTGGTGTCCGGGTGCTCGGCGATCACCCGACGGAAGGTGGCCATGGCAGCGTCCCGTCGACCGTCCCTGAACTGGCTCCGGGCCTGGAACAGCACCCGCTCGGCCCGGACCTCGTCCGCCGCGGCGGCGGGCCCCGCCCCCGACGCCAACCGCGGCGGCGCCAGCCAACGCTCCGCCTCGGCATAACGCCGGGCCGACCAGAACGCCAGCCCCACCTCCAGCTTCAGCTCGCCCTCGAGCGTGGGACGGGCGGCGATCTCCTGCTCGAAGAGGGGGAGGGCCCGGCGGAAGTCGCCATGGCGCAGGAAGACCCGAGCCACGGCAAGACGATCGGCGGAGGCCAGCCCCACGCTGTCCGCCAGCATCCGGGCCGCAGCCAGGCCGCTGGCCGAACCCGGGGTGGCGCCCACGACCTCCCGGTACGCCGCGGCCGCACCGGGACGACCCAACGCCCGTCCCAGGTCGGCGATCCGGAGCGTGGCCTGGGCCCGCCGGCCCCCATCGGCGATCCGGCCCCGCACCACCTCCAGATGGGCCAGGGCGGCGGCGGTGTCGCCCAGGACGAGCCTGGCCTCGGCACCGGTGATCCAGCCCCACTCCCCGACCAGCTCCGGGTCGCCCACGGCTTCGTGGCGGACCCGCACCCCGGTGGTGTCTCCCATACCCGCAAGGGCACGGGCGGCCTGCAACTGCGCCCAGGGAGAGAACGCCGGCACCAGGGCCGCAGCCTCGTCATAAGCCTGCACCGCCTCGGCAAAGCGATCCTCGCCCGCCAGCTCCATCCCCCTGGCCACAGCCGCCGCGGCACGGCGGATGGCAGCCGTGTCCGGGGTGGCAACGGGTGGCGCTGGGGCCACGCCGGTGGACAGTGTCAGAGTCAGGATCGGGACCAGGAGTGTGCTCAGCATCATTTCGGAAGAACCGCTCGGAGCCAGAGTGACGACAGCGGGCCGATATGCCCCACGAACAGGTGAGACCCCCCCGGCACCCACCCTGTTCCCTGCCGTCCCCCCCCGCCTCTCCCCTGCCCGTGCCGTGTCCTTGCCCGAAGCCCGCCGAAGCTGATGGTCGAGCCGGCGGCGATCCCACCCGCGGTGGCCGGTGGGTTGCCAGCGCGCGGAACGCCGGGTCGGGGAGAACGGGCACAGGCAGGAAGTCAGTGACGATTTCTGGGGACAGTCCTGCAACCGAAATCTATTGCCCCCCGATCTCTGGTTTCATATGTATGGTAAAAGGCGAGTTCGATGCTGTCGTCCCTCACACCACGGTACACCGATGCCCAGAACGATTGCGCTCTCGCTGGTTCCCCATGAAACTGATGCTGGTCGCGGGTTCATCCTCGAACGCCACGACGGGCAGCGGTTGGACTGGGATCACCTCGAGGTGGACGACCCGTACCTGGTGTCGTTCATCGTGGAAGGGACTTCCGATGTACCGGAGCTTCTGAACCTGCCAGCGTTCAGCCCCGGCCAGGTCCTGTCGCTGGTCCCCGAAGGAGAGGGTCCCGATGACCCGGTGGGTGTCTGGGACCGGGAGGGTCGTCATCGCGTGGGGTGCGTGCCCGCGGATCACAAGCGGTTCGTCCACGCCATGCACTTCGACTGCACGGTGGTCTGGGAAGAGCTGGACGGCGGCGTGCGGACCGGCCTGCGCGTGCTGGCTCACACCGGCGACCGGATCAAGGGGCACACCGCTCCCCTGAGCCCTCCCACCACCCACGAGGCCGAGGCGGCGGGAGCGCCCGACTTGGCCGGGAGCCCGGCGACGGCAGAGGTCGCTGCCCACTCGGTGCCGGAGCCAGGCCGGAGCCGGTCTCCGTCGTGGCTGCTGGCCCTGGTCCTGGTGCTGGTCCTGGTGCTGACGGCTGGGGCCTTCCTCTACCTGGGATAGTGGACCGCCGCTGCCGGACCGCTGGCTGATCCTGTCCGTCCAGGCGCCGCCACGCGGCGAGGAGCACCTGCTGGTGGACGCCCTCCGCCGGGCGGGTGCCCGCGGCGTGGACCGGGAGGGCGCCCACGTTCTGGCCCTCTTCCCGCCGCCCCATGATATCGAGCCGCTGGTTCGAGAGGTGGAGGCGGCGGTCCGGGCCAGCACAACGTTGGAAAACCCCACCATCACCTGTCGCTGGGAGCCGGCCGAGTCGCTGCGGGAGCGCTGGGCCGCTGGCCTGGCGCCGCGACGGGCCAGCGGTCGGATCGTGGTGTGGCCTGGTGGCGAGCCGCCCGAGACCCGTCCGGGCGACGCGGTGGTCCGCTTGCTACCGGGCCCGGCCTTCGGAACGGCGGAGCACCCCACCACGCGGGCGTGCCTGAGGCTCCTCGATTCCAGGATCCGGCCGGGCGACCGTGTGCTGGACATCGGTGCCGGCTCCGCCGTCCTGTCCATCGCCGCGGCGTTGCTGGGTGCCCGTCGCGTGCTGGCCCTCGAGGCAGACGACGTCGCTTGCGCCGCGGCCCGGGCGAACGTCCGGGAGAACGGCGTCGCCACGACCGTCGAGGTCCGGGAGCTGCTGGTCCGGCCCCATCACCTGCCCGGCCTGGGCCGGTTCGAAGGTATCCTGGCCAACCTGGAGACGGAGACGCTGGTGCCCCTGATCCCGGCCATGACGCCGGCTCTGGTCAGCGGCGGCTGGCTCATCGTCTCCGGCGTGCTGACCCAGGAGAGCGGCCGGGTGCTGGAAGCGGCGCACCGAACCGGACTCACGCCCGAGGTGGCGGACCGGGACGCGGGCTGGTGGACCGCCGGGTTCAGGTCTCAGAACGGATCGACAGCCCCCGCCGCGTAGAAGAGCATCCTGCCCACGGCTTCGGAGGCCAGCAGCAGCAGGAGCATGGCCACGATCCATCGCCCGCGTCCCCTGGCCGCGGCGGCCGAGCCAGGGTCGAGTGCGGGTCTCACCAGCAAGCCCATGATGAGCAGGCCGGCCACGAGCAGCAGCGCCAGTCGGCCGGCGGTCAGCGCCGAGCCGGTGGCGGACGCGGCCAGCTCCCGGGTCACCGGGTGGTACAGCGTGGCCGCGGCCTGGGCCACTATCGCGGCCAGCCCCACCGCCAGGAGCACGAGGCCCGGCCTCGCACCTCCCGGGGCAGCCGACTCGCCACCCACCGGATCCGGCAGCGGTCGAGCCTCCAGGTAGGCCGCCATGGCCACGGTGCCCAGCAACAGCGTGGTCAGCAGGAAGCTGGCGGGCGTGAGCCAGCTATTCCAGACCGGTCGGGCGGGCAGCATGTAGACCTGGGCCACGCTCCAGACCAGGAGCAGCCCGGCCAGGGCCAGCGCCGGCGGGAGAGCCGGCGCCAGCACCCGGCGGGCTCGGGTCGCCGCTGCTGGCCGGCGGTTCAGCTGGAAGGTGACAGCCCACAGCCCGAAGAACACCAGCCCCGCCAGGATCTCGCGGCTTAGCCAGGAGCTGCCCAGGTTGGTCAGAGCCCACACTGCGTTCAGTGGTGCGCCCAGGTGAAGCAGCGAAGCGGCCAGCCCCACGGCGGTGGCGACCCCCACCAGCAGGAGCGGCCGGTGTGACCAGGCCGCCCAGGCCCCGTCCCGGTACCGGTCCGCACCGCCAGCCATGCCATCCGCGGCCGCGGCCTCGCCGCCAGCCCACAGCATCCGCCTCACCACCAGCAGGGCCAGGCACGACCCCACCGCGAGCTGGACGGCCAGGGTAAAGACCACCAGGGGCAGTTCGTGGAAGAGGCTCATCGCAGGTCCCGCTCCGGGTTCGAGGAGTGGCCGGTCCCCCGCCCCGCCAGCTGCCCATGGGGGTGCGGCGTGATGACCAGCCGAGGCCGTGTGCGCTCGCCCGGCGGCAGCGGCGCCAGCGCGTCCAGGCTCCCGTACCGTTCCCGCAGCTCATGAATGGGCCCCACCTCCAGCGCCCTGGTAACGCACGCCGTCACGCACCACGGCTCCTCGCCCCCGTCGACCAGGTCGATGCACAGGTCGCACTTGGCCATACGTCCCGACGACGGGTCGTAAGACAGCGCGCCGTACGGGCATGCCCACTCGCAGTAGCGGCAGCCCGCGCAGCGGCTGGACTCGATGACCACCACCCCGTCGTCCCGCTGCCGGAGAGCGCCGGTGGGACAAGCCCTCAGGCAGGCCGGCTCCTCACAGTGCATGCAGGAGACGGACAGGCAGTAGGCGAAGATGCCCGACGGCGCCATGAGGGTCGGGTCCTCGGGGTCAGGGATCCAGCCACCACCGCTGTACTCCACGACCCGGCGGAAATGCCGTCCGGGTGGCAGCCCGTTCTTCGACTTGCAGGCTATCACGCAGGTCCGGCAGCCGATGCAGGCGGACGCGTCGATGCGGAATCCGAGAGCGGTCGTCATGCTCACACCGCTCCTTTCGGCTGTCGCGGCGGCTGCCGCCAGTCAGGCGGCAGGCGCTGGGGACCCCGGTAGCGGGTCACCTCGACCGCGCAGGTGTTCCAGCCCTGGTGCCCCTGCCCGGTGGGCCTGGCGCCGTTCAGCACGTTCGTGGCGCCGCCACGGTCCAGTCCGGTCCGGAAATCCACGTCGGCCCACGCGCCCTCGCCCAGCGCCACCACGCCGGGCATCATGCGCTCGGTGACGAAGAGGGGCCGGAGCACCGACCCATGCCGGCTGCGGATCAGCACGACGTCGCCCGTGGCCAGGTCCCGGGCCTCGGCGTCCACGGAGCTCATGATGAACTCCTGCGGGAACGATTCCCGGAGCCAGCCCACGTTGTCGAAGACGGAATGGGTCCGGCGCCGGTAGTGCAGCGTGATCAACTGGAGCGGGTGCGGTCCCTTGATCCCCCGCTCGAAGTCGTCGAACGTCTCCTCATACCCCTCCGCCGGCGGGCGGTAGACCGGGATCGGGTCGATGCGGGAGAAGCCCACGTCCCGGACGAACTCGGCCATCCGCTGGCAGTGGAGCTCGAAGCGGCCGCTCCGGGTGGACAGCGGGTGCCGCTCGGGCTCCCGGCGGAACGACTCGAAGGCGATGTGGCCCAGCCCGTCGCCCGGCCGGCGAGGCACCAGGTAGATGCCCTTCTCGCGGAACTCCGGCAGCGTGATCCGACCCTCCTGGGGCTGGCCCTCTACTCCCATCTCCCGGATGTCATCCTTCGTGATGGTGACGAGCCGCTCCCGACCCCGCCCATCAGGGCCCACCACCCAGGCGCCGGCCAGACGGTTGAACGTCTGCTGCTCCGGCGAGACCGGCAGCATGTCGGCGAAATCGATCCCCATCCGCCGGCCCAGCTCCGCGGCTATCCAGGCGTCGTCCCGGGCCTCGTACTGGGGCTCCACCACCTGTCGGGCCCAGATCAGGTGGTCACGATTGCCCTTGAAGTAGCTGTGTCGCTCCCACTGGGTGGTGACCGGGAGCACGATGTCCGAGAAGCGGGCGTTGGGGTTGTAGACGAAGTTCAGGGTCAGGACGAACTCCGCCCGCCGGTGCGCCTCGATCCCCTTCATCAGCCCCGAGACCTGGTTCAGGGCCGACGCGCCGTCGTGGACGATGGCGCGCAGGTCGATGGGCCGGCGGTCGCCATCACCGGCGGTGTACTCGCCCTCCAGGATCGCGGACCAGAGCTCGCTGTTGTTGATCCGGGCCGTGGTCCGGCGCGGCACGCCGCGGAGCGGCGGCACTCCGGTCCCGCCGGCGCCCACCAGGAACGGCCCACCGTCCGCCGTCCGCTCCCAGCAGCTCACGCCCGTCATGCGACCCTGCTGGCCGATGTGGCCGGTCATGCAGCCCAGGGTCAGGAACATCTGGGGCCAGCTGTCGCTGTCGTGGGTCCGGGCCGGGGCCCAGGCGGTGAGCAGCGCGGTCCGGCGAGTGCGGGCGATCCGCCTGGCCAGCCGTCGGATCCGGGGCGCGCTCACGCCGCAGATGCGCGCCGCCCACTCGGGCGTCTTGGGCACGCCGTCGCGACGGCCCAGGATGTAGTCCCGCACGTTGTCGGCGGGATCGGCGCCTTCTGGCATGTGGTCCGGGTCGAAGCCCACGGTGCAGCGGTTCAGGAAGTCCCAGTCGACGAGGGGGTTCCGCTCCGGGTCGTCCTCGTCCAGGAGCGCGTACGCCATGCCCAGGGCCAGAGCGTGGTCGGTGCCGGGCCGCACGGGCACCCACTCGTCGGCCAGGGTCATGGCCGAGTCGTTGTAGTACGGGTCGATGAAGAGGAATTTGGCCCCGGCCCGCCTGGCCTGGAGGTAGTAGTACATGGAGTTGCCCTGGGCGCTCCAGGCCGGGTTGCCGCCCCACAGGACGATCAGCTCGCAGTTCTCCAGGTCCAGGCGGTCGTTGTGGCTGGTGCTGCTCAGCCCGTCGCCCAGCCCGATCATGGGGCCGGTGTGATACCAGGTGCCCCATGAGGTGGAGCCCCAGTTGGTGACCGCGCCGCCCAGGGCGGTGAACAGCCGGCGCAGCGTGCTGCCCAGCTCCAGGACCGACTCGTTGCCGTGCTCGGCCATGATGCGCTCCAGCTCGGCCGCCGTCAGGTCCAGCGCCTCGTCCCACGAGATGCGCTCCCACTCATCCTCGCCACGCAGCTCCCGCCGCCCACCGCCCGGCTCCCAGTTCCGGCGCTTCATGGGGTAGCGCAGGCGGTCCGGGCCGAAGACCTGCCCCTGCTGGGCCCGGCCCCTGGCGCAGGCCCGCATCTGGGGCGTCTCCGGCGAGTCGGGGTGCGTGTCGTCGCTCTTCACCGCCAGGACCCGGCCCTCCACCACGTAGGCGGACAGCAGACAGCGCTGGCCGCCGCAGTTGTGCCAGCACGGAGCGGGTATCCACTCGCCGCCGGTCAGGGGCACGGGTCCGGAAGGAGGCAGGCCGATGTCGTCGATGTCCCACGGCAGGCGAGGCCCCTTGAGCAGCGGCAGCCCGGCGCCCACGCCGCCGGCCGCCAGAACGGAACCACCCGCCACGGCACCCCACTTGAGGAAATCCCGCCGGTCGAGGCTGGAGGGTCCCGTCAGGCCATCATCGGCATGATCCGACATGCAACTCTATCCTTTCAGGAGGCCGCCAGCGATGGCCTCCACCGTCAACGTGCGTGCGCGGGTCTCACGGAATAGTGCACGCTTCTCACCGTCCGCTCAAGTCCGCGGGTCGCAGTCGGCTCGTTCTTGTGGCCCTGGTGCCCCGTCCGGCGTATCTTGTATCGAGTGCCCGCAGAGTGCTCCTCCCGCTAGAACACCAATACGGTGATGAGGGCAACACGGCCCATGTTCCACACCAGCTTAGACCAGGTTCCCGGTAGCGGCGTAGTGGCAATCAACCGACGGCTGACGGAACTCGTGGACAGTTCCTTCCCCGGCCTCATCGCTCACCTCTACCCGGTGGCGGAGGACGGTTCGCTGCCAGAGACTCCTCACGGGCTCGAGACCGGCTCGCCCACGGCGCCACCGGCCAGGCTCATGAGATCCCTGGCGGAGCGGGTGGTCCGGGAAGGCGGTGCCGAGCCGGTCCATGAGGCAGCCGGCGGGCACGCGGTGGTCAGCCTGCCCCTGCACGGTCCCGAAGGGTCGTCGCTCCTGGGCGTCCTGGTGCTGGCGGCCGCCGGCGGGGAGCAGGTCCCGGGCGAGGCGCGCCTGTTGGCGGCACTCGCCTCGGCGGAGCTGGCGCGGGAGGCCGAGCGGCTGGCAAGGCTGCGCGCGGAAGCGCTGTCGGGGGGCCAGAACCAGGTGCTCCAGTCAATCGCGTCGGGCGCGCCGCTGAGCGAAACGCTGGACGTGCTGACGCGTGAGCTCGAGCAACTCATCCGCGACACCCGCTGCGCCGTCTTCGTCGCCGATCCGGAGCAGGCCTCGCTCCGGCCCGAAGCAGCGCCCTCGTTACCCGCTGAGTTCATCGTGAGGTTCGGCGACGTGGCCCTCCGCGACGACATCTCGCCCTATGCCGAGGCTGCCCGGACCGGCGCCCAGGTCATAGCGTGCCGGCTCCATGCCGATCCCCGGTGGGCCGGGTTCGCCGGTATGGTAGGGGACCTGGGCGTCGAGTCTTGCTGGGCGGTGCCTGTCCTGGACGACCACGGCGAGGTGCTGGGCGTCCTGGCCCTCCACCACCAGTCGTCCCGCCCGCCGGAAGGCTGGGAGAGCGACCTGGTGGAAGCCCTGGCGCGGACCACCGGCATCGCCATCGAGGGAGCCCGTGCGGAGCGAGCACTGCGCGCCAGTGAGGCCCGTTTCCGGGACCTGGTGGAAGCCTCCAGCGACTACATCTGGGAGATGAACGAGCACGGGGTGAACGTCTATTCCAGCCCCCAGATCGAGGAGATCATGGGCTACACCCCGGACGAGGTGGTGGGGATGCGCCCGACCGATCCCATGACGTCCGACGAGCGGAACCGCCTGTCACCGGTCTACCAGTCCATCATGGAGTCCCGGGAGCCATTCCATTGCCTCGAGAACGTCAACATAGCCAAGGACGGCCGCACGGTGGTGCTGGAGACCAGCGGCGTCCCCATCTTCGACGATGAGGGCGTTTTCCGCGGCTACCGCGGCGTGGACCGCGACATCACCCGGCGGAAGCGGCTCGAGGACCAGCTCCGGGTGGCCCAGAAGCTCGAGGCCGTGGGTCGGCTGGCCGGCGGTGTGGCCCACGACTTCGACAACCTCCTCACCGCTGTCAAGGGACACGCCGAGCTGCTGGCAGCCGAGCTGCCCGCCGATCACCCGCACATAGAGGACCTGGACGGGATCAGGGCAGCGGCAGAAAAGGCCAGCTCCCTCACCCGGGGGCTCCTTGCGTTCAGCCGCAGGCAGCTCCTCCGACCGGAGCTCCTGGACCCGAACCAGGTCATCACTGACGTCCAGGACATGCTGGCCCGCCTCCTGCCCGACAACATAAACTTGCACGTCCAGTTGGACCGCGCCATCGGGTCAGTGCGCGCGGACCGCGGACAGATCGAACAGGTGCTGGTCAACGTGGCCGTCAACGGTAGCGACGCCATGCCCGATGGCGGCGACCTGTCCATCCGTACCTACGAGGCCACGGTCGCCCCGGCGGACCTGCTGGGCAAGCCGGTGGACATCGGCGCGGGCCGGTACGTGGTCATCGAGGTCGAGGACACGGGCGTGGGCATGACCGAGGACGTGCAGTCACGCGCCTTCGAGCCGTTCTTCACCACCAAGCCCGTGGGAGAAGGAACGGGGCTCGGCCTGTCCGCCGTCTACGGGATAGTGCAACAGAGTGGTGGAGCGGTGCGCGTTGATTCCGAGCCCGACAGGGGCTCCGTCTTCCGCGCCTACCTCCCCCGGGTCGACGCCGGGGCCGACCTCCCCACAAGCGACGCGGCGGCCTCGGAACCGGCCGACGGCGCAGAAACCATCCTACTGGTCGAGGAGGAAGAATCGGTGCGGCGGCTGCTTCGCCGTACCCTCGAACGACAGGGGCACACGGTCATCGAGGCGGGTAACGGCGCGGCCGGCCTCAACGCGGTGGTGCAGCATGAAGGTCGTATCGATCTCCTGGTGACAGGCATGTTGATGCCGGAAATGGGTGGACCCGAGCTGGCCGCCGCCGTGCGCGCCCGCCAGCCGGGCCTGCCCGTCCTCTTCTTGTCCGGCGTGGCGGACCGTGGCGCCGCACCGCCGGTCGGCATGTCATGGACCGAAGCCGACCTACTGGAGAAACCGTTCTCCAACCGGGAGTTCCTCCAGCGGGTCCGACGGGCCCTGGAGGCCCGACCGATGCCGTGAGGCAGGCCTGCTCCTGTTCGGCTGCGGGTCGTGCTCCGGCGGGTATTCCCTTACCGGACCCGCTCGAACCTGATGTCTCGCGCCCGGATGTTGCCCGCCCGGAACGCGGTGACGTTGCCGTGCTCGTCCCGCTCGAACTCCACCTGGACCAGTGGGAAGGCGCCGACAAAGGCGTCGCCGTGGCCGTGTCTCAGGGTGACGGGGTCGCGGCGCCGGTGTCTGACCACCAGGTGGTCGTCACCAGCGGTGACGGTGTAGTAGGTCTCGAACTCGGCGCTGTAGTAGCGGCCCTCGTAGGCGGCCAGGTCCAGTGTCGCCTCGTCGTCGGGCAGGCGGCGAGCCTCGAAGTCCATTCCGCCCTGGTGCCAGGTCAGTCCGGTCACGGTGCCCGCCGGGTCCTTGTGGAACGTCACGGCCGAGGCCGCTTCCGGGACGGTGAAGGTAGAGTCGCTGGTGGGTGTCATCTCCAGCACTGTCTGACCCGTGGGCTCGACCAGCAGTCGGTCTTCTTCCCGCCGGAAGCTCAGGGCCATGCCCGGCTGAATGGTCACGGAGTACCGGCCCGCGAAAATGTCGAACGACGCGGGGTCGTACGACGCCGGGTCGACGTCCTCCGTGGCGGCGGCCACCGGCTCCGCGGGCGGCGGTGTTGCGGCAGCGGGCGCCTGCCGGGGAGCCATGTGCTCGCCAAAGAAGATCTCGGCGATGCGGCCCGGTATGCTGCCGTCGAAGCGGCCGTGGTTGCTCAGCACGATGAGCCCCGCGTCCAGGTCGGGGTAGTACCGGAAGGCCGACTGGTGACCCATCTCCCCACCGCCGTGCTCGATCATGCGCAGCCCTCGCACTGTCCGGACGTAGAGGCCGAGCCCGTACATGGTGGTGTCTCCGGTGGTCAGGACGTTGCGCGTGGTCATGGCATCCAGCACGGCACGGCCGCCCAGGTCACCGGTGCCCAGGTTGGTCATCCAGCGGGCCAGGTCGCCCACGGTGGAGTAGATGTCGCCTGCGCCCAAACCGCCACCCATGTCCGGCGCGTCGTGGAAGGCGTCGTCACCCACCGGCGCGTAGCCCTGGGCAGCGCCCGGCACCAACTGCCTCGAGTGCTCCCGGACCACCGTCGCCGTCATGCCCAGGGGCTCGAATACGTTGTCCCGTAGCCAGTCGGCGAACGGCTGGCCCGTCACCCGCTCCACCACTTTGGCCAACAGCACGTAGCCCGTGTTGTTGTAGTTGTGCTCGGCGCCGGGGCTGTTCTGGAGCTCCGGCTGACGACGGACCACCTCCAGCGCCTCGCGGGTGGAGATGTGGTCCAGGTCCTCGATCCGCCAGCCGCCGATGGCCAGCGCGTTGAGGAACTCGCGGTACCCGCTGGTGTGGGTCAGGAGGTGCCGCAGCGTCACCGCCTCGCCCAGGTCCGGCAGCTCCGGGAGGTGGACCCGCACGTCGTCGTCCAGCCCCAGCCTTCCCTGCTCCGCCAGCAGCGCCACGGCGAACGCGGTGAATTGCTTGGCGGTGGACGCCAGGTTGCCACGGGTGTCAACGGTGAGCGGGACCTGGTGGGTCAGGTTGGCCATGCCGTAGGCCCGCTGGAACACGATCTCGCCGTTCCGGACCACGGCCACCACCGCGCCCGGACTCTCCGGGCTCGAGTACGGCGCCATGAGCGCATCCACCCGGGCTTGCGGGGTCTCCGCCTCCTGTGCGGGCAGGGGGTGCACGGCCGCCAGGAGAGCCATGGCGGCGATGAGGGGGAACGGGGATGCCGCACCGCTAGTATTCATGATCGTCCCATTCATTATCGGATTCCTTCACAACCGACGCCATCCTGTCGGGGACAGCAACGAGCTTCGGTACGCCATACGTCGGAGCACGCCGCCGGGTTTCGACGCGGCCACCTGCCGCGGCCACCTGCGAATTCGCCGACGGTGGTGGTGGTCCGGGACGGAGACCGGGGCTGGCGCGTCGCCGGGTACTTCGTCCAGCCGGCAGGATAGCGGAGCGCGCGCCGGACGTGGTCGCCGGGCGTGGTTCGTGCAACGTGCGACCCGCGGCTTGATGGTCCAGTGTTCATTCGGCTCGGGAGGAGCGCGGTGCGATCGAAACGATGGGATCAGTTGTCCCCCGGCAAGAAGGTACTTGTCATGCTGCTGACGTCCGTGCAGGTCTCACTGGCCGTCGCCGCCTGGACTGACCTGGCGCAGCGGCCGGCACGAGAGGTCAACGGCCGGAAGCGGACGTGGTCGGCCATCATCGCCATCAACTTCATCGGGCCGCTGCTGTACTTCCGCAAGGGCCGGCGGCGGGCAGGCCAGCGTCTGAGACCCTTCTCCGGTCGGGCGTAGCCGCGCTGGGCGGGCTGGGGGGGGCTCCGGCCGGCACCAACCCGTGCCCCCGTGCCCCCCTGCCCCCCTGGCCCCC
>SLCC01000053.1 GCA_007126035.1 Gemmatimonadota bacterium
CAGGTGGGCGCCCTGCGGGCGCAGGTGGGTTCGGCCTGCGGCCTCACAGGTGGGCGCCCTGCGGGCGCAGGTGGGTTCGGCCTGCGGCCTCACAGGTGGGCGCCCTGCGGGCGCAGGTGGGCTCGGCCTGACGGCCTCGCAGGTGGGCGCCCTGCGGGCGC
Source organism: Gemmatimonadota bacterium (assembly GCA_007126035.1). Classification (GTDB taxonomy): domain Bacteria; phylum Gemmatimonadota; class Gemmatimonadetes; order Longimicrobiales; family RSA9; genus SLCC01. Next base: position 162 of record SLCC01000053.1, read on the forward strand.
AGGGGGGCTCGCGGGGGGGGGGCTAGGTGGCGGGGACGGGGGTTCCCAGTTCCAGGGCGTCGAAGGTGACGCGGCAGCGGCGGCCGAGTACGCGTACGCCGGCGGCCTTGGCTTCGGCCAGGGCGTCGGCGAACACGGGGTCGATGGAGCGGGCGGCTTCGACGCGGTGGGCGTCGTCGCGCTGGAGCACGAACAGGATTGCCGCCTCCCAGCCGTCCCGCTGCGCCAGCTCGGCCAGCTCCCGGACGTGGCGGGCGCCGCGGGCGGTGATGGCGTCGGGGAAGAGGGCGACGCCGTCCTCCACCAGTGTCACGCTCTTGACTTCCAGGGCCAGCCGCCGATCTCCGTTGGCGAGGAGGAAGTCGATGCGGGAGCGGCCATGGGTCCACTCTGCGCGCTCGAGAGTCCAGCCCTTCAGCTCCGGGAGCGCGCCTGCCTCCAGTGCGGCGTGGATCAGGCGGTTCGGGATGCTGGTGTCCACGGAGATCAGGCCCTTGCCGTCAGGTGACTCCACGAGGACGGCGGACCAGGCGGTCTTGCGGGTGGGCGAGGCGGCCGGCCGCACCCACACCCGTTGACCTGGCAGCAGGAGCTCCTTGAGTCGGCCCGGGTCGGCCAGGTGCACCCCTGCCACCTTGCCTTCCAGCTCACAGTGGAGGAGGAACCGGTTGGGCCGCTCGACGAACCGCGTCTCCCGCAGGCCGGCGGCGAAGGGGACCCGGATGACCGCCTGCTCTGGCTTCGTTCTCGTCGTCAATTCCTGCCGCTCACCGAAAACGTTTCGGGTTTCGCTTCGACTCCCTATTGCTCGTGGACCGTGGCTTCGTCGTCGCCACGAGCCTGGCCCGCCGCCCGCGAGCCCGATCGCGGCTTCTGGCCCCTGGAGATGGTCCCTCTCCTTGATGCTCTCCGGGGACGGGGAGCCGTCGCCCTGGGCGAGGGTGCAAGGCAAAGGCCAGCAGAGACTTGCTACTCCAGGCGGACTGGGGCGCCGACCTGGATCACGCCACCGACCTCCACCACGCCGTAGGCTCCGCCGCTCCGGGACCTGGCCATGGCGCGATGGAGGCCGGGCAAAGCTTCGTCCATCCGCTCGCAAGACTGGCTCTCGCCCACGATCCGGATCCGGCAGTCCCCGACGTGAAGCAGCTTGCCACTGGAGCCGCGGAGTCCCAACTGGCTCACCATGAGGTTGGCGCGACGAGCGGACGGATCCAGGTCCGATTTCAGCTCTCGCATGAGGCTGGCCCAGACCTCCTCCTCGATGATCAAGACCTGCCGCTGACCTCCCTGGTCCGCATTGTTCACGATGCCCCGGCCGATCTCCAGCGTCACCTCGTCCGCTGGGTCCATGGGGCCACGCTTGAACCGCTTGAGCCAGATCCGTTCCAGGCGACCACTCATCAGTCTCTCCGGGCGTTGATCTCACGAAAACGGGATACCTGGTCCCGATAAGGTCCACCCCGTGATGTAACCCGCGATGGCCGATGCCGCCACTTCGTAAGGCGACGCCAGGTTACTGTCTCCGCCCCTGGCCGGCGCGCACCCTCGCGCATCCGCTCGCGCTGATGTAGCCTGTATTCGAGTTCAACAACGGAGTGGAGATGTCGATGATGATGGTACGACATGGATCGGTGGAGTCGTTCCTGGTCGCGGTGGCGCGGGTTGTGCCAGCTCTGGTGGTCATGTTAGCACTTGCCATGTCCGCCTCGGCGCAACAGCCGTTGCGGGTCTACATATCGGCAGACATGGAGGGCCTGGCCGGCGCGGTGTCGCCGGAGCAGCTGGGGCCCTCGGGCTTCGAGTACCAGCGGTACCGGGAGATCATGACGGCCGAGGTCATGGCCGCCATCGAGGGGGCAAGGGCAGCGGGCGCCACCGAGATCCTGGTGAGCGACTCCCACGGGAACGCACAGAACATCCTGATAGACCGGCTCCCGGATGACGTCCGGCTGATCAGGTCCTGGCCGCGGCCCCTGGGCATGATGCAGGGGATCGACGAGACCTTCGACGCGGTTCTCTTCGTCGGCTACCACTCCGGGGCGACCAATCCTGCCGGCGTACGGGCCCACACATTCTCCAGCGCGAACTATTACGCGGTGCGGCTCAACGGCGAGCCGGTGCCCGAGTCGGTGTTCAACGCCGCCATCGCGGGCCATTTCGGTGTCCCGGTGGTCCTCATCACTGGCGACGACGTGACGGTGGCGGAGCTCCAGGCGGCGGTGCCGGGCGTGGAGGGCGCGGCGGTCAAGGAGGCCATCAGCTACCATTCCGCCGACAGCATGACGCCGGCGGCGGCGCAGGCGCTGATCCGGCGTCAGGCGGAGGCGGCGGTCCGGAACCGGGCCCGGGTCTCGCCCTACCGCCTGGGCGGGCCGGTGACGCTGGACCTGACCTTCAAGAACCATCGTCCTGCCGAGCTCCTGGCCTTCCTGCCCATCGTGGACCGGGTGGATGCCCGGACGGTCCGGTTCGTGGCCCGGGACATGGTGGAGCTGGCGGCGTTCATGGCTTTCGTGGGCGGCTACGAGTCCGGCCTGACCCCGTGAGGCCTGACCCCGTGAGGCCTGACCCCACGAGCCCGTGAGAGCCCACGAGCCCGAGGTCCCCGAGGTCTGACCCTGTGACCGCGGCCATGACCTCCCGTCGCCTGCTCCTGACGGTCCTGGGCCTCTGGGCCCTCGCTTCAGGGGCCGGCGCCTGCGGGCCCCGGGCCCGGCCCATTGAAGTGGTGGAGGCGTCTATCGAAGACATCCGCGCCGCCGTGCTCGAGGGCCGCACCACCTGCCGGATGGTGGTGACGGCCTACCTGGATCGGATTGCGGCCTACGACATCGCCACGGGCCTGAACGCCATAACCGAGATCAATCCGCAGGCGCTGACCGCGGCCGACTCGCTGGATGGTGCCCTGTCCGACGGCGCCGAGCCCGGACCGCTTCACTGCGCGCCGATCCTGGTGAAGGACAACTTCCACACCAGGGACCTGCCCACCACCGCCGGGTCCGTGGCCCTGATGGGCTTTGTGCCATCGGACGACGCCTTCATGGTCCGGCGGCTCCGGGCGGCGGGCGCTATCGTCATTGCCAAGACGAACATGGCGGAGTGGGCCATCAGCCCTCGCCAGACGGTGTCGTCGTCCTACGGCCGGACGGCCAATGCCTACGCGCTGGACCGGACGCCGGCGGGCTCCAGCGGCGGCACGGCGTCGGCGGTGGCGGCCAGCTTTGGCGTGGCCGGACTGGGCTCGGACACGGGCAACTCGATTCGTGGTCCCAGCTCGCACCAGGCGCTGGTGGGCATCCGCTCCACGCTGGGCCTCACCTCCCGGGCCGGGCTCGTGCCTCTGGCCTTCGATCGGGACGTGGCAGGGCCCATGGCCCGGTCCGTGGAGGACGCGGTGCGGCTCTTCGGCGTCGTCGCCGGGCACGACCCCACTGACCCCTACACCGACCTGGGCCACGGGCGACGGGAGCTGGATTACACCGTTTTCCTCGACGCCGACGGGCTGCGGGGCAAGCGTCTGGGCGTGCTCCGGGACCTCATGGACCTGGACGCCGATACGGCGGTGCTGGCCCTGTTCGAAGAGTCCCTCGACGGCCTCCGTCGCCTGGGAGCGGAGGTGTTGGACCCGTTCGTGGTCCCGGACCTGAACGCGCTGGTCGCCGCCTCGCCCTTCTGCCCCCGCTTCCGTTACGACATGCACGTGTACCTGGAAGCGCTGGGTCCCGCCGCGCCCATCAGAGACGTCCTCGACGTGATCGAGGCCGGCGCCTTCGGCGACGACGTGGAAGAGGCCCTCCGCACCCTGGCCGACGCGCCCCGTGACGTCCACCCCGCCCACCACGATCCGCCCTGCCCCGACTTCCCGCGCCACCAGGGCCGTCAGGCGTTGCTGAGCGCCGTGGTCGAGGCCATGGACCGGGAGGAGATCGACGCGTTCCTGTTCCCCACCTGGGGCCACCCGCCCGCGCCGCTGGACCGGGCCGACGAGGAGTACCAGGGCGACTACTCGCAGAGGGTGATACCAGCAGCCGGGCTCCCGGCCATCACCGTGCCCATGGGCTTCAGCTACGACCGCTACCCCGCCGGGCTCCAGATAGCGGGCCGCACCTTCGCCGAAGGCCTGCTCTTTAAGCTCGCGTACGCCTACGAGCAGGCGACGCTGCACCGCCGCCCGCCGGACAGCTTCCCGACCCTGCGCGGTCGCTGATCAGAACGGCTGGCCCACGGCAAGGTGGAACTGGAGCCGGCGCCGGAATTCCCGCCAACCGCCGGGCGAGTCGTGGGTGTGGGGCGCCCAGACCACGTCGCCCAGGACCACGAGCCCCTCGGTGCCGGGCTCCTGGAGCAGCATGGGCACCATGCGGGAGGGCCTGGGGTCGTAGCCCACGTCCACCCGGATCGGGCCCATGGGGCTGAGCCAGCGGAGGCCCAGACCCGGCGCCACCATCCCGTCCCAGTCCCTGCCGCCCACGTCGCCGATGGGCGTGTCTCCCACCACCACGCCCGCGTCGGCGAAGGCCGCGAGCTGGAGCCAGGTGGTCAGCCAGAGACGGCCCTCTACGTTGCCCTCCACCACCGCCACGCCGCCCCGGGGCCGCACGCTGACCCGGTGGGGTGGTGGCATGGCGCCGGCAGGGCAGCCGCCTGGCTCCGGTGCGCACCCCGCCTCCAGGGCCGCCTCGGGGTCCGCTACCAGGACCAGCGGCCCCAGCAGGTTCTGGCGCACGCCCCGCACCGTGACCGGGCCGCCGCTGTAGAACCGGACCTGGGGCGGCAGCACGTCGTCGCCGGCCAGGAGCCCGCCCGCTCGCAACCGTACCGCCGCCTCCGTCCTGGGCGTCAGCACCCGGGCCACCGCCGCCTCGGCCTCACCCCGGAGATAGGTGAAGTCCGAGCCGGTGAGCCCCGCGCCCGACGAGACGGTGAGCCGGGCCATGGGTCGCCAGACGGGCCCGATCGCCCCGGGCCAGAGCCCCGCCTCACGGGCCCAGGCGGGGCCGAACGGCTCCAGGGCGATGGCGGGCACCCACTGGAGAGCCGCTTCCACCGGCGCCAGCCACTGCCAGCCGGAGAGCCGGGCTATGGCAGCGTCGTCGCATGCTCCGAAATTCACGCAGAAGTAATGGCCAGCCGCCCGCAGCTCGTTCCGCTCCGGGTAGTAGGACAGGCGGACCCGCGTCTCGGGCCTGATGTCCCGGAGCGCGCTCAGGTGGAGTCCGAAGCCGTGGAGGAGATAGGACTGGGGCGACGTCCTGCGCCGGAAGAAGGCCCGTGCCTGGACGGCGGTGGTTGGGTGCACCCGCAGTGGCTGGTACAGGTCCGTGCTGAGGTAGTAGTTCGGCTGGGCGTAGACGTCCTCACCCGCCGACGCGCAGGGGAAATCGCCGTCCAGCAGCGCCGCGAACAGGTTCGTGAAGCCGCCACTGATGGAGAACAGGCGAGGCTCGCCCAGGAAGAACTGGTGCCGCCACCTGCCGCCCACCTCCACGCACTCCAGTGACGACAGCGTGGCCCGCAACCCCACGTCGGCCAGCCGGTCGGGTCGGGCCACCCTGATGATGGACGGGACCACCAACTCGCCGCGCTCCAGCCCGGGAAGCTCGACTACCACTTCGTCCACGCCCGGCAGCGCCAGGATGGCGTGGCGCGTCGCCTCCACCGCCGAGATGCTGATCAGGTCGCCCGGCTCATATGCCACACGGGGCCGGATGTCCCGCTCCCGGAAGGGCGGCGCCGCCTGCACCTCCACCTCCCCGAATACCACCTCGGGTCCTGGATCGATCTCGAACAGGATGTGGGCCACCCCCGCAGCGTGGTCCACCGTGGCCGAGACCTCGATGCTGGCATAGGGCCGGCCACTCTCCGCCAGCGCGCTCCGCAGCACCAGCTCCGTGGCGTCGACCCGCTCCGTGCTGTACGGCTGCCCACGCCGCAGCGGGAGGCGACGAGGCAGCCGCACCGGCGGCGTCACCTCCTCGATGCCCGTCACCTCCACCGTCGCCACCCGCAGGTCATCGACCGGAGCCAGCGTCGCCGGCGAGGCCACGGCCGGAGCCTGGGCAGGGGCCACGGTGGGGTGGACGACGAGCGCGACCGCCACGGCCGCAAGCAACCGGGCGGTGGGCGGGGCTCGAGTGATCAGGTGACGGAGCGGGTGGCGCATGTCCCGGCTTCGCGGCAAGGCTCGTTCCCCTGCCCCGGCCGTCCCTTGCCTTCCCTCCCATCCTGCTCCATCCTCGATGTGGCGAATGCCCCGCCCGCCCTCCCGGCACCAGAGGGTGACATGAAGCACTGGATCAACCGGCTCGGACGGCGGGACTTCCTCAAGACCGCCGGCTTCAGCCTGGCTGCGCTCCCGTCCATCGACCTGCTCCGGCTGCCGCTGCCCCGTCCGAAGGGCCCGGCGCGCGTCGCCGTCGTCCGCACCGCGGACCGGGAGGAGGGCGTCAGTCGTATCCTCAAGCTCATGGACCTGAGCCGGATGGCCGGCCGCCACGTGGTGCTGAAGCCCAACTTCAACAGCGCGGACCCGGCCCCCGCGGCCACCGACCCGGACATGCTGGCCCGGCTCGTCCGGGAGATCCAGGACCGGGGCGCCCGCAAGATCACGCTGGGCGAGTCCAGCGGGCCCCAGGGCACCGCCCGCGTCATGGCCGAGTACGGCGTCCACGACATGGCCCGGGCCATGGGCTTCGACGTGGTGAACTACGACGAGATCGCCGACACCGACTGGGTCCGATTCGGCCCCGAGGGCACCCACTGGCCCGAGGGCTTCGCCCTGCCACGCCATGTGGTGGAGGCTGAGTACAACGTGGCCACCTGCTGCCTCAAGACCCACGGGTTCGGCGGCGTCTTCACCATGGCACTCAAGCTGTCCGTCGGCCTCACGCCCAGGCAGATCCGGCGGCCCATGCACCGGTCGGACGACATGCGCCTCATGATAGCCGAGTTGAATCTGGGCTACCGACCTGACCTGATCGTGGTCGACGGCGTCACCGCCTTCACCGACGGCGGGCCGTCCACCGGCGAGGAGAAGCGGGCTGACGTGATGATAGCCGGAGACGACCCCGTCGCCGTAGACGCCGTGGGAGTGGCCGTGCTCAGGAAGCTGGGCTCGAACGAGGCCATCATGAACACGCCCGTCTTCCAGCAGGAGCAGATCGCACGGGCCGTGGACATAGGCCTGGGCGTCGGCAGCCCGGACCTCATCGAGTTCGTCACGCCCGACGCGGCTACCCGGGACTACGCCGAGAGCCTGAGACCGTTGATGGCGTAGAGCCGCCCGCGCATCGCGCAGCGAGCCTCGACCGCCGCCCGAGCCCCAGCCACTGCCGCCGAACCTGACGGCGGCAGTGGCTGGGGCGGCTCGAAGCTCCCCAGGAGAACGATAACTGTAATCCTTCCACGGGTACCCTTCTTGTATCCCGGCGGCGGTCGTCTTCGAGGAGGTGGGGTCCGGGCCGGGAGCGTTTCTGTTGGCAGTGGAGGGATTGGTGTTCCCGTCCACGTTGGTGTTGCTCATAGTGGTGCTGGCCTTCATGGCTGGGGCGCTGGTGTTCTTCATCTGGGCCGCGCGGGCGGGGCAGTTGGGGGACCTCGATCGCCAGGCCATGCTGCCGCTGGACGAGCGGGACCTGCGGGTGTCTCATCCATGGGAGACGGCGGAGCAGGCGGAGGCGCGGCGAGAGGCGTGGGGTGAGCCATTGCCTCCGGAGCCGGGGGAGTGGGGAGGCGCGGAGTGAGCGGCGGTGAGGCGCGGGCTGTGGGTGTGGGCTCAGCGCTGACGGCGCCGGCCCCGCGGCCAGCGGAGGAGGCGTCCAGGCTACCGACCAGCGAGGAGCGCGAGCTGCGGCTGCGGGTCGACCGGTCGAGCCGTCGCCCGGTGCTGGTGGCGTTCGGCTGCTCGTTGGTGGCGCTGCTGCTGGGCAGCGTCTTCGGCTTGACGGCCAGCGTGCAGATGCATTCCCCGGAGCTGGCGGGTCCTGGCTGGCTGACGTTCGGCCGGGTGCGGACGGCCCACCTGAACGCCATGGTCTACGGCTGGGCGTCGCTCGCCATGTTGGGGGTGTCCCTGTGGATGATCCCGCGGCTGGTCCACCAGGAGCTGAAGTGGGCGCGGCTGGCGGAGTTTGGGGTCTGGATCTGGGCGCTGGCCCTGGGCTACCAGCTCGTACGGATTTTGGGCGGCATCCCGTCGGGCATGGAGTGGCTGGAGATCGGCCTCTACACCGGCGACACCTTCCTGACCGTCGGCGGCGGCATGGTGGGCGTGGCGTTGCTCCGGACGCTGCTGGCCCGGGCGGTGCCCCACCTGTACGTCTCGGTCTGGTACATCATGGCGGCGCTGATCTGGTTCCCGATCATCTTCATCACCGGGAACTGGCCGGCGTGGGCGGGCGCGGAGTCGGCGGCGGTGAACTGGTTCTACGCCCACAACGCCCTGGGTCTGTGGCTGACAGCCATCAATGTGGGCGCGGCCTACTACCTGATCCCGAAGGTGCTGGGCCGCCCGGTCTACAGCTACCAGCTGTCGCTGGTGGGGTTCTGGACGCTGGGCTTCTTCTATTCGCTGAACGGGATGCACCACGTGATCGGCGGGCCCATGCCCACCTGGATGATCACCACGTCCATCACGGCCAGCGTGCTCATGGTGATCCCCGTGGCGGCGGTGGCCATCAACCACCACATGACTGTGGTGGGACGGTTCGCGGCGCTGCGCTACAGTCCGACTCTGCGGTTCGTGGTACTGGGCGCCATGGCCTACACGGCGGTCTCTCTCCAGGGCATCTTCACGGCGCTACGTGAGGTGAATCGGATCACCCACTTCACCCAGTGGACTGTGGGCCACGCCCACGTGGGTGTCTACGCCTTCGCCACCCTGATCCTCTTCGGCTCCATCTACTACATCCTGCCCCGTGTGCTGCGGCGCGAATGGCCCAGCGCCCGTCTCATCAGCTGGCATTTCTGGCTGGTCCTGCTGGGCATCGCCCTGTACGTCACGGCCCTGACGGTGGCTGGCGTGTTCCAGGGTCTGTACCTCATGGACCCGGCCGTCCCGTTCCGCGCCTCGGTGGACGTGACGCTGGCGGGGCTCCAGGCCCGGAGCGTGGCGGCGGTCATGCTGACAGCGGGACACGTGGTCTTCGCCTGGCACGTGTGGCGGCTCTGGCGCCGGCCCACTCCGGAGCGGGAGTTGGCGCCGTTCCACGCGCTCCGGCCCGTGGTGCGGGAGGCGGGGTCATGAAGCAGACCTGGCTCCTGGTCGGGGGCGCCCTGGTAGTGATAGGGTTCGCCTGGATGGTCCTGGTGGGTATTCCCCACACCATGCTGGTCCGGGTGGAGGCGCCGCCCGGGCTCGAGCCATACACCGAGAGCCAGGCACGGGGTCGGACCGTTTATATCCGCAACGGCTGCATCTACTGCCACACCCAGCAGGTGCGCGACGACGCCTTCACGTCCGACGTCGCCCGTGGCTGGGGCAGGCGACCCACCGTCCCTGCCGACTACGTCTATGACCGACCGCACCTGATGGGGACCATGCGGACGGGGCCGGACCTCATCAATGTGGGCATCCGCCTGCCGGACCCGGAGTGGCACCTGATCCACTTCTACGACCCGCGGGCGGTGGTGGAGTGGTCCATCATGCCGCCCTATCGCTTCCTCTTCGATGAGGTGCCGGAGGAGGAGGTGGGCCCGGATGACCGGGTCGTGGCGATCCCCGGCCGCGGACCGGACGAGCCGGTGGTGGTGGCGACGCCGGACGTCCTGGCACTGGTGGACTACCTGCGTTCCCTGAACCGATCCTACCCGCTGGCCCAGCCCGCCGGGGCCGCTGAGGACGCTGGCATCGCCGAGCCTGGCGAGCCCGCGGAGGTCGACGACCGGAGCGGGCGGACCATGCCATGACCGATCGGGACCTGGACCGGGACGTGGAGCGGATGCACCGTCTGCTCTACCGCGAGCCCGCCGACCCCGGTGAGGGCCGGGAGCCAGCGCCCTGGTGGCTGTGGGTCCTTGTGGCCATCACCCTGTTCTGGGGTGGCTGGTACCTGGGCCGCTACGGCGGCACCTTCGACGCCTCGGCCCATCTGGCCTTCGCGGGTCCGCCCCGGGAGCTGCCGGACGAGCGGGTCGCACCCCCGCCCGAGGACCTGGTGGAGCTGGGCGGCTCCCTCTACGTCCGCCACTGCCAGACCTGCCACCAGGCCGAGGGCGAAGGTGTGCCGGGGGTATTCCCGCCGGTGGTCCAGACGGAATGGGTGGTGGGCTCGCCCGACGTACTGATCCGTATCCTGCTCCAGGGTCTCGAGGGCCCCATCGAGGTGGCCGGCGAGCTCTACACCGGCTTCATGCCAGGCTGGGAGGCGCTCCTGACCGACGAGGAGCTGGCCGGTGTGGCCACCTTCCTCCGCCAGTGGCAGGAGAACGACGCGCCACCCGTCGCCCCGGAGGACGTGGCCCGAGTCCGGGCGGAGACGGCGGACCGGGTCGAGCCGTGGACCGCCCCCGAGCTGACCGACCCGTTGGAGGACGGCCCATGACCGCCTTCGCCGGACCCGCTGCCGGTCGCCCGCTGGCGGTGACCGCGCTGTTCCCGGACCGGTCGGCCACCGAGGCCGTCGTCGCAGACCTCCTGCGGACGGGGCTGCCCCGTGACCAGATCGAGGTGGTGGTGACGCCGGCTGTGGCGAGCCGCGAGTTCGCCGATGTGCGGCCGCGACCCCGGAATCGGGCGCTGGTGGGCGCCGCCGCCGGCGGCTTCCTGGGCCTGCTGTTCGGCTCGCTCCTGGGGCTGGCGCTCGTGTGGCTACCGGGGATGCACGATGTGGGCGTGCTGGCCGTGGCGCAGCTGCTGGGGCCGAACGTGGCCACGGTGGTCGGGGCCGTCATAGGCGCCGCTATCGGGTTCTTCCGCCGCCCCGGCGAATCGCCTCGCCATGACCGGCTCGACGAAGCGCCAGACCAGGTCCTGGTCACCGTATCCGCCCGGTCACGAGAGGAGGCAGAGTTCCTGGCCGGGGTCCTGGAAGAGCACGGCGGCGCGCCCCGGATCGACGACGTCGGCTGATAGAACCTCGGAGCACCGAACCTCGCGCATCGAATCTCGACGTCAAGTCGGAGGCTCGACGTTCGCGCTACCTGAGCAGCAGGACGGTGATATTGGCGTCGCCTCGCTGGACGGCGCGCTCGAAGCGGCGGCGGAGGCGTCGTTTGAAGGCGTTTCTCGTGACAGGCACCAGCATGGCGAAGCCGAAGAGGTCGGTGAGCAGGCCCGGGGTCAGGAGCACTATCCCGCCGATCAGGATCAGGAGGCCGTCGGCCAGTGCGGAGGCGGGCATGCGACCGGCTTGCAGCTCCTGGCTGATGGCGATCCAGGCCCTGACGCCGTGGCGGCGGGCCAGGGTCGCGCCCAGGAAGCCGGTGGCCACCACCAGCGCCAGGGTCCAGGCCAAGCCGATCCACCGACCGATCTGTATGAGGAGGGCCAGCTCCACGAGGGGGAGCAGGACGAACAGGGCAAGAAGTCTGATGAACATCACTGAATGATCCTCGGAGTGCCCGGTAAGCGCAAGTCGTTGAGTGGACTCAGGAATTTCCGCAGAAAGTCGTCGCTGACTTGTCGTAGCCTGCTCGACCGCAACGGGTAGCGGATACGTGGAAGTGGAACCGGGGGCTTCGGCTGGTCCTCGACGGCCGCCCGGGGGCCGGGCATGAAGAAAGGGGAGACTACTCCTGGGGTGTTGGCCGGAACGACGCTTGCAACTGCCCAACCTGCACCTTATCGCCGGGGGATCACGCTTGCCCGCCACCAGTCCGGAGCCTGGCCACATGACGCCGGAGGAGCGGAAGTCGCTCACCCACGGCGAGTTCTGGATCCCCGAGGCGGAGCGGGAGGTCTACCGGGAGGCCCTGGGCACGTTGAACCGAGCCGGCGTGCGGTACGTGGTGAGCGGGCTCTATGCCATCAACGTCTACACCGGCGTCTACCGCCAGACGAAGGACCTGGACCTGCTGATGGAGCCCGAGTTGGTGGTGGACGCGGCGCGGGCTCTGAAGGACGCGGGGTTCAGGGTCGAGCTCGAGGAGCCCTACTGGCTGGCCAAGGCGTTCAAGGGCGCGCATATCGACCTCATCTTCGGCATGGCCAACGGGATCGGGTTCATCGACTCCAGCTGGTACGCCCATTCCCGGTCGGCCGTCCTGGCCGCCACGCCTGTTCGGGTGGCGCCGCCGGAGGAGCTGATCTGGCACCGGCTGTTCATCGGCGAGCGTCATCGGTTCGATATGGCCGACGTGGTGCACCTGATCCTGCACATGGGTGCTCGGTTGGACTGGGACCGCCTGCTGGAGCGGGTGGGCGATGACTGGCGCCTCCTGGTCTCGCAGCTCCAGTTCTTCGACTACGTCTATCCCGATCATCGGGACCGGATACCGGAAGCGGTGCGCGACAGGCTGCGGGAGCGGGACGCGGCGGAGCCGGCGGCGCGGCGCGCTGTGCCGCCGGTCTGCCGCGGGACCGTGCTGTCCCGCTACTCGTTCGCCATCGACGTGAACGAATGGGGCTTCGAGGACGCCCGCAGGGAGATGGTGACCCGGGTGCGGTCGGACCCCATCGTCAGCGAGATTCGGGCTTCGAGCGTCTGGGACGGATGACGGCCCCGGCGGCGGTGTCCATAGGCGGCCCCTGGACGGGCGGGCCTTTACCGGGCGACGCCTTGCCGGGCGGCGCCTTGATCTGAAGTGCCGGGTCGGCGGCTGGCGGCGGCTGGCCCGTGGCCAGCGGCTCGTAAAGATGGAGGCTGCGTCGTCTGGCGGCGCCCAGGGGGTAGCGCCAGTACGTCCACGGCTCTTCGAGCAGGCGTTCCTCCGCTCGCCGGATGATGACCTCGGGCAGGTCGCCCAGCAGGTCCAGCCCCGTGTCCAGCTGGATCCGGTGCAGTGCCATCAATGGTGCGGCCAGGTCGTCGTCCTTTACCCGCTTCCACAGGGACCGGCCCACGTGACCGATGCTCCTCACCGGGATGTCGCCCCGGTCCAGGAGGAAGGAGACGCCGCGGAACATGGGCGTGTGGAAGAGCAGGTCCGCGTCCACCTCCACCACCCATACGCCGGCGGCGTCGCCCCGGACGGCAGCCTCGGACTTGGTCTTCTGGCGGGCCAGTGATTCGGGGGTGTCCAGCTTGTGGTACGGGACCCACAGCTCCCGGTAGTGCAGGTCCGTCACCACCCACTCGAGCTGGCCGGCCTCCGGGCCGTCGGCCCTTATCCACAGGTCCACCCGCTCCCAGTCCCGCTCCCAGAACTTGTTCACCTCCGCCGGTGACAGGAGGAGGTAGCGCCAGACCCAGTATGTTTCCCCCTCGAGCCACCAGGGCGAGTCATCCTCCCGGACGTACGGTTTGCCCTCACCCTTCCGCGTGTACAGCAGCAGGGCGGGTGGTACGGGCCGGGGCAGGAAGAACCAGTCCACCAGGAGGTAGAGGACGAAGATTCCTGCCAGTGACCAGAAGAAGACGGACCACTCCTGGGCTGTAGCCGGGCGGAGCACGCCCACCAGGTAGGTGCCCAGCAGGATGGGCAGCGCGCCCAGGATGGCCGTCAGCGCTTCCCGGAACATCAGGTACAGGACCAGGACCAGGGCCGGGAAACCCACCGGGATCCAGTACCTCGCCGTCAGCTCCAGCAGGCCCATGGCCGCCAGGACCGGCGCGGCGATCCCGATCACCAGGAGCCCCGTGAGCGAGGCCAGGGGCAGCTTGTTCGCCGCCCAGAACAGGGAGCTGAAGCCCGCCACCCGGTACGGGTCCAGGATGTCGCGGGCCAGGACCGTGTCGCCCAGCCGGGCGTCGCAGCGTGGCGGGAGGTCCGGATCGCCAGCCGGATCGGGCCTGCCGCCGGCGGGGTCCAGGGTCAGCCGGTACTGGTCCAGTTGGTCCAGGATCTGGCGTCCCATCCTGGTCCCGAACCGGAGCCGGTATCGGCCGATCCGGCGGAAGGAGCGGAACGCGAAGACGAACGGCCCGATCAGGAAGAGGAGGAGGTATGGGCCCAGGCGGGGGACCTCCAGGTCAGGCCGGTCGATGCCCAGGCGGAAGAGTCCGGGATGGATGAACCCCCGCCGGCCATGCTCCTCGGGCGTGACGCCTTCCAGGCCGAAGACGTTCGCCCAATAGTCCACGTAGAGGAATGGCCCTCTCAGCAGGCCCTGCTCCCGGAACCACTGGACCAGGGAGCCGGCCGGGCGGATCATGTCAACGTTCGTAGTAGGGATTCGTTCCCGCCGCGTGGTCCGTCGCGTCCAGGACCTGCCCCAGGTCCGGGATCGCCTCCCTGAGCATCTGCTCCACGCCCTGACGCAGCGTGACCCGGGCCATGCCGCAGCCCTGGCACCCGCCGCCCAGCTCCAGGTAGATGTCGGAGCCGTCCACGTCCACCAGCGAGATCCGGCCACCGTGGGCCGCCACCGCCGGGTTGACCCGGGTGTCCAGGATCTCCCGGACCCGGTCCGCCAGCTCACCGGCTGGCTCGTTCTCGCCCAGCGTCTTCGCGTTCGGGTTGGCGACGCTGAAGCCGGAGCCGTGCTCGCCCTCGACCCAGTCCACCGTGGCTCCCTCCATTCGCTCGGCGCTCGACTCGTCCAGCAAAATCTGGAAGCCCTCGAAGTCCACCACCCGGTCACCGTTGGCCGGCTCCTCGTCCACCAACGCGAAGTCGTACTGCGGTGAGAATGGGCTGCCGCGCATCACGATCCGCACCTTCGGCTCCTCCGCCGCCTGCGCGAATCGCAGGATCATCTCCCGGGCACGTTCCGTAAACTCAATCATCCGTTCCACCCCCCTGGTTCGTCATCGTCGAGTGCGCGCAGACCTTTACACCCGCCACGCCCTGCGGTTCAAGTCCTGCCGCGCGCCTGCCGCGCGCCACCGTTGTCGGGATGACGCCGTCGTTGACATGACTCCGCCTGTGGAAGCAATGTACCGATCCTCCTGTGAACTTCGGAACCCTGTGGGCAGGGAGTTCAATGAGCCTCCGTCCAAGGCAGTCATGGCTGGTGCCGGCCCTGCTCATGGGCCTGCTGCTACCCGCTATGGCCGGGGCCCAGGTGGCTGGCTCTGCGGTGGTCCGCGGCGAGGTCCACGACGTTGCGGGCGTGGCGGTGAGCGGGGCCCGGGTCGAGCTCCGGGACGGGACCGGTCGGGTCCTGGGTAGCACCGAAACTGACGGCCAGGGTCGTTACGTGCTGCTGGGCTTGCCGCCGGGTGGACCCTACGTCCTGGCGGCGGAGCACCCCCGACTGGGGGCCGCCGAGAACGAAGGCCTCCACCTGGCGGCAGGAGAGAGCCGGCGGCTGGTGCTGGTCCTGGACATGCGACCCGTCGAGCTGCCGGGGCTGCGGGTCAGGGTCTCCCCGGACCTGACCTTCAGCGGCACCCGGACGGGCGCCAGGACCGTTCTGGAGGAGAGGGCGATCCGCAGCCTGCCCACGATCGATCGAGACATAGTGGCCTTCGCCGCCCTGTCACCCATGGCGTCCATACACGAAGGATCCATATCGGTGGCGGGGCAGAACGCCCGGTTCAACTCCCTCCGTATCGACGGCGCGGTGGCCCAGGACCTGTTCGGTCTGTCGCCCAGCGGGGTGCCCGGCGGCCAGGCAGGCGCCAAGCCCCTGCCCATGGAGGCGATCCACCAGTACTCGGTCCTGGTGGCGCCCTACGACGTGCGGCAAGCCGGCTTCACGGGCGGGCTGCTGGACGCCACCACCCGGGCCGGCGGCGATCGGTGGGAGGGCACCGCCTTCGCCTACTACCGTGATGCCAGCTTCAGCGGCGACGTCCACGACAGCGAGTTCCAGAGCGTGCAGTCTCGTGGCCCCAGCCACGACTTCCGCACACAGACGGCTGGCTTCGCCCTGGGCGGCCCCCTCGGCGCCGTCCGCATCTTTGCCGCGGGGGAGGTGGAGCGTCGGAATCGTCCGTTGCCGGGCATCCACCTGGACCGGACCGAGGCGCTCCTGATCCGTCTCCATCCCGACTCGGTCAACCGGCTCGTCCACCTGCTGGACCGCGTGCACGGGATGGATCCGGGCAGCCCGGGCACGTACACGCTCGAGAATCCCCTGGGCAACCTCTTCGTCCGCCTCGATGCGCCCAGCGCCGGCCGCCACGAGCTGACCGCCCATTACAACTACATCGCCGCCAGCGACGACGTGCCGGCAGGCCGCATGGGCTTCGGCCCCTACCAGCTCACCTCCGCGGCGACCCGGCTGGAGACCGGCACCCACTCCCTGGTAGGCCGGTTGGGCTCCCGGCTCGGCGACCGGACCACCAATCAGCTGCTGCTCAACGTCCAGCGCACCGTCGACCGGACCGTGGCCATGAGTGACCTGCCCCAGGTGGAGGTGCTGGTCTCGGGACGGGTGGACGGCCAGGTGATACGTCGCCACGTGCAGGCTGGCGGCGACCCGCTGGCCCACCACAACAGCCTGGAGCAGACGGCTGTGCGGCTGTCGAACAGCCTCAGCCACGCCAGAGGCGACCACCTCTTCACAGCCGGCATCGAGGCCAATGTCTCGGCGGTCAGCCGCACGAACCTGCCGGCGTCCAGGGGCATCTGGCGGTTCAACAGCCTGGCCGAGCTGGAGGCGGACCTGCCCTGGGCCTACGAGCGGCTGGTCCTGGACCCATGGGCCGACCCGGCAGTCCGGTTCGGACTGTTGCAGCTCGCCGCATACCTGGGCGATGAGTGGGTCGTGGGTGATGCCCTCACCCTCACGCTGGGACTGCGCCTGGATCTGCCCGTCCCGCTTGCCCGGCCCGGACACAACCAGGCCGCCGAGTCGACCACCGGCGTCGCCACCCACCGGATGCCGTCGGGGAACGTGCAGGTCTCCCCCCGGGTCGGGTTCAACTACGCCCCGGCAACACGGCGCCAGCTCCAGTTCAGGGGTGGCGTCGGTCTCTTCGCGGGCGCGCCGCCCCTGGCATGGATAGCCGACGCCCACGCCAATACCGGCCTCAGGACCAGTTTCCTGACCTGCACCGACGGCTACACCGTCATGGAGGACCGCATCCGTCAGGCGCCGGGCCTGACCAGTGGCGAGCCGCCGGCGGCCTGCCTCACCGGTGCCGGAGCGGTGGCAGGCGATGTCACGTTCTTCGCAGAAGGCTTCCGCTACCCTCAGGACCTGCGAGCCTCCATCGGGTTGGACCGGGAGCTGCCCTGGAGCATCATAGCCACCCTGGACGCCGTGTACACCCGTGCCATTCACCAGGTAGCGTTGGAGGACATCAACCTGGGCTCGGAGCGGACCGAACCCATCGAGCCGCGGCTCGGCTACCCCGGAGGCATCGGTACCCGGCCCATCTTCGGTGTCCCGAGGTTGCTGCCCGATCGGTTTGGCGTCCTCACGCCCCAGCGACGGTGGGACGAGTACGGCCGGATCATCCGGGTGGGCAATCGCAGTCGGAACGCGGCCTTTGCCGTGGCCGCCGAGGTGCAGCGCCGGTTCTCTGACCGGCTGGACTTCCGACTGGCCTACAGCTTCACCCGGGCCGTGGACACGCGCACGCTCCTGTACCAGGATGCCACCCGGAACTATGGCCTCACGCCCGTCCGGTACGATCCGGGCAGACCGGAGCCCCGGCTGTCCGGCTACGATCGGCCGCACCGGGTCATGGGTACCGTCTGGTCACGCCTGGCATCGTGGGGCGACGGCCTGGACGCCGGTATCGTGTTCGTGGGTCAATCCGGCCTGCCTTACAGCTACGTCTACGACACCGACATGAACGGCGACGGCTTCCCGGGGCCCGGCGCCGCCGCCGAGGCCTACAACGACCTGGTCTACATCCCCATCAACACCAGCGAGGTCCTGACGGACGTGGTCTCCACGGCCATGCTGTTCCAGCTCGTGGCCGCCGAGCCCTGCCTCCAGGAGACCCGCGGCGCCATCGTGGCCCGGAACACCTGCCGGACACCGTGGTCCAACCGGCTCGACCTCCGGCTGTCCCAGGGACTGCGCCTGCCCACCGGCCGGCTCAGCATCACCGCGGATGTGCTGAACGTGCTCAACCTGCTGAACCGGGACTGGGGCCTGCTGCGCGTGGCTCCACCCGTCGTCCCCATCTTCAGCTTCGACCGGCGCGTTGGCTGCCCCGGCGTCCAGTGCTCCCTGCAGAACGAGGTGGTGGGCCGCTACACCGGCCCCCGTACCAGGGACCCGGGGACGGACGTGCTGGTTGCCGACCTCCCACACGTCATCTCCTACCCCGACTCCCACTGGCGGGCACAGCTCGGGCTGCGCTTCGACTTCTGACGTGCGGGTGCTGCTGATCCTCCTGGACGGTGTAGGCCTCGGCGCCGACTCGCCCCACACCAACCCCCTCGCCGTCGCCCCCATGCCCGCCGTGAGAGGCGTGCTCGAGGGCAACCGCCTGCTGGCCGACTCGGCAGGGTTCCGGGGGCGACGCGCCAGCCTGGCCGGATTGGACGCCACTCTCGGCGTGCCCGGGATCCCGCAGAGTGGCACCGCCCACGCTACCCTGCTCACCGGCCAGGACGCAGTGCGGCGGTTCGGTCGCCATTACGGGCCGTGGGTGCCAACCGCCCTCCGGCCCACGGTCGTCAGGGACAACGTCCTGGCCCGCGCCAGGGCTCGGGGTCGTAGCGTGGCCTTCGCCAACGCCTACCCGGAGGAGCTGGCCCAAATGGTGGCGGGTGGGCTGGACAACGTTTCCGGGCGTCGGCTCGGGCCGTTGCGGTCGGGACCGCCCCTGGCCGCCATCGGCGCCGGCGCGCTCCACCGCCACACCACCGAGCTCGCCCGTGGCGAGGCCGTGGCCAGCGAGATAACCAACGACGGCTGGATCACCAGGCTGCGCCGCGCAGGGCTGCCCCGGGTCTCACCCGAGGAGGCAGGCCGGAACCTTGCCGCCATCGCCGGTGACAACGATCTCACCCTCTTCGCCCACTACACCACCGACCATGTGGGCCACAGGGGCACCTTCCAGGACGCCCTGGCAGCCATCCAACGCGTGGACCGGTTCATCGCCGGGATACTCGGGGCCATCCCCGGAGATACCCTGATCCTCGTGGTGAGCGACCACGGGAACCTGGAGGACGTGACCCGGGGCCATACCAGCAACCAGGCCATGGGGTTCGCGGTGGGACCCGGCCACGCGACGGTGGCCGATGGTCTCCGGGACCTGCGGGACGTGGCGGAGGCGGTGCTGGGCGTGGTGGGCTAGACTACAGCTCTCGCCAGGCCAGCGCCCGCCAGGCCAGCAGCAGGGCCACCGCCCCGTACGCCATGCAGAACCAGAAGGCGACCCACGGGATGGGCTGGATCCCGACGAAAGCGGACTCCAGGGCGAACAGCTGGGCCTGAGGCGGCAGGAGGAAGGCGATGATGTCTCCCATGGGCGGCACGACGGGCAGCATCCCCACCTGTCGCAGTGTGTCCCAGACCATGGCGAACATCGCCAGCAGCAGGGTCAGCCAGGCGTCGAGCCGGGTGAACACGGACAGCAGGACGGTGAGGCTACCCCACACCACCACGTGGGCCAGGATCAGGACCAGCAGGGCGGGGCCGGCCCAGGCCCCGAGCATGATGAGGTCGAACAGGGGCATCAGTATGGCGCTGAGCAGGTATGCCAGCGCGCCCAGGACCAGGAACCGGACGCCGTACAGGAGGGCCCGGGGTGTGGGGCGCGCCGCCAGGATACGGGCGTGCCCGACGTCCCGGTCGGCGGCCACGATCCCGCTCATCAGGACCAGCGTGGCGATCAGGGGGAACCGGCCCAGGAGCCAGCCGAGGAGGAGGACGCCGGAGATGAGCGGGTATCCGCCGATCTGGAACAGCGTGTCCAGCTCCACGTGCCCGTGCTCGTGCGCCAGCACCGCGGCCGTGGCTGCGGTGGCGATGAACAGTCCGGCGAAGGCGAGCAGCGCCATGATCCGTTGCTGGCGGGCCCTGAGCTCCAGCACGGCCAGCTCTACCGCCGCCCGGAACGCCCTCACGTCCCCCCCTCGAGCCGGTCCCGGACCCGGTCCTCCAACCCGGTCTCCGGTATCACGGCGCGCACGATGCCGCCCGCGTCTATCAACGCGCCCAGGCGATGGGACAGCTCCGCCGGGTCACGGACGGTGACGGCGACGGGCCGGGCTTCGGGGTCGGCGTCGGGGAATGCGACAGCGAGCACGTCAGCGGGCGCGTCAAGGTCGAGGCGGTAACGCGTGGCCGGGCCGTCCGGGCCTGCCACGTCGAGGATCTCTTTCACCCGCCCGTCGTCCAGCAGGATAGCCCGATCGGCCACCCGCTCGACTTCGGCCAGCTCGTGGCTGGCCAGGAGCACGGTCGCCCCCCGAGCCCTGATCTCGCCCACCAGGTCCCGGAAGTGCACCCGCCAGAGCGGGTCGAGGCCCTCGGTGGGCTCGTCCAGGACGACCAGGTCTCGTTCGGCTACCAGCGTCTGCGCCAGGCCCAGCCGCTGGTTCAGGCCCCGGGACAGCGAGCCCACGATCCTGTCGGCGTACTCTGTCAGCCCGAGCCGGTCCAGTGCGCCAGCGGCCCGCGCCCGCGCCTCCTCCGCCGTCACGCCTTCCAGGGCGGCCAGCGTGCGCAGCGCGCTCCGCACCGGCCATTCCGGAGGCAGGCTGAAGCGCTCCGGCAGGTAGGCGGCGCCGTGTCGCCTCAGGTACCTGCCAGGCGATAGCCCGCCGACCTGAACGGAGCCGGCGGACGGTCGGAAAAAGCCCAGCGCCACCCCCAGCAAAGTGGATTTCCCGGCACCGTTCGGTCCCACGATCGCCCAGACCCCCGGGCCCAGGCTCAGGGACACGTCGCGCAAAGCGTGGACCGGCTGGCGCCGGGTGCCGAAGGTCTTGCCGACGGAATCGAGCTGGATCATGGCCATAGAGTATCGCACCCGCCACGGCACGTCACGGGCCAGGCTGCCCATCCCGCCATTCCATTGCCCCGCCGGGCCCGCGATCCTGTGCCCATGGCGACAACGCTGGGCAAGTTACTGGTGGAGAGAGGAGTGGCCTCGGAGAGTCAGGTCGAGGCCGCTCTCGAGGAGCAGCGCGATACCCGGGAGCGGCTTGGCATCATCCTGATCCGTCGCGGCGCGGACGCAGAGGGAGTGGCCCGGGCCCTTGCCCACCAGCTGCGCCTGGACTACGCGCCGCCACCCTTGAGGCCCGAGGCCAGCGCGCTCGAGCTGTTGCCTCGCCAGCTGGCGGCGCGGCTGCGACTCGTGCCGCTGACCGTTACCCAGCGCACCCTGCGGGTGGCCATGGCCGACCCGCTGGATGCCAGTGCCATCGACGACCTCCAATTCCGTACGGGCCGGCGGGCGGAGCCGGTGGTGGCCAGCGCGGTCGCTATCTCCAGGGCCCAGACCGAAGCCTATGGAGACGAGGCGGCACGCAGGGTCATCAGCCGCCTGGCCCATGCGCCGCAGGCGCTCAACGGCGAGGGTCGGGATGAGGAGACGGACGTATTGCGCCACGCGTCTGAAGCGCCGCCCATCGTCGCCGCCGTGGACCTGATGCTGGAGCGGGCGGTGGCTTCGGGTGCCAGCGACGTGCATGTGGAGCCATCAGCCACCGTCGTCGCCGTACGGGCACGGGTGGACGGGGTGCTCAGATCCATTCTCGAGCTGCCTGCCGCAACCGCGGCGGCGGTGACGTCCCGGATCAAGATCATGGCCGGGATGGACATCGCCGTGAAGCGCCGTCCCCAGGACGGTCGGAGCGCCGTGACTGCGGCGGGCCGGCGGGTCGAGCTCCGCATCAGCACCCTGCCCGCCGTGGACGGCGAGAAGGTGGTGATCCGGATTCTCGACCTGGCGGAACGTCGGCCATCCCTGGCTACGCTGGGACTCGGGCCGCGGCTGGTGGTGGAGCTGGAGTCTGCTCTGGACCGGGAGCATGGGCTGTTCCTGGTCACCGGCCCCACAGGGAGCGGCAAGACCACCACCCTCTACGCCGTGCTCGAGTCACGGGACAGGGTCGGCCGGAACGTGCTGACGCTGGAGGACCCGGTCGAGTCCCGGCTCGACGGGCTGACCCAGGTCCACGTCCAGCCCCGGGCGGGGCTCACCTTCGCTGCCGCACTCCGCTCCGTCCTGCGGCAGGACCCGGACACCATCATGGTGGGCGAGATGCGGGACCGTGAGACGGCCGAGATCGGGTTGGCCGCGGCCCTGACCGGCCACCTGGTCCTGTCCACCCTTCACACTATCGACGCACCCGGAGCGGTGTCCCGGCTGGTGGAGATGGGTGCGCCCCGCTACCTGGTGGCTGGTGGCCTGGTGGGCGTGCTGGCCCAGCGGCTGGTGCGCCGGCTGTGTCCGGACTGCCGCACGGTGATCCCGGCGGGCCACTACGACCTCCACAGTCTGGGTCTCCCGACACCCACGCACCTGCCCAGGGCCGTCGGCTGCGATCGCTGCGGGGGCACGGGCTACCGGGGCCGGGTCGGGGTGTTCGAGCTCCTGCGGGTGGACGCCGCCATCCGGGAGCTGATCCTGGAAGGTGCCCCGGCGGACGCTGTGAGGGAGGCGGCCGCCGGGGCCGGTATGGTGCCGTTACCGGTGGACGCCTGGGCGAAGGTCGAGGCCGGTGTCACCACACTGGACGAGGTCCGCCCCTTCCTGGCCCTGCTGGCGGACGCGGCAGCAGCCTGCCGTTGCTGTGGAGCCGCCCTCGGACGGGGGCACCTTTTCTGTCCTCTCTGCGGCGGGGCCGTGGCCCGCCGCTGTCGTTGCGGCGTGGCGGCGGGTCCCCACTGGCGGTTCTGCGGCGGTTGCGGGCTCCACCTGTCAGCGGTCGAACGCGTCGGAGATCTGTCGGAGTAGCCGGTCCACCGCGCTCCGGCTCGACGGGAAGAGGTAGCGGTCGGCGACCCGGTTCAGGGCTACCCGCAGCTCGGGGAACGCATCGGCAGCGCTCCTCAACAGTCCGTCCAGCCCGTGGTCGGCGGCGGTCGGAGTGTCGGCAGCGAGCCGGTAGCCGGTGGCTCCCATTTCCTCGAAATAGCCGATGCCAGGGGCGCCCTTCCGATGTACCCTGGCAGTCACGTAATCGGGGAATATCCCTGTGAGCCAGAGCGCGTAGTTGCCCAGGTGGGCCCGGAGCAGGAACTGGCGCCGGCCGTCCGGCCCGTCCATGGCCGCCACCAGGTCCACCAGGTAGAGGAACCGACCCTCCTCCGCCGGGTCCGCCCGGAACGCCCGGTCCTCCTGGCCGAACTCGATCAGCAACGACGCGATGTAGTCGGCCAGCGCCCGGTCGTCGACCCCGCTCTCGAGCAGCGCGTGGCGCACGAGCAGGTAGAAGACCAGCGATGATGGCGCGTTGTGGTCAGTGGTCAGCACAGCGTTCAGCGTGCGCGGATCGTCCAGTAGGGAGTCCATGCCCTCGACCCTGAGCCGATCTGCTACACGCGCGGCCGCGCCCTCGTCGCCTCCCGCCACGAGGCGGACGACCACGGTGGCCTCGGCGCGGCCGAACGCGGATCGTACGTTCGGCAGAATCACCCGCTCCTCCTTCCTCAGCCGTCGACTTGATGCAACCCCTTGCCGGATCTACGTTCTGCTATGGCCGGAACCGTGCCGGCTCCGCCGACCAGAGGCCGAACGTGTCGAATCAATCCGTCGCAGCGCCGGATCCGCCATCGCCCCGGGAACGCACTCTGGAGCGACGCCTCTTCGGCTGGATCCTGGCGCTCACCCTGCTCCCGGCCCTGGTCCTGCTCATCGCCGGTGGCTGGTCCGTGGCCACCTCCCTCAGCCTCGTAGGAGCGCTCGGGCCGTGGGAGGAAGTGGCCGAGTCGGGGCGGACGGTGGTGGAGCTGGCGAGCCCCATCGCAGACCCCGAACTGGCGGACGCCTTGGCAGTACACCGGGCTCAGCTCTCTGCCTCTCTTACACAGGCCCGGCGCTGGGCGTTCCTGGGCGAGCGACTCCAGCAGGCCCTGCCCTGGCTGGTCCTTCTCGTCGGCCTGGTCCTGGTCTGCCTGGCCGCCGCCGCCAGCCGCCAGCTGGCCCGGCAGCTGGCCCGGCCCATCAACCAGCTCGTCGTCCTCGCCGAGCACCTGGGCCATGGCGAGCCCCTGCCCCTAGCCTCCACCGGCTCCGTCAAGGAGGTCAGGGTGCTGGACACCGCCCTCAGAGACGCCGCGGACCGCCTGGCGGAGGCGCAGCGGCGGGCCGTGGCCGCTGCGCGCCTGCGCGTCTGGGGCGAGATGGCGCGGCGGGTCGCCCACGAGATGAAGAATCCCTTGACCCCCCTCCGGCTGGCTGCCCACCGCCTGGCCCGCACAGCGGCTACCAGCCCCGACCAGTCCGGCGAAGGCGCACCGGTGGCGGAGGTGGTAGCGGTGATCGACCAGGAGGTGCGCAGGCTGGAGGACCTGGCCGCCCAGTTCAGCGCCCTGGGCAGGCCGCCCGAGGGGCCGCCCACCGAAGTCGACGTGGGGGAACTGCTCCGGGCGCTGGTCGACGTGGACCTGCCACCAGACCTCAGCATCGACCTGGACATCGACGACGACCTCCCGCCGGCGCTCGGCCGCTACGACGGCCTGCTGCGCGCCTTCCGCAACCTCGTCCGTAACGCCGTCGAGGCCATGGAAGGCATGCCGGACCCCCGCCTGCGCCTGACCGCCAGGCAGGCGACGGACCCCGACGGGGGCGGCCGCTGTATTGAAGTCCAGATCAGCGACAGCGGACTTGGACTGCCCTCGGGCATGGAGGACCGGGTCTTCGAGCCGGACTTCACCACCAAGACCCGGGGCACCGGCCTGGGCCTTGCCCTGGTGCGGCAGGCGGTGGAAGCGGATGGCGGGAGCATAACGGCGGCCAACCAGAACGGTGGGGCCGAGTTCCGCATTCGGATCCCCGCGGTGGATGACGCCGCAACCGACCGGACCGAGGAGAGAGAATGAGACGCTTGATATGGGGTGTCGCGATTGTTGGGCTGGTGGGTTGCGCACCCACCATGGGCGAGCCCCGACCCACCAACCTGCCGACCGTGGTCCTGCGAGCGACCGCGGAGACGCCTGCCAGCGCGGCGGCCGACGCGCTGGCCGAGGTTAACCCGAGAGTGGCCCTCGTGCTCGGCCCCGCCGAGCCCGACTGGTTCGACAGCGTAGCCGCCGCAGCCGGCCTCCGGCCGACCACGGAGCCGGGGATCATCGATTCCGGACTAGGCGTAGCGTTTCTGGGTCTGGAGGCCGTGGGAGACACCACAATCCAACTCGAGTACGACGGCGGAAGCTTCACCCTTCACGACGCCCTCTACGATCTCGGCCGGCGCCGCCTGCTGGACCTGCTGGCGTTCCGCGTCGAGACGCCGGCCCAGGCGCGACCGCTCCTGACCGCCCTTGCCGAATACGTGGCCACCGACGTGCCGCCCGGCGCCGCGCTGGTCATGGCCGTTGCGGTGCCGTCGCCGGCCGTCGGGGACAGCGTGGCAAGGCTCCTGGCACCCATGTACGACGGCGCCGGCCGCTGCGGCGCGACGCAGGACGCGGTGGCCGCCTCCGAAGTGCTACTCTTCTTCGGCCCCGGCGCCAGGATCTACTGTCGGTCCGCCAGCGCGCGACCCACGCCTGGCGGCGACCGGATCGCGGCAGAGCTGGTCGTGGGCCGCAGACCCTGACGCGCCATGCCATCCGTCCTGATCGTCGACGACGAGATCAACATCCGCAGGATGCTACGCGGCTTCTTGGAGGGCGAGGGATTCCGTGTGACGGAGGCGGAGGACGGTGGGGCCGGGGTGGAGAAGGCGGTGACCGAGGACCCGGACGTGGTGCTCCTGGACCTGGCCATGCCCAGGCTCGACGGGCTCACAGCCCTGGAGCGGCTCGTAGAAAGGAAGCCGCGTCTGCCCGTGGTCATGATGAGCGGTCGGGCTACACTCCAGGACGCCGTGTCCGCTACGCGGCTCGGCGCATTCCAGTTCCTCGAGAAGCCGCTGACGCCCGAGGCCGTCCTGTCCACGGTCAACGGTGCCGTGGAGCTCCGGCGGGCCCTGGAGCAGTCGGAGCCCCCGGTGACCACCGCCGACATCGTTGGCAGCAGCCAGGCGATGGAGCGGGTCCGCCAGCGCATCGCCCAGGCCGCGCCCACCGAGGCGCGGGTCCTCATCACCGGAGAGAGCGGGACCGGTAAGGAGCTGGTCGCCGCCGCCATCCACCATATGTCCCGCCGGGCAAGGGGGCCGCTGGTCAGGGTCAACAGCGCGGCCATACCACGGGAGCTCATCGAGTCCGAGATGTTCGGGCACGAGCGAGGCGCGTTCACCGGTGCCATCAGCCGTCGTCGCGGTCGGTTCGAGCAGGCGGACGGCGGGACACTGTTCCTCGATGAGGTGGCGGACCTGAGCCCGGACGCCCAGGCAAAGCTGCTCCGCGCCCTCGAGACCGGCCAGATCCAGCGGGTGGGCGGGACCAGGGCCCTGGCGGTGGACGTGAGGGTGGTGGCGGCGACGAACGCCGACCTCCGCGCCGCCACCGAGGCGAGCAGGTTCCGCGAAGACCTCTTCTACCGGCTCAACGTGCTGCCCATCCAGGTGCCGCCCCTGCGGAGCCGGCCCGAGGACATACCCGAGCTCGTCGCGCACCTGATGGAGCGTCTCCGCCTGCGGCAGGGTATGAAACCACCAGAGGTCGGCCGCGACGGGGTAGCCGCCATGACGCGGTACCACTGGCCCGGCAACGTGCGGGAGCTGGCCAACGTGTGCGAGCGGCTCGCCATACTCCACGCCCGGGGCCACGTCGGTGAGGACCAGGTGATGGAGCTGTTGCCCGGGAGCGCCCGTCAGCCACGTTCCCTGACCGACCAGCTGGACATGTTCGAACGGGGTCGCATCGAAGCGGCCCTGAAAGCCGCCGATGGTAGCGTGGCCGAGGCGGCCAGGGCCCTGGAAACGGACCGGGCCAACCTCTATCGACGGATGAGAAGACTGGGGATAACACGGTGAAACGCTTCCTTTTCGGCCTGCTCCTCCTCCCCGTCGCCTACCTGCCGGTGACGGCCCAGGAGATGCGCTCGCTCACGCCCGAGGCCGCCGCGGCCATCATGGACTTCTACAACGACCCGGCCACCATTCGTGTCCGGGGCGAGACCAGGATCCCTGATGGCAGCCTCGTCGCCGGGAACCTGGCATCCCTGGGCGGGCCACTGGTGGTGGCAGGTACTGTCCGGGGCGATGTGGTGGTCATCAACGGAGACCTCCAACTCCTGCCCGCCGGCCGGATCGAGGGCACGACCCGCGTGGTGGGCGGCCGCGTCGAGCACTCACCGCCTGCCTCGGCCGAGGGCGTGGTCGTATACTACGAGAACCTTCGTTTCCGACGTGAGGGCGACCTGATGGTGGCGCCTGTTCCCGAGTCGCACCCCTGGGCCGCGGCCGGGCGACCCACCCGGTTCGGTCGATTCGACCTGACGGGTGGCATCCACGGCTCGTACAATCGGGCGGAGGGTCTGCCGATCATGCTCGGCCCCCGCCTCGAGTTCGGCCGGTCCAATCCCACCGCGGTCAACGGGCGACTCATCTACCAGACGCGCAAGGGCCTGCGCTTCCACCCGAACGAGCTGGGCTACGACCTGCGACTCGAGCAGTACATGGGCGGTGGGCGCGGAATGCTCATCGGGGTGGGCGCCCACAACGTGGTCGACCCCATCGAGGACGCCGGCCTCTCGGACACCGAGAACTCCCTCGCCACCTTCGTCTTCCACGAGGACCACCGCGACCATTACGAACGAGAGGGCTGGAGCGCCTACCTGCGGTTCATCGGCACCACCACGCCCTATGACGCTCGCATCGAGTACCGGGACGAGACGCACCGGCCCATACAGCCTGGTGCACCCTGGGCCCTGCTCAGGAACGACACCGACTGGAGAGCACAGCCCCACGCCGCCCGCGGCACGCTACGATCTGTGACAGGATCATTCCAATGGGACGGCCGGGACAACCCCGTGGACCCCGCCGCCGGTTGGCTGGTGACGGTCGAGGTCGAGCAGGGACTCGGCGGTAGCTTGCGCTATCCTGCCGCGCCCGAGCCCACCAGCGGGGATCACCTGCCGGTGGTGGCAGGGGTCAGCACCAGCGCCGACTACGCCGACTCGGACTTCACCTTCGCGTCCGTGGACGCCCGCAGGTACCTCCGGGTCGGGCCTCGCAGCCGACTGGCATTCCGGGTCCGCGCGGCCGGTGCCCCGGACATGGGTGCCCTCCCGGTCCAGCGACAGCTCACACTGGGCGGCGAAGGGACACTGCCAGGGTTCAACCGGTTCGCTTTCGACTGCGGCGCACGCAGCGACGGCACTCGCAGCGACGGCTTCTATCCGTACTACGGTTGCGACCGCCTGGTGCTGTTGCAGGGCGAGTACCGATTCGCTCTCCTCACCGACACCGGCATATCTCGACGACTCGGACTGGACTTCGACCTCTTCGCCACCCCCGAGCTGGTGCTCTTTGCCAACGCCGGCCGGGCCTGGATCGAGGCCCGGGCGCTGGCAGGCCGCACGGCTGTGGGACCGCGCTACCTCCGCGGAGACGCCGGTGTGGGACTGCGCATGGGTCGGATCGGGATCTATCTTGCGGCGCCCGTCACGAGCGGTGGCTCCACCAACTTCTTCATCAGGTTGGGGCCAAGGATCTGATGCCGCGGCTGGTCTTCCTGGTATCGGCGGCGCTGTTCCTCGCGCTGCCGGCAACGGCCCCGGGTCAGGCGCCGCCCCTTTCCATAAGCGTGGATGGTGGCGCGCCGCGGGTGGTCCTGGGGCAGGTCTTGCACGAGAGAGCACTGGAAGACGCGCTCCGTTCAGGTCTGCCACTACGACTCGAGCTCCGACTCGAGCTGTGGCGGGACCGGCTCTTCGACGAGCTGGTGGACCACATGACCTTCACCCGGGTGCTGGCCTTCGAGCCCCTGGAGGGCATATACCTGATCGGCGGCGGCGATGACAACGAGCCGGCAAGCTACCCCTCCTACGCCCACGCCCGGGCTGCCATCGAGACCGTCTACCGGCCGGTGCTCCGACCGTCCCGCCCGGGTCGCTACTATTACCTGGTATCACTCGAGATCGAGACGCTCTCACAATCGGACCTGGAGGAGCTTGGCCAGTGGCTGAGGGGCGATATGGCGCCCGCGGTGCAGGGAAGGCGATCCGTGGGAGGCGCGCTGGCCACCGGCATGAGGCGCCTGCTGATCCGCGTGCTCGATCTGCCCGCTCGCCGCTACCAGGCCACCAGCGAGCGCTTCACCATCCGGTGACCGTCTGGCAGAAAGTCACGATCTCCTTTATCCTCTACCTATGACATCCCCATTCCGGTACTCTCCAAAGCCGAATCGTGCCCACGAGATCAACTGGCGGGCCTGGGAACAGGAAGCGTTCGAGGAGGCGGCGCAAACCGACAGGCCCCTCCTGCTGAACCTGGGCGTAGTCTGGTGCCGGGCCTGCCAGGAGATGGACGAGACCACTTTCTCCGACGACGCTGTCATCCGCGTCCTGAACAGCGACGTCGTGGCCCTTCGCGTCGATGGGGACCGCAGCCCCCACGTCCAGGAGCGATACATAGCCGGCGGCTGGCCCACCACGGCGCTGCTGGCGCCCACGGGCGACGTGTTCTGGTCCGACACCTACGTGGATGGCGACGAGCTGCGCCGGGTGGTCGACGCCGTGCTGACCGCCTGGCGGGACCGCCGCCAGGAGCTGGAGCAGGAGATCCAGCGCCGCCGCCGAGCGATGGAGGCTGCCAGGTCCCGGCGCCCCGCGCTCGGGCTGGTCCGGCGCCAGGCTGCCGACGATGTCCTCACGGGGGCCCAGGCCCTCTTCGACGCGCGGAACGGCGGCTTCGGCGATGCTCCGAAGTTCATCCACGCCGAGGCCGTGGAGCTGTTGTTCACCGAGGCGGACAGGCAGTCCAATCCCGATTGGGCAGTGATGGCTGAACGCACGCTGGACGGGATGCTGGCCGGCGAGATCGAGGACGCGGACGCGGGCGGCTTCTACCATTACGCCCTGGAAGCGGACTGGACCCGGCCGCAGGTGGAGAAGTTGCTCTCGATCAATGCCCGGGCACTCTCAGCTCTGGCCTTCGGTGCCGCGCGGGTCGACCGCCCCGACTGGAGCGCCGCCGCGGAGCGGACGGTGGACTGGGTCGAGAGCACTCTGGCAAATGACGGGCTCTGGGCCGCCAGCCAGTATGCTGACCCGGACTATTTTCACGCCTCGGGTACAGACCGTAGTCGGCTGGAGCCGCCGCCCGTCGACGACACCGTCTATACTGCCTCCGTTGGCATGTGGGTCACAGCGCTGGCGGATGCCGGCCATCGGCTCGGCCGCCCCGACTGGGTCCAGCGTGCGTCCACGGCCCTGGACACCCTGCTCGAGGCCATGGCCGCACCCGGCGACTCCCTGGTCCATTTCCAGGACAGCACTGGGTCGTCCGCCACCGGTCTCCTCGTCGACCTCCTGCACGCCGCCAGGGCGGCGCTGGCCGTGGCACTCGCCGCAGAACGGGACGACGCCCTCGAGCACGCTCGGCGCCTGACCCGGACGCTCGAGGCCACCCTCTGGGAATCGGCCGGCGGGTTCACAGACCACCGGCACGACGCCGGGTCCCTGGGCGCCCTACGGTTCCGGGACCGACCCTTCGAGGAGAACGCCCTCGCCGCCCGGCTCCTCCTGGGCCTGGCGCGACGGACCAGGGCGTCCAGCTATCGCGCCATGGCCGAGCGGATCCTGGCGCTGTTGTCACCGCTGGCTGGACGGTACGCCGTCGAGGGCGCGACCTTCGCCTCAGCCGTCGACGAGTTCTTCCAGCTCCGCCACCTGCAGTGACCAATGCTGGACCGGGAAGGGCAGGCGCTGCGCGACGACCTGCTCGACCTCATGCGGTCGGGCGCAGGATACGAGCTGAGCACGACTGATTTCGACCGCCTGGCCCGGCGCGTTTTCGCATACAATTACCGCCACGTGCCCGCCTACGCTGCGTACTGCCGGGCCCGCGGCCGCGAGCCCGGGTCCCTGGAGTCGTGGACTCAGGTCCCGGCCGTGCCCGCAGCCGCCTTCAAGGATGTCGAGCTGGTGGCATCAGGCGCCACGGCGGAGCGGGTCTTCAGGACCAGCGGCACGACCCGGGGCGCCGAGCGGCGAGGCGAGCATCACGTGCCCGATCTATCCGTCTACCGGGCGTCGCTGCGTGCCACGTTCGCTGCCTTCGTCCTGCCCGACGGAGCGCGGCTCCCGGTCCTGTCACTGGTGCCCCACGCGGATCGGGCCCCCGATTCGTCGCTGGCCTTCATGGTCAACGATGTCCAGCGCCATTTCGGCGCCGAGCCCGGCGCCACCTTCGCCGACCCGGAGGGGGTGGACTACGACGCCCTGGACCGGGCTGTCCGACAGGCCTGCGATGAGGGCCGCCCCGTCCTCCTGGTGGGAACCACAGCCGCCTTCATCCACTGGCTGGACCGCCTGGCCGCCAGCGGCGCGCGACACGAGCTGCCGGAAGGGTCCCGGCTCATGGACACGGGCGGCTTCAAGGGCGCGGGACGCACTGTAGCGCCCCATGAGCTGCGCCAGGCCTACGGCCAGCGGCTGGGACTGTACCCCCACTACTGCGTCAACGAGTACGGGATGACGGAGATGCTGTCTCAGATGTACGACGCCGGCCTGCGGGACGCTGTCGCTGGCAGGCATGGCCCGCCGCGCAAGCAGGGGCCGCCATGGCTCCGCAGCCTGGCGGTCGACCCGGAGACGCTGGAGCCACTGGCAGCCGGCCGGCAGGGCCTGCTCCGGCATCTCGATCTGGCCAACATCGGCAGCGTCGCCGCCATCCAGACCGAGGACCTGGGTCGCGTCGACGAGCACGGCCTCGTCCTCGAGGGCCGGCTGGCCGGCGCACAGCCCCGCGGCTGCTCCATCGCAATGGACCTGATCCTGGAAGGGGGCACGTGAGCGAGCCGTTCCGCGCCTTCCACGTCCCGCGGGGCGTCACCGTTCGAGATCTCGACCTCCTGGAGGGTCGGTTTCTCTGCCTGTACCCCAGCCCCGATCCGGGGCTGCTGACAGAGGCCGTAGCCACGGCCCGGAAGGCGGGCCGACGGCTGGCGGACCGCCCGGTCATGGATCTGGTCCCTGTCATTGATGCCGCGGCCGCAACACTGGCCGACGCCGCGCACCCCGCGGGCGACGTGGCGCGTCGGCTGGTGGCAGCGGCCACGGGATACTCCATGCCCATGACCGACATGGTGATCACGCGCATGGTAGCCGACTGGCGCTCCAGACCCCTGGAGGACCTGCTCCAGGCCGAGCTGGGCGAGCCCTCGGTGCTGGACCGGTTCGTGCCCGCCGGACCCGACCGGTGGGTCCGGGCCTACGGGCCCGACCTGTCCTTCCACGTGTTCTCCGGCAATGTCCCGGGCGTGGCCGTCACGTCACTGGTCCGGTCGCTGCTGGTCAAGGCCCCGGCCCTGGCAAAGCTCGCATCCGACGAGCCCGTGCTCCCGGTGCTGTTCGCCAGGGCCCTGGCTCGCCAGGACCCTGAGCTGGGCGACTGCCTCGTGATAACCTACTGGCCTGGCGGGCGAGAGGCCGTCGAGGCGGTCGCCATGGCAGAGGCGGACACCGTGGTGGTATACGGCGGTGGCCCGGCCGTCGAATCCCTCCAGCGCAGGGCGCCCACCGGGCGTCGCCTGGTCGTGCACGGGCCCATGTTCTCCACCGGGCTCATCGCTGCGGACGCCCTGGGGGGGGATCTCTCGCGGCTCGCCCGTGACGTGGCCCGGGCCGTGGCCACCTTCGACCAGCAGGGCTGCGTCTCGCCCCATTCGGTATGGGTCGAGGACCCAGGTGGAGCACTCGCGGAGCCGTTCTCGGCGGCCCTGGCCAGCGCTATGGAGGAGGTGGAACAGGAGCTGCCGCGCGGCGACCTGACTCCTGGAGAGGCGTACCTGATCCAGCAGCAGAGGTCCATCGCCGAGTTGAGCGGGCACGCCGCCGGTGGACGGGTCATGGCCAGCGCCGGGACCCACTGGACCGTGGTGCTCGACCCGGAGCCGGCATTCCGACCGTCCTGCCTCAACCGTTTCGTCCGCGTCCACCCGGTCCCGGACCTGGATCGGGCCCTGCGCGCACTGGCACCCCACGGGGACCAGATCCAGTCGGTGGCCATCGAGGCGCCGGCCGACAGGCGCCTCGAACTGGCTCATCGCGTGGCCAGACTCGGAGCCAGCAGGATAACTACCTTCAGCAGGATAGCCTGGCCGCCGCCCAACTGGCACCACGACGGGAGCAGCCCCTTGCGGGAGCTGTTGCGGTGGGTCGACCTGGAAGAATGAGCGGCCCACTCGCCTTCCCGATCACCCTTCTAGTACTACTGTGTCATAAGCTGCCCGGGCCGGGAGCCGTTGGCGCCGCAGGCGGAGCAGTAGGGCAAACTGGCCATCAGCAGGCGGGCGTAGACGCGCCGCTGGGTGGTGATGGAGGCG
>SLCC01000074.1 GCA_007126035.1 Gemmatimonadota bacterium
CCAGCAGGCGCGGGGGTAAGGGGGCGCATGCCGCAGGATCCCGAAGCTGCCCTCCTGGAGGACCGTTTGGATCAACTATGCGAGCCACAGCAGCTCAAATTGCGCTGGTGAATAGCGGAGGTTCACTTCACCTATCGGCCACCTTCCCTGCGGGGCTGATGACGTTGATCCGGCTGGCGGCGCAGGCGGCGCCGAAGCCGTTGTCGATGTTGACCACCGTGACGCCCGCGGCGCAGCTGTTGAGCATGCCCAGCAGGGGCGCCAGCCCCTGGAACGAGGCGCCATATCCCACGCTGGTGGGCACGGCTATGATGGGTCCGCGGACCAGGCCGCCCACCACCGACGGCAGGGCGCCCTCCATCCCCGCAACCACGATGACGACGCTGGCCTGTCTCAGCGGCTCGACCTGGGACAGTACCCGGTGGATGCCGGCCACGCCCACGTCGTAGAGCCGTTCGACAGGGTTCCCCAGGGCCTGTGCGGTGACCACCGCCTCTTCCGCCACCGGCAGGTCACTGGTACCGGCGCTGACCACCAGCACGGTGCCCCGGACTCGCGGCGGCACCGGCTCCCGGGCGGGCATGAAGAAGGTTCTGGCAAGCCGATTGACGCTCCCCTGCGGGAGCTCCAGCTCCAGCGCTTCCAGGGCGTCGGTGGCGAGTCGGGTGATCAGCAGGCCGTCCCCCCGGGCGTCGAACCGGCGGGCGATCTCCAACAGCTGTGAGAGCTCCTTACCCGGCCCGTAGACCACCTCGACCTGCCCCTGGCGCAGCAGCCGGTTGTGGTCCAGCCGGGCGAAAACGCCGGGGTTGTCACCCTCCCCGTTCCCCGCCACCTCTTCCACGGGGAGCAGGGCCAACCGCTCCAGCGCCGCTGCCGGCGACGTCTCGCCCCGGGCCACCTCCGCCAGGACCGCCAGGACCCGGTCGCTCATGCCGCCACCGCCCCGCCGGCGCCACCGGTCTCGTCGACGCCACCCGCGCCGGCGGTCTCGACCGCACCGACTCCACGGCAAGTCTGCCGGCCCCGGTCCAGGTATCCCGCCAGCAGCTCTTCCACCTCCGCCAGGCTCCGGACCTGGAACAGCGCCTGGCGCAGCGCACGCCCGCCTGGCAGGCCCTTGGTGTACCAGCCAAGGTGCTTCCGGAACTCCCTCATGGCCACCTCCTCGCCCCGGCCGAATACGATCGCGTTGCGGGCATGCTCCACCACCACGGCGAAGCGCTCCCTGGCACCCGGCTCGGCTGGTATCGGCCGCCCGTCCAGCGCCGCCCTGGCCTGGGCGAAGACCCACGGCCGGCCGTGGGAGCCCCGGGCGATCATGATCCCGGCGCAACCCGTCTCGTCCCGCATCCGGACCGCGTCATCACCGGTACGTACATCGCCGTTGCCCACCACCGGTATGGAGAGCGCTGCCACCACCGCCTCGATCTCCCGCCAGTCCGCCGCCCCCGAGTAGAACTGTGTCCGGCTCCGGGCGT
Organism: Gemmatimonadota bacterium; assembly: GCA_007126035.1. Taxonomy (GTDB): domain Bacteria; phylum Gemmatimonadota; class Gemmatimonadetes; order Longimicrobiales; family RSA9; genus SLCC01. Next base: position 1,482 of record SLCC01000074.1, read on the forward strand.
GGAGGGTGAGCATGCGGGCGCCCGCGTCCTGGCACCGGAGCCCGATCCCCACCGGGTCCCGCGTCTCGTCGCTCCAGCCGCTCCGGGTCTTCACGGTGGTGGGGATCCGTACCGCGTCGGACACCGCCCGTATGATCCGCTCCACCAGGTCCAGGTCCTTCAGACACCCGGACCCGCCGTTCCGGCTCACCACCTTCTTGACGGGACAGCCGAAGTTCATGTCCAAAAAGTCGGGGGCGTGCGCCTCCTCTACCAGAGCCGCCGCCTCCGCCATGGCGCCCGGGTCCCCACCGAAGATCTGGACGCCGATGGGACGCTCCGAATCATCGAACCTCAGGTACTCGTGGGTGCGCTGGCTACCCCGTCGCAGAGCCTCGGCGCTCACGAACTCGCTCACCACCACGTCAGCGCCGAACCGGCGACACAGCAGCCGGAACGGCGACTCGCTCACCCCCGCCTGCGGCGCCAGGAACAGCGGCGTCCCGTCACCCTGGAAGATCCGATCAATGACACCCATAGCACCTCAATCTAGCCGGACCGCCCCTTCGGCTCAATCTACGAGGTATCCTCCCACACCTCCGACACCTCGGCGCCCTCCGTGTCGCGGTGTTGAGGTTCTGAGCCGCCCGGCAGTCCGCCGAAGCCCGGCAAGCGGAGCTGGACGGTGGCGGGGCGGTCGGAGCTCGGGGCTCGGGGCTCGATGGTCGAAGCCCACTTCCACTTCCGCGCGTCCGTTGCCTGCTGCGGCCGCCGACCCCGGTTTTGACATGCTTTCCTGCCGCGTATATCTTTTTCCGTTCTATCCGGCGGAGGAGGAGCGATGATACTGCGAGATTTCTTCGATATAGAGGCCGTCAAGCTCGATCTGGAAGGCGAGACGAAGGACGAGGTCCTGAAGGAGCTGATCGGGCTGCTGGGCCTCGACGACAAGAGCGAAGGCATCCTGTTCAAGATGCTGAAGCGGCGTGAGAACCTGGGCTCGACGGGGATCGGCAACGGCATCGCCATTCCCCACTGCCGCTCACTGGTGGTGAACCGCCTCCGCCTGGCCTTCGGCCGGAAGCCGGATGGCGTGGACTTCAAGGCCATTGACGACCGGCCGGTACGGGACTTCTTCCTCATCGTGGCACCTCCGCTCGAGGTCAGCAATCAGTACCTGCCGGTCCTGGGCAAGATCGCCCAGTTCGCCAAGGAGCCGGACGTGCCCGAACAACTCGGTCAGTTGGAGACGCCGGAGGATTTCCTGGCGTTGCTCGAAGCGAAGTCGATCTAGGGAGTATTGAATGGATGCACAGCTGGAGATCCTGCTCCAGATCCAGGACCTGAAAGGGCAGCGGCGCGGGTTGGAGGAGGGGCGTTCGGAGCGCCAGGTCGAGGAGGAAGCCTTCAACCTGCGGGTGGACGAGGCGCTGACGGGGCTCGACGAGAAGATCGACCAGGTCATGGAGGAGCTGGACCCGGGCGTGCGCAGGCGCTACGACCGTCTGGCGGGCGGGATTGATCGGGCCGTGGTCCCGGTGATCAACGGCGTCTGCTACGGCTGCTTCGTCTCCGTGGCCACGTCCGTGGCATCGGACCCGGCGGAGCGGGCCAAGCTCCGTAACTGCGACCACTGCGGCCGGTTCCTCTACTTCCTGGACTGAGCCCGTTCGAGCGGCGCACAAGCTTCACGGCCTCAGCCCGTCCTGGGCTCCAGGCGGGGCGGGCCACATCAACAGCGTCGCTAGAGCCTCGCTAGTACCTAGTTGCACAATTCCGCGTAACGATCCTTCAAGGGGACCTGATGCACGGAGTCTTTTGTCCATTCGAAGGGAGCGGCCTCGGGATTGTACACTTCAATGAAGTCATCGATGGC
>SLCC01000037.1 GCA_007126035.1 Gemmatimonadota bacterium
GCCGTCCGCTCCGTGGTGAACAGCAGGTCCGAGATCGCGTCGGTCAATACCCGGTTGACCTCCTCGGGCATGGACCGGTCCCAGCTCCGGAGCCCCGCCTCCACGTGCGCCACCGGGATCCCGAGCTTCGAGCCCACCAGCGCGGCCGCCAGCGTGGAGTTCACGTCGCCGACCACCAGCACCAGGTCCGGCGGCGACGACACCGCCAGCTCCTCCAGGCGGATCATGGCCCTCGCCGTCTGCTCGCCCTGCCTGCCCGACCGCACGTCCAGGTAATGGTCCGGCTCCGGGATACCGAGCTGGCGGAAGAACAGGTCCGACATCCGCTCGTCGTAGTGCTGACCCGTGTGGATCAGGACCGGCTCCAGGCCGGCCCTCGAGGTCATGGCCTCCATGAGCGGCGCCATCTTCATCAGGTTCGGCCTCGCCCCCACCACCGCGTGAATCTTCATTCAGGTCGTCCTTCTGATCTCGTCCATTACTTCCACCAGACGGTTCGTCATGGCATCCTCGGTGAACCCGCCCAGGAACCGGGCTCGGCCCGCCTCGCCCATGGCAGCCCGCTCCGACGGCGACTCGATCAACCGCCGCAGCGCAGCCGCCAGCGCCCCGGCGTCTCCCTCCGGCACCAGCAGCCCCGTCACCCCGTGCTCCACCATGTCGGGGATCGCGCCGCGAGGCGTGCTCACCACCGGCAGACCCGCCGCCATCGCCTCGAGGATGGCGAACGGCTGGCCCTCCGGCGGATAACTCGTCGGCAACACGAACACGTCCGCCTCCGCCAGCACCCGCCGCTTCTCCCCGCCGGCCACCACGCCGATGAACTCGACCCGGTCCTCCAGGCCCAGCTCCTCGACCAGACCCAGACCTTCGGCCCGCTCCCCGTCCGAGTTCCAGGCGCCGGCGAACACGAAGCTCGCGGCCACCTCCTCGTCCCGCAGCCGGCCCGCCACCCGGAGCAGGTCGGGGAAGCCCTTGGATCGGATGAGCGTCCCCAGGTACGTGATCCGGACCCGCCGCCGGTCGGCCCGCTCCGGCGGACCCTCCGGGAACGGGTCCGGGATCCCGTTCGGGATCACGTGCGTCCGGGCTTGCGGGACCAGCCCCCGGTACAGCGGCCGCAGACCCTCGCCCAGGACCGCCGCGCCGCCCAGCCAGCGCGAGGTCCGCCGGACCACCCAGCGCGTCACCGGGTCCGTCTCCTCGTAGAAGGCACGGAACCCGCCGCCGTTCAGGTGCGTCAGGACCCGTACGCCGGCCAGCCGGCAGAGGGTCATGAAGACCGCGTCTCGGACGTACGCCCACCGGTTCTGCGACACGGGCAGGTAGACCAGGTCCGGTCGGTGCCGGAGCAGCAGGCGGGCCAGCGTGCCGGCGTGACGGAGCCCGAGCACCACGTTCCGCGTGTCCAGCCGGCCCATGTTGTCCTGGCTCCGGCGGTCTGCGTTGTCCAGGTGGAGGACCGTGTAGGCGCCGTTGAGTCTGGGCGAGCCCAGCAGCGCCGCGGTGGCCGTGGTCATGCCGTGGTGCGGTGGCGGCGTGGGCCCGATCAGGACCATGCTCGGCCGGTGCTGCGCGCCCGTCACCCTGCCACCGCCAGCGCGCCGTCCCCGTCCAGGAACGTAGTGGCCCATAGCTCGAACGTGAGGAACGCCCAGATCCGGAGCCCGTTGTCCTCTCGTCCCGACCAGGTGTCTTCCACCACGCGCCAGACGAGGTCCGGGTCCAGCACGCCGCGGCGCCTGATCCGGTCGGGAGAGAGCAGGTCCCCGATCATGGGCCGTAGCTCGTTGTGGACCCAGCCCCGCACCGGTCCAGCGAAACCGGCCTTCCGGCGGTAGACGATGTGGCGAGGGAGGTACCGCTCCGCCAGCCGCTTGAGCACGTACTTCTGCGTACGTCCGCGGATCTTCAGCTCCGGCGGCAGGCCCATGACGTACTCCACCACCCGATGATCCAGGAGGGGGACCCGCACCTCCACGGACGCCGCCATGCTCGCCAGGTCCGTGTACGCCAGGTTCAGGTTCGGCAGGAACGTCCTCAGGTCCAGGTGGATCATCCGGGTGAGCGGGTCCAGCCCCCGCGTAGTCTCCAGGATCTGCCGGTGCCGGTCCAGCGCGCCGTCGGCGCCCGACCTTACGAGCCCGTTCAGCTCCTCGGGTGAGTAGTAGGTACGGTAGCCCAGGTAGCGGTCCTCGAAGTCCAGGCCCGCGCTTCGGACGAACTTCTTCGCGTTCCGGAACGTGGCCATGAGCGCTCCCGGCCGGGCTGCCGGGAGCGCCTCGACCACCGGCTCGATGAAGCCCCGTCGGACCACCCGCGGCACCATCCTGTACCGCTCCGCCAGCAGCGCCGCCCGATGGCGACCGTAGCCGCCGAACAGGTCCTCGGCGCCCATCCCCGCCAGCATGACAGTCGCCCGCTCCCTCGCCGCCCGGCAGATCAGCCAGGTCGAGAGCGCCGCCGGGTCCGCCACCGGGTCGTCCAGGTGCCAGACCAGGCGGGGCAGCAGATCTATCACGTCCGGCTGGATCTCGATCTCGTGGTAATCCAGGTCCCCGAACGAATCTCGCATCGCCCGCGCGTAGTCCCGGTCCGACACCTCGATGTCGTAGCGGGCAGTCGATTCCGGCCAGAACACCGTCTGCGTCATGATCCCTCGCCGCCCCTCACGACGCATCAGGGCCACGATCAGCGAGGAGTCCACGCCGCCGGAGAGGAACGCGCCCAGCGGGACGTCGCTCACCAGACGGGAGCCCACGGCCTCCTGGAGCAGCTCGTCCAGCCGGTCCACCGCCTCGCCCTCCGCCACAGCGGGCTGCGCGCCCACCGGCACGTCCCAGTAGCGCCGCGTCTCCAGCCGGCCGTCCCGGTAGATGGCGTACGTCCCCGGCTCCAGCTTGCGGACCCCATCGAGGAGCGTGTCCGGATCCGGCACCCAGAGGAGGTCGAAGAAGGCCGCGGTCGCCCGCGGGTCCAGCCGGCGCTCCACCTCCGGCAGCGCCAGCAGCGCCTTCACCTCGGACGCGAACGCCAGCTGACCACCGGCATGGTGGTAATAGAGCGGCTTGATCCCCAGTCGGTCCCGGGCGAGCAGGAGCTGGCGCTGATCCCCGTCCCACAGGCCGAAAGCGAACATCCCCACGAACCGGTCCAGCGCCGCGACGCCCCACTCCCGGTAGGCATAGAGGATGACCTCCGTGTCCGTCTCCGATCGGAACCGGTGCCCGCGGCCCTCCAGCTCCCGGCGCAGATCCCTGAAGTTGTAGATCTCACCGTTGAAGACCACCCAGAGCCGACCCGTGGCGTCGGTCATGGGCTGGTGACC
>SLCC01000036.1 GCA_007126035.1 Gemmatimonadota bacterium
CAGCGGGACTGGCAGCGGGACTGGCAGCGGGACTGGCAGCGGGACTGCAGAGTACAGCGCGCATCGAGACTTCCTCTTTCCGGCTCATGATGTTCAGGCGATCGGTTGACGGCATCCGCCACGGCGGCCCCGGTAGGCGGTACTTGGATCGGCGGCACCCGGGAAGGCGTCGCCCGGGTCGACTGCGCCCGGGCGACCTTCCTCAGCGCGACCCGAAGAAGCGTTGGTCCGCGGGCGGCGTCGGCGGCTCGGGTGGAGTCCAGCGGCCGGACTCGTAGTCGAGCCAGCGCCGGAACAGCCGGTCCGAGTAGTCGGCCATGATCTGCTCACCGTCGTGGTGGGCACGCACGCTCTCCAGCAGGACCTGTTGATAACCGAAGCGGGCTATGCCCGTCAGGGCGATCACGCCGTCGAAGGCGGCCTGGAAGTTGGCGGCGGTGAAGGCCACGCTGTCGCCGTCGTAGTCCAGGCCCGGCACGTCACGGAACATCTCCACCGACGCCGGCGGGACGGCGCGGAGGGCGGCACGGACCGGCTCGCCGATCCGCATGGCCCGGGCCTGATCCCGATGCCGGAGGGCGCGGCTGGCCGCCTCCCGCATCTCCGCGTGCACCTCCGCCACCGGTCGGAGCTCCGCCGACGACGCGCTGGTGGCCGTCTTCACCGTCACGTACTCCACCCACGGCATGCTCCCGGCCAGCTGGGCGCCGAGCCGGTCGTCGCCGGTGGCCAGGATCACCGGCACGCCCACCCGGCCCCAGGCGTACCCGATGATCTCCGTCTCCGTCAGCGGCATGTCGTTCATGACGATGTCCATGCCCAGCGTCCAGGTGTGGGACGCGAATCCGCCCCGGCCCGTGCTGGCGTGCATGCCCACCACCACCACGGCGTCGTACAGGTCAGGCTCCACCAGGTCCACGTACGGCCGGAACGCCTCGTCCCGGAAGACAGCCGTGGCGCGAGGGTCCATGCGGTCCAACAGAATGTCCGGCTCCGACCAGTTGCCGCTGCCATGGGCGTCAACTACGTCCACCAACAAAGCGCCGCCGGCAAATAGACCGTCGATCACCGCGTTGACGTCGTCCGTCAGGAGTTGGCGGCCCAGGCGGTATGCCGCCGGCTTCGAATAGCGGAAGGTGTCCGGGTCGTCCTGACCCGACAGGCCCTCCATGTCGTAGTAGACCATGACCCGAAGCCCCTCCGGGTCCGTTGGACGTGGCGACTCCAGCGTCCGCGCCTCGTCGGCTACAGGGTTCGGCACCGCCCCACAGCCGGTCAATACCAACAAGAGCAGCGAACAGCACAGCGCAGCAGCGATACGGTCAATGGTTCCGGTGCGCATCGGACACTTCCGTGTTGTGGTCGTCGGGTTTCTCCGATCCGCGAATGTACTGATCGCCGGGTCGCCCTGCCAGCCGCGGCGCCACTGGACCCGGGGCGAGAACCAGAGGGGCCCGGAGGGACGCGGGCGTGGCGCGATCGAAATCTTGATAGCAATCGGACAGGTCGATCAGCGCTTACGCACCGAGAGCGGCGGGGCGCCTGCCTGGAGCGAGGAAGCGGGCGGGGGCTGGGGCACTAATGGCCGGGCCGCTCCAGGTATGTCTTCTGGATCGTGACCATGACGACGGCGGCCAGCGGCGTGGCCAGCGCGATGCCCAGCGTCCCCAGCAGCAGCGCCATGCCGATCTGGACGGCGACGGTGATGGCCGGGGGCAGATAGACCATCTTCTGCTGGATCAGGGGATCGATGACATAGCCCTCGATGTGCTGGATGACGGTGTATACGACAATGGCGTAGAGGGCGTCGGTGGGTCCTTCCATGAGCCCTACGATGGCCACGGGTATGGTTCCCAGGACCGGTCCCAGGTAGGGGATGAAGGTGAGAATGCCGACGGTGAACCCTACCAGTCCGGCAAGCGGAAGTCCCATGATGAGCATGGCGATCCAGGTGGAGACGCCCACCATGATCATGGCCAAGGCGCGCCCGATGAGCCACCAGCGGATGGTGTAGCCCAGGGTGTCGATGAGCTCCCGCGCCTGGTCGCGGTGGTCGGACGGTACCAGGAGGAGGGTGCCGCGCCGGTACAGCCCCGGGTTATAGGCGACGAACAGGCCGACGAAGAGGAGGGTGAGCACGTACGCCGTGGTCTGGACGGCGCCCGGTACCATGCCGGCGGCCAGGGCCAGGAAGTTGCCGTTCTGATCGTCGTCCTCGTTGTCGCCGGGAAGCTCCCCGCCCAGCCCGTACCGATCCAGGAACGACCTCACCTGCTCGACGGCGTGAGGCAGCGCCTGCCACAACTGCTCCACCTGGGCCACCAGTTCCGGCGCCACGTACCAGATCCCCAGCGCGCCCAGACCCACCAGGGCCAGCAGCACCACGGTCAGGGAGACGCGGCGAGACAGGGGCGTGCGGGCGGCGATGGGGTCGGACAGGGCCCGCAGCAGGATGGCCAGCAGGATGCCGCCGAAGATCAGGAGCAGGATGTCCACGGCCAGCCACGCCACCACGGCCACGCTCGCGATGGCTACGGCGACGGTCACGCGCCATATGTACTCCCGGCGGTCCGAGCGGCCTGGCTCCAGGCGATCCGAGCGGTCTGGCAAAATTCGTCCCCTGGCTGAGCGGGTCTTGCATCAGCCAGGGTTTCCGCTGCATCTCGCGGGCCAGCCGCTCCACCCGGGGCGGTCTGGTCCGCCGCTGGACCCGGGCCAGCCGCTCCGCGTGGGACCCGGCTGGTCCGCCGCTGGAGGAGCAGCTTCCGCCGGCACTCCGTCCTCCGGCTCCGCTCCCGACGCCACACGGCACCGGGAGCGGAGAGAGCGCGCGCTGCGATCCGTGGCTCAGTCGCTGCCGCCGCCACCGGCGGGCGTCACCACCGGCGCGCGGCGTATCGGTCCGGGCGGCGTCTCGGGCCGCTGGTACTGGGGCCTGGCCAGCTCCTGTAGCAGGTACTCTACGGCCCGCTCGATCATTGGCTCGCGGCCGGCGGCGATCTCCTCGGGTCGGTCCAGCACCTCGATGTCGGGCGCCACGCCCTCTCCCTCCACCGCCCACTCGCCGTCCTTGTCCACGAAGGCGAAGGCGGGGATGGAGAGGCTGCCGCCGTCCACGAAGCCGGGGTTGCCGCTGATGCCGATGAGCCCGCCCCAGGTGGTCTCACCGATGAGCGGTCCCAGCCCGAGCTGACGGAAGTAGTACGGGAAGGCGTCTCCGCCCGACGACGACTGGCCGTTGATGAGCACGGCCTTCGGCCCGGTGTGCACCACGAACGGCTGGCTGTAGAGGTCAAGGTTCCGGCGGGACCAGAAGTTCAGCAACGGCCGTCCAACCGTGAGCGCCATCTCCTCCGGGATGAAGCCGCCGCCGTTGTAGCGGTCGTCCAGGATCAGCGCCTCCATGCGATGCTGCGGCCGGAACCCCTTGAACAGCTCACGGTGCCCCGGGATCGACGTGTTGGGCAGGTGGATATACCCGATCCTCCCGTCGGACAGGCTGTCCACCAGCGCCGCGTTCCGCTGGATCCAGGCCTGGTAGCGCAGGCCGTACTCGTTGGCCACCGGCCGGATCTGGTAGCTGCGGGCGCCCCGCCGGTCGGGCCGGTCGTTCACGGTGATCTCCACGATCCGGTCGGCTTTGTTCACGAGGAACCGGTACGGGTTCTCACGAGTCGTGACCTCCTCGCCGTCGATGGCTATGAGGTAGTCACCTTCCCGCACGGCGATGCCCGGCTCGGTCAGCGGTGAGCGGAACTCGTTGTGCCAGTTCTCGCCCGGGAAGATCCTGGCGATCTGGTAGTACTCGCCGGCGGGCTCCAGGTCGGCCCCCAGGAGGCCGACGTCCACGCGGGTGGGCCGCGCCATCTCGGGCGAGGAGTTGACGTAGGCGTGGCCGGCGTTGAGCTCGGCGATCATCTCCGCCAGCAGGTAGTCAAGGTCGGCCCGGTGGGCCAGGTGGGGCACTAGCGGCTCGTAGCGGGCCCGCTTGGCGGCCCAGTCCACGCCGTGCATGTCCGGGTCGTAGAACCAGTCCCGCATGATGACCCAGGCGTCGCTGAAGATCTGGGCCCACTCGACCCGGGGGTCGATGCGCAGCTCCATGCCGTCCAGGTCCAGCCGGCCCGCGTCGCTCCTCTGACCGGGCCGGAGCGGCACGATGCCGTAGTCGTTGCCCCGGCGGTAGAGCAGGGACTTGAAGTCGGGCGTCACGGCGTAGGCGGTGATGCCGTTCATGATGGTTTCGGCCTTGCGCGCCTCCACGTCGTAGCGCTGGAGCTCGCCGCCGCTCATGAAGAGGACGCCTTCAGCCACGCCCATCAGGTTCCTGTACGACCCCGGCCGCAGGTCCGGCAGCGCCACGACCCGGTCGCCCAGGCCTGCCAGGTCGATTCGTATCTGCTGCGGTGCATCGCCGGACCGGCCGGCGCCCCGGGCACCGGCACGGGCGCCGGTGGCCTCACCGTCACCCTCTCCGCCAGGCCGGGCGCCCGGCTCCTCGTCGCTCCGCGGCGGGAACGGGTGGGGATCGGTAGCCCTCAGGGTGGCGGCGAAGATGCGGCTGTCGAAGCCCCGGTTCCCGTAATTGAAGTCCCGGGCCGAGACGAAGTAGAGGTAGCGGCCCTTCGGGTCGAACACCGGGCTGGACTCGCTGGTCATGTCGCCCGTGACCTGGGTGGCGTCGGCGGACTCGAAGGAGTAGAGCCAGACCGAGCTCATGGTGTTGGCCCCGGTCTTCGAGTACGCGATCCAGCGGGAGTCCCCGGACCAGGAGAAGTCCGTGAGGGAGCCGGTGCTGGTCTGGTCGATCTCGGTTATGCGCCGGGTCTCGATGTCGACGGCGCGCAGCCGGTTCTTGTTGTCGCCCCACGCTATCCAGCGCGAGTTCGGGGACCAGGCGGGATTGAAGATCCAGGCATCGCCGGCGTCGGTCAGGAGCGTGGGCTCGCCGGACCCGTCCGCGGCCATCACGTACAGCTCGTAGCTGCCGGTGGCGTCCGACAGGTAGGAGATCCAGCGGCCGTCCGGCGACCACCTGGCGGCACGCTCCCGCTGGGCGGGTGTGCCGGTGATGTTCCGGGTGTTGCCGTGCTCCGCTGGCACGGTGAACAGCTCGCCCCGGGCGCCGAACACCACGCGCTTGCCACTGGGCGAGATGTCGAAGGACTCGATGTTCCTCCTGACGTTCCGGAAGTAGGGGGTGGTATGGGGCCGGTCGCCGGGCACGACCACGGGGACCCGCCGGGTCTGGTTGGTGGCCGGGTCCAGGTGGTACAGGTACCCGCCGTTCTCGTATACGATGCCGCCTTCGCCGCGGCTCGGCCACAGCACGTCGTACTCGGTGTGGTGCGTGACCTGGGTCTTGCTGCCCGTCTCCGTGTCGTACGCCCAGATGTTCAGCTTCTCGTAGTCGTCACGGTCGGACACGAAGTAGATCGTGGAGCCGATCCACATGGGGAAGTTGTCCGTGCCGGCGAACTCGGTGATCCGCTGGCTCGAGCTGTTGGCCAGGTCGTAGATCCAGACGTCCTGCTTCCGGCCGCCTCGGTACCGCTTCCAGTGACGCCACTCCCGGCTCTTGATGTTGAAGGCCAGTTGGGTGCCGGTGGGATCGAAGGTGGCGCCGGATGCGCCCTCAGGGATCTCCAACGGCTGCTCGAGGCCGCCGTTCGGGTCCACCAGGTAGTACCGGCCCACCCGCCCGCCCCACGGCGTGCGGCTGGCCCGGACCAGGATCTTCGAGCCATCCGGCGTCCAGTCCATGACCAGGTGGTCGAACCCGCCGCGAGGCGTCAGGTCGCCAGCGTCCGGATAGTAGGTGAGCTGGCGAGGCTCGCCGCCCTCGGCGGGGACCAGGTAGACCTGGCGCGTGCCGGCGTACTCACCGGAGAACGCTATCCAGCGGCCGTCGGGGCTGAAGCGGGCGAACATCTCGAGTCCCTCGTGAGACGTGAGCCGGGTGGCCCGGCCGCCGCTCAGCGGGACCGTGTACAGGTCTCCCGCATAGGTGAAGACCACGTTCTGCCCGTGGATATGTGGGAAGCGCAGCAAGCGGGTCTCTGCCGCCGCTGGCGCATCAATGCTGCCGGCCAGGGCGGCCGGAGCGGTCGCCGCCGGCAATTCGGCCGTCGCCTGGCCGTACGCTTGCGCCATGATCGGCGAGGCGGACGCCGTCGCCATTAGAGCTGCTATCAGGACGGCGTGGATCGACCTCGCGGCCGGCCCTGTCGTGAGCTGGAATCGGAACATTTCTTCTATCTCCGGATGAACCTGCGGTGCGGCGCGGGTCCGCGCCGAGCGCCGTTGCCTCGGGCAACAAATGAATTGTGGGACAACGGCTGGATTCGCGCAAATCGCGGTTCGGGTGGCGCCGTGCAGCAGAAGTGCCAGCGCAACGGCCTGCTCGCGCGTCATCAGAGTATCGTGCCCCGAATCTGATGAGGACCTACACCTGTAGCGATGAGGCCAGGATGAGATCCGAACACGCTCTGCCGTTGCCAACTGCCGGACGAATGACGGCGCACCGACACCTCGCCACCACCCATCCCCGCCGGCTGCTCCTGCTACTGGTGGCCCTGCTCCTGCTGGTCCCGGCGGTGGCGGAGGCCGCGGGCACCGACGACCCCGTGCGGTTCGCCCGCTGGCCCCACGTCTCCCACGGCCAGCTGGTGGTCTCGTACCACGGCGACCTCTGGATCGGCAACGCCGACGGCTCGGACATGCGGCGCCTGACGTCCCACGTGGGTACCGACGTGCGACCCCGCTTCTCTCCCGACGGCCGGCAGGTGGCCTTCACCAGCGCCCGCGGCGGGAGTAGCAACGTCTTCGTCGTCGCGGCCCAGGGCGGCGAGCCTCGCCAGATCACGTTCCACCCGGGCGGCGACCACCTCCAGTACTGGACGCCGGACGGCTCGGCGCTGGTGGTGGCGTCGGCCCGGGGCCCGGAGCGGTTCCGCAACCCCCTGTACCTGGCGCCGGTGGATGGCTCCATTCCCGTGCCCATGGGCATGGATGACGCCTCGGCCGGCATGATCCGACAGGACGGCGGCGCGGTGGCGTTCAACCGGAAGGGCTTCTCGTTCACCCGCCGGGGCTACCTGGGCAACAACGCTGCCGACGTCTGGGTCCAGGACCTGGGGACGGGCGCCTTCCGCCAGCTCACGAACATGGACCTGCGCTCGTACCGTGAGCAGGGGCACAACGCCCTGCCCATGTGGGGCGTGGACGGGATGATCTACTACATCTCGGAGGCCAGCGGAGTCTTCAACATCTGGCGGATCAGCCCTGACGCTGGCACCCCGGAGCAGGTCACGTTCCACACCCGTGACGGCATCCAGTATCCGTCCATCAGCCCGGACGGCCGGACCATCTCCTACACCAAGGACTTCCATGTCTGGACGGTGGACGTGCCCAACGGTGAGCCCCACCGGATCAAGCTGTCCCTCAGGGCCGACCCGCGGGACAACCTGGTGGAGCTCCACACCTACCGGAACCGGGCGGAAGGGTTCTCGCCCTCCCCCGACGGCGAGTACCTGGCCGTGGATGTCCGCGGCCGGATCTTCATTGTGCCCGCCGAGGAGGGCGTAGGCGAGAAGATCCAGGTGGGCGACACGCCCTGGCGTGACCGCTACCACTCCTGGTCGCCTGATGGCGGGTACCTGGCTTTCATCTCCGACGAGTCGGGCGACGAGGAGGTGTGGGTCTACCAGATCGCCACCGCTGAGCGGCGACGGCTGACCACCCACGCTTCCATGAAGACCGGCGTGGAATGGGCGCCGGACTCCAGGGGCTTCGTCTTCGAGGCGGCCAATGCCCTCGTCCATGTGGACATGGAGAGTGGGAGGCAGACGGAGCTGGCCCACAACCCGGCGGGCGGTTACTCACTACACGGGTTCTCGCCTGACGGCCAGTGGCTTGTCTACAGCCGGCGGTGTGAGGACCTGAACAGCGAGGTCTACCTCTTCGACATCGAAACCCGCACCGAGCACAACATCACCCAGGACCCGTTCAACGCCATCGGTGGCATCGTCACTCCCGACCAGAAGCGGGTGGTCTTCCGCTCGAACAGGGACAACGGCACCATGCACCTGTTCGCGGTGAGCCTGACGCGGCTCGCCGACGACCCCCGCGACCCCCAGGTCCGGGAGCGGCAGCAGCGGGGCGCCACGCTCCGTGAGGCTGCGGGCGGTGGGGCACGGTCGGACACGGACGACGAGGGTGGGAGCCGGGCGAGGCGGCGGACCGCGGACCCCGCGCCCATCCGGATGGACCTGGACGGGATAGGCAGGCGGGCCGTCCAGCTCACCACGGGCGGCAACGGCGTCGGCTCCTTCTTCCTCTCCGCCGACGGTGAGACCGTCTACTTCACCAGCTCCGATTCCGATGGGCCCGGCCTCTTCTCAGTGCACATCGACGGCCGGGATCGTCGCCGGGTGACGGGCGGCAGCTTCCCGGGCATCACGCCCAGCGGTGACGTCCGTTACGTCTTCTACCGCGGCTCCAGCGCCGGTGGCACGGGCAGCGAGGTCCACCGCATGCGGCTCCAGAACCAGCGCCGGGCCCGGGTCGACTTCACCCTCCCCGTCTGGGTGGACCTGCGGGAGGAGTGGCGCCAGATCTTCGAGGAGGGCTGGCGCGTCATGAAGTACCGGTTCTACGACGAGGACATGCACGGCAAGGACTGGGAAGCAATCCGGGAGAAGTACCGGGAGCTGCTACCCTTCGTCTCCACCTACGACGACCTCTACGACGTCGCCAACAAGATGCTGGGCGAGCTGAACGCGTCGCACCTGGGCGTGTCCGGCCCGCGCAGCCGGCCCCAGTCCGCCGACTTCCGGGCCCGCTACCTGGGCTTCGAGATGGAGCCGGCCGAGGGCGGACGCTACCGCGTCAGCCACATCTACAGGGACGGACCAGCCGATCGGGAATGGCTCGACATCGCCGTCGGCGACTACGTGCTGGCGCTGGACGGCCAGGACCTCCGGGCAGGTGACAACTACTGGCGCATCCTCACCCGGCTGGTGAACGACTACGTCACGGTGCGCGTGGCCGACTCGCCCCGGGGGCAAGGTGCCCGCGACTTCAGGATGGCCACGGTCGGCTCCCTCAACGGCATCCGCTATGAGGAGTGGGTCGAGGGGAACCGGGAGTTCGTCGAGGCGGAGTCGGGCGGCCGCATCGCCTATGTCCACATCCAGGCCATGAACCAGCCATCCCTGCGCCGCTTCGAGAACGAGATCAACCGGTTCTGGAACGCGGAAGGCATCGTGGTGGACGTGAGGTACAACGGCGGCGGCAACATCGACCAGCAGCTCATCGACATCCTGGAGCGGCAGCCGTACCAGTTCTGGAACCCTCGGTGGGGCGCGCCCGGCTGGGGTCGTCGCCCCCGCCAGGCTATCTCGGGGCCCAAGGTGATGCTGATCAACCACCGCTCCGGCTCCGACGCCGAGGTGACGCCCCTGGGCTTCCAGCAGCTCGGGCTGGGTAGCCTGGTGGGCAACCCCACGGCCGGCGCCGTGATCGCCACCGGCAGCTATCGCCTCGTCCACGGGGGTTCGATCCGGACGCCCGGATCGCTGGTGGTCACCTACGACCCGACGCAGCCGAACCGGCACGGCGTCAATCTGGAGAACCTGGGGGTGGCGCCCGATGTCTGGGTGGAGAACACTCCGGAGGACGTCCTGGGTGGCTTCGACCGGGAGCTGAAAGCGGCCGTGGACGAGGCGCTCCGTATGCTCCACATCCAGGACGCGGAGCGCGCCGCCGCCAGGTCGGCCAGGTAATCGGCGCACGGCCCGGGGGGAGCGGAGTGTTGTCGTGGACCTCCCCCCGGGCCCCTCGGCTCTGCCCGCCCTCCGGCCGGGCTTTGCCCCGGGCTCGGCTCTAACTCGCCGGGGGGGCACTCCGCCCACGGCCGCGGCTATCAGCCCCGGCACCCGCGTCAGTATTGCAGCGCCGGCTCCACCCCCTGGAGCACCCGCAGGGCGCCCTCCGCCAGGGCCCGCAGCTCGTCCTCACCGGGATAGATGGTGACCGGCGCGATCCAGGACAGGTCGGCCATCAGGGCACCGGCCACCCGCTCGCTCCGGGCCATCCCGCCCGTGAGCAGCACGGCGTCCACCCGGCCCTCCAGGACCGCGGCCATGGCACCAGCTTCCTTGCGGATCTGGTAGAGCATGGCGCGCAGGACCAGGTGCGCACGGTCGTCGCCGCCTTCGACCTGTCGCTCCACCTCCCGCAGGTCGCGCGTGCCCAGGTACGAATGGATCCCACCCTCCCGGAAGAGCATGGACTCGGCGGCTTCCATTGAGAGGCCTTCGCCAACGACCTTCTCCACCAGCTGCATGACGGGTACGGTGCCTGCCCGCTCGGTGGAGAACGGCCCCTCTTCCCGGGAGTTGGTGACATCCACCATCCTGCCGTCCCGGTGCGCCGAGACGCTGATGCCGCTGCCCAGGTGCACCACCACCAGGCCCAGGGACTCGTAGGGCCGCCCCACCTCGGCAGCGTATCTCTTCGCAACCGCCTTGGTGTTCAGGGCGTGGGACAGGCACTCCCGGTCCAGCCCGTGG
The DNA here is from genome assembly GCA_007126035.1 of Gemmatimonadota bacterium. Lineage (GTDB taxonomy): Bacteria > Gemmatimonadota > Gemmatimonadetes > Longimicrobiales > RSA9 > SLCC01. The sequence continues at coordinate 10,575 of SLCC01000036.1, forward strand.
AGCCCCGAGAGCCGGGTCACCTCGTCCCACTCGTCCACGCTCACAGGGTCCACGATGAAGGCCGGGCAGCCCGCCGGCTCCGCCAGGCGGCGGGCCAGGAAGGCGCCCAGGTTGGACGCGTGCTCGCCACGCCGGGCCGCCCGCAGGTCGGCGAGCATGGCGTCCGTGACCAGGTAGGTGCCGCTGGCCAGCGGACGAAGCAGGCCGCCCCGACCCACGGCCGCAGTCAGTGATCGGGGCTCGAAGTCGTGCCGGGCCAGGGCGGACAGGATCGCATCGAGCCGGAGCTGGAGCTGGTCCAGGACAGGCCGGCCACGACAGGCCTCCAACTCGTCGTCCGGGTGGGTGACATGCTGCTCGAGCACCGGGTCGGCGTCGTCAAAGAGCGCGAATTTCGTGGATGTGGATCCGGGGTTCACGGCGATGATCATGGCACTCTCGGGTCACTGAACTGGGCCGGCCATGGACAGCGCTGTGAACGGCGACTTAACTCCCACTTGACTGACATCATGTGCTCCCCTGATCTTCGACGGTCGACCTGGGCGGAGGTGATGCGGGAATGGACGGGCTCGGCGTCGTCGCGGCACCGGTCCTGCCATAGTGTGGTCGCTACCTGGCACCGCGGTCAAGGCACGACTGCGCCGCCCGACAATCGGACCATGCAGCGGGAGAGTAGTCGGCGGATGCGAGCGACGAAATACCTGCTGAAGGGGGTGGCGGCCATCCTGGCCGTGATGATCCCCGGTATTCCGGTCGGGGCCACTTCGACACAGCCGGTCTCGCAGGTCCAGAACACCCCTCGCGATTCGGTGGCTGCGTGCGGACGAGACGCTCCGGTAACGGTCTCCTCTCCACTCCGCCTCTTCTTCGTGGCCGACGTCCACTCCGGTCACGACGTCTTCGACCGGGTAATCGAGGACGCGAATCGGGAGCTGCCGGACCTGGTGCTGGAGGGCGGCGACTTCGTCCACGACGGCACCTGGGCCGAGTTCAGCCGCGCATACGCTGACCGGGACCGGCTCAAGCCCACATGGTACCTTGCCAAGGGCAACCATGACGCCAACCGGGGCGGACCGATCCCGACGGACCCGCCACGGCCTCCCGGATTCAAGGCGTTTACCTGCGGTGGCGTGCGGCTCATCGTGCTGGACAACCACGAGGAGCGGATCAACGAGGAGCAGTTCCGCCTCCTCGAGGCGGATCTCCAGGCGCACCATGGCAAACGCATCGTGGTGGTCATGCACGTCCCGCCCGTCCTGGGCCACGAGCCGCCCCTCGTGCGCTTGCGGCACCTGGTCCCCTTCGAGCTGTCGAGCCTCACCATGACAGACCCGGCCGAGGTGGCCCGCTTCACCTATCTCATGTCCCGTTATGACGTTACCGCCGTTCTCTCCGCCCATACCCATTTCCACGATGACCAGACCATCGACGGGGTACGGTACATCGTTGCTGGCACCGCCGCCGGTCTGGTGCCAGGCCTGGACATACCTCAGGAATACCTGGACATCGAGATCGATCATCGGGACGTGAGGGTCAGGCGCGTGATCTTGAAGAGGCCCGCCGGCAACCCCGTGACCTTCGTGGCCAGGGCCTTCCGCTTCTTTGCCCGCACCAACTCCTTCAGCCACGCGAAGCAGGGCTGGAACTTCATCCCATCCTCCAGCGTCCAGTACCGGGGCGGAGCCCGCGTCACCGAAGCTGGCGGCGGCGAGAACGCGGCCGTGGTGGCTATCGCCTCGTTCGAGCGGATCCTGAGCGGCGAGGGGCGTAGCTCCGGCTTCACGGACCTGGGCATGTCCGCCGCGAGCCGGGAGTTGGCCGCCCACGTGGCGACCGGTTACAAGCTGCGCCCCGTGGGTGACTTCAACCGGAACCTCTACCTGGCCGGCGCAGGGATCGTGAACGTCGGCATGCTCCGGGGATCAGGGACTGCAGGTATCGGTGCCCGGCTCGAGACGGGGGTGGAGTGGAGCGGCATCACTATCGGCCTCCGCCGCGACTGGGCCAGCAATCACCGATCCGCGTCACTGGTCCTGGGCCGCCGCTTCTGAGCGCGACCGCCGCCGCCACTACCCGTCACCCAGCACCCAGCCTACCCGTCCGCCTCCTCGCCGAGTACCGCGTCGTCTGGTAGCGACGAGCCGAAGGCCACCACCGTGTCGGTCCCGGTGATACGGACCTGGCCCGTCACCCGGCTTCCGACCAGTTCGATGGTGTCAGCGCCATCGGCGGTCAGGGCCCCGTTGATGGTGGCGTCATTGGCTATGAGTGAGGCGCCTGGGCGGACGGTGACCGGTCCGGCCACGGTGGCGCCCTGGAGGCAGGTCACGCCCGTATCCACCCGCAGTTCGCCCCGGTGCCGGCCCGTGAGCACGGCATCGCAGGCGGGCGTCGGCCGGAACGTGACCCAGAACTGGCCCGCCGCGCCGGTGTTGCCCGCGGCGTCGATGGCCCGGTACTCGATGGTGTGGGTGCCCCAGCCCGGCTCCCGCGCCTCCCATGGCTGTGGCGACAGGCCTTCGATGCTCAGGCTCCCGTAGATCAACTCCTTGATGTTGGTCCCGCTGGGGGTGAACCGGTAGGGCGTTCCCGGCGGCGCGTCAGGCCAGCCGTAGTAGTGATGCCAGCCCTGGCCGTTGACTCTGAATTCCGCCACCACGTAGCCCGGCTGGTCGTCGTCGGCGTCCAGCCGCATGGTGAACTCGTCACGCATGAAGTAGTGGGGCGTACCGTCAGCGTCGGTGATGGAAGACACCGGCTCGGACAGGGTGTACCGTACGGTGGGCGACACGTTGTCGACGGTCCAACTCAGGGTCCGGGCCTCACCCGTGGGATCGACGGGGTCGGTGACGGTGGCGCGGAGGGTGTGCGTGCCCACGGGAAGTTGCTGCCTGCCCAGGTGGAAGGTGCGACGGTTCAACGGGTTCGGGACCACCTGGCCGTTCAGCTCCCAGGTCACGTCCAGGACCCGGTCACCGGGCTGGGCGGTCTCCACGTACACCACGTCCATCCCGCCCACGGGGCGCTCCGTCTGGGTGTGGGCGACGAAGTCCAGGCTGGGGCCCGCGGACTCCGCCGGCGCCGGAGAGCCGACCACCCAGCTCCGGGTGCCGGTCAGCGACTGCTCCCGCATGATCGGGTCACGGACGAACTCCGTGGGATCGACCACCGTGACGGTTATGGTGTCGCCCGGGCGGACGCCCAGCTCCGCCAGCTCCAGGTGGCGCAGGTTCTCCGCGTTGGGCAGGGCCCGGCCGCCGCTGATCCGCCAGCTCAGGTCCAGCTCGTGGTAGACGGGGTTGGCCGTCTCGATCCACAGCACGTCCGTCGGGGCCACTGGACGGTCCGTGGGCGTCGACGCTGGGATCAGCTCGGTATGGGCGGAGATCCGCTCCGTCATCCGCTCGCGGGAGATCTGGTCGAAGTAGTAGCCCAGGGAGATCATCATGGAATGGCGGCTGGGTCGCCAGACCCCGCTCACGTTGGTCATGCCGCCCTCGTAGCGGGCGATGATCCCGCCCGACTCGCTCTCCTCGCCCAGCCAGCGCCACCACTTCCGCTGCCCGGCCACCATCTCCTCCAGCGTCAGGAGCGTGTGCTGGAGGGAGCGGGGCTCGTCGCCGTCATAATGGCCGCCTCGCACGCCGCGGGCGCTGTAGGTGTACTCGTCCTGGAGCCGGCCCAGGGAGTGGCCCAGCTCGTGGGGCGTGATGAGCGGGCCCAGCGCGTTGCCGCCGGAGGTGGTGGCCACGCGGCCGCCGATCCCGCCGTAGGTGTCCGTGTTCGCGATGACCAGGAGCTGGTCGTAGTGGGGCGTGGCCATACTGGCGTAGCGGTCCGCCGCCTCCTGGGTCAGCAGGATGCCCCGGGCGTTCGGGTCCTCGCAGCCGCCGCGGAAGTGCATGCCGAGTGGAGTCTCCCGCTCCTGCGGGCCGGCGGGGTCGTCCGGGTCACAGGTTATGCCCGACTCACCGGACACGACCTCCACCGCGTAGACGTTGAAGTAGCTCCGGTAGCTCCGGAAGGGCTCGATGCTCCAGAGCACGTTCAGGTGCTTGTCCAGGTGGTCCCGGAAGCGGTCCATCTCGCCGGCGGTGTAGCCGTCGCCCAGTACCACCATGGTGAAACGGGTCTCCGGGTCGCCGGTGATCTGTATTGGCACCACCGTGGCGCTGCCCACCTCCTGGGCCTGGACGGACGGCGCCGCCAGTACCAGCATGAATACCAGACTGGTGATCGCCAGTATCCCTCGCTTGCGTCGCGACACTTCCACCTCCAAGCAGAGTCAGACGGGCGCCGGCCCGCAACCTACGTTGTCGCGGCGAAACCGCGGGCCACGGCCTGCCGGTTCAGCTCCAGCATCCCGTGGCTCTTGAGCACCTGGTCCATGGTGGCCTCCACCTCGGCCGCGCTGAACATGCCGGTATGGGCCAGGTATGCGCCCAGCAAGACTAGGTTTGCCGCCCGCGTCTCGCCCAGCTCGTCGGCAATGGCGGTGGCCGGCACAGCAACCACCTCCACGTCCTGGCGGGTGGGCGTTTTCGAGATGAGCGTGCTGTTGTACACAATGACACCGCCCGGCGTGACCGTGGGCTCGAACCGCTCCAGCGACGGCGCGTTCAGCGCCATGAGCACGCTGGGCTCCGTGACCATGGGCGAGGCCACTGGCTCGGCGCTGATGACCACATTGCAGTTGGCGGTCCCGCCCCGGCTCTCGGGGCCGTAGGCCGGGAGCCAGGTGACGTGATAGTTCCGGCGCAGCGCCACGTTGGCCAGGAGCGAGCCGAGGAAGAGCACGCCCTGGCCGCCGAACCCGGCTATCTTGACCTGGGGCTCACGGTACCGGTCGGCGACGCCGTCCCATGTGGGCTCACCGGTCCGCTCCACTGACGGCTCGGCTGCGAACAGCTCGGCCACCTTGTCCAGCGCCAGTTGGGGCGCCAGTCGCGTCTGGGGCTCCCGTTCCGCCAGTACGTCCTTGTAGACGCCCAGCGGGAAGGCGGGCATCAGGTGGTCCGTGATCCAGGCTTTGGACTCCGCCGGGTCCATCTTCCAGTTGATGGGGCAGGGGGAGAGGACCTCCACCAGGGAGAAGCCCTTGCCCTCGACCTGCGCCTTCAGCGCCTTACGCACCGCCCGCCGGGCCGTCATGATGTGCTTGGCGTCGGTGAGGGCCACCCGCTCGATGTAGACCGGCGCGTCCAGGGTGCTCAGGAGCTCGGAGACCCGCAGCGGCGAGCCCGTGTCCATGGTGTCCCGGCCACGGGGGCTCGTGGTGGTCCGCTGGCCGTCCAGCGTCGTGGGCGCCATCTGGCCGCCCGTCATCCCGTAGATGGCGTTGTTGACGAAGAAGACGGTGATGGGCTCGCCACGGTTCGCAGCGTGGAGGATGTTGCTTGTCCCGATGGCGGCCAGGTCGCCGTCGCCCTGATAGCTGATGACCACGGAGTGGGGCAGGGCCCGCTTGATACCCGTCGCCACTGCGGGCGCCCGGCCATGGGCCACCTGTACGTTGCCGCAGTCGAAGTAGTAGTAGCCGAAGACGGAGCAGCCCACGGGGCTGATGAAGACGGTGCGCTCCCGGATCGCCAGGTCGTCCATGGCCTCGGCGATCAGCTTGTGGAGCACACCATGGCCGCAGCCGGGGCAGTAGTGGGTGGACTCCTGCCCACCGCCCGGCTTCCGATGGAACGTGCGGTAGAGGGACTCGGGCCACTGGAGGACGGCCCCACCTGTCATCGTGCTCATGCCGACCTCCCTTCCGCCGGGTAGGCCGCTTCAATGGCCTTCACCAGCTCGTCCACCGAGGGCACCGCGCCGCCGTAGCGGCCGTGGAAGGCCACCGGTCGCCGGCCGTTCACCGCCAGCCGCACGTCTTCCACCATCTGGCCGGTGGACAGCTCCGCCACCAGGAAACCGCTGGCCGTCTCCGCCAGCTCCGCCAGGCGTTGGCTGGGGTACGGCCAGAGGGTGATGGGTCGAAGCATGCCCACGCGCAGACCCTGGTCCCGGACCCGGGCCAGAGCCGCCCGCAGCAGCCGGCTCACGATGCCGTAGCCCACCACCACCAGCTCCGCGTCTGCCGTCTGGACCTCCTCGTAGCGGACCTCCGCCGCTTCGATGCTGGCGTACTTCTCGAAGAGGGCGGTGACGTGCTCCTCCAGGTCCTCGGGCATGAGGCGGATGGAGTTGATCAGGTTGCCCGACGTCTCGGGCGTGGCCCGCACCGCCCAGTCCTTGGGCGGGATACTGGTCACGGGCACCGGGAACTCCACGGCCTCCATCATCTGGCCGGTGAATCCGTCGCTCAGGACCACCACCGGGTTCCGGTACCGGTCCGCCAGCTCGAAGGCCAGCATGGCCAGGTCGCACATCTCCTGCGGGCTGTTGGGCGCCAGGACGATGAGCCGGTAGTCGCCGTGGCCGCCGCCCTTCACCACCTGGAAGTAATCGCCCTGGGCCGGCGCGATGTTGCCCAGCCCCGGGCCGCCCCGCATGATGTCGATGATCACCGCCGGCAGCTCGGAGCCCACCAGGTACGACACGCCTTCGAGCTTCAGGCTGATGCCCGGGCTCGAGCTGGCGGTCATCACCCGCTCGCCCGCGCTGGCCGCGCCGTAGACCATCTGGATGGCGCCCACCTCACATTCCGACTGGACGAAGGTGCCGCCCAGCTGCGGTAGCAGGGCCGCCGCCGACTCGGCGATCTCGCTGGACGGTGTTATGGGATATCCGTAAAACGTGCGGCAGCCCGCCAGGACCGCCCCACGTAGCAAGGCATCGTTGCCCTTCACAAGTTCTACTGCCATGTCCCCTCTCCTACCTGTGCCGCCGGGACGGCTTCACCACCACGATCGCGCCAGGCTCGGGGCAGGCGAAGAAGCAGAGGCCGCACGCGTTGCACCACTTGCCCAGATACGCCACGGGGTGGAATCCCAGGTGGTTCAGCTTCGAGTCCTGCCGGAGCACGCCCGGCGGACACACGTCTATGCACAGACCGCAGCCCTTGCACAGGTCTTCGTCTATGACGACCGCCGGCCCTTCCACGGCGCTCCCGGCAACGGTCATGATCTCCCCCTCGCTCGTCCGTTTCATCGTCCACCCCTACTTCAGGACTTCTTCGCCGGCGAACGCCCGCTCCGGCGACAGCTCGGCCAGGACCTCCCGGTCCTCCGCCGTCAGCCGGTCCAGCACCAGCCGCGAGAGCAGCTCGCCCAGGCCGGGGCCCAGCATGAACCCCTGCCCGCACATCCCGATGGCCATGAGGTAGCCCCCAGGCGCGTCAGCCCAACCGACCAGCGGCGAGCCGTCCGGGGTCATGGGATAAAGGCCGCGCCAGGTGCGACGAACCCTCAGCCGGGACAGCCGCGGCATCACCTCCACCATGCGACGGCTGATCTGGGGCAGGAAATCGCTGGTCTCCCGGCAGTCGAAGCCCAGGATCGGCGGATCGGGCGTGATGCAGAACGCCACCTGCCCCGTGGCCAACTGATGAAAATAGTAGTTGGCCGAGCCGGGCGCCGGGCGGATGTCCACCACCATTGGGTCCATGAAGTGGGCCACGGGCTCCGTTATCCCCGCCTCGTGGGAGTCGGGCTTGATGGGGTGGTCCAGGCCCACCAATCGACCCACCTCCCCTGCCCACGCGCCAGCGGCGTTGATCACCACGTCAGCTCCGTACCGGCCCCGGTCCGTCTCCAGACCCCGGACACGGCCGCCCTCGACCACTATGCCCGTTATCTGCTCGTTGTAGCGGAAGGTGGCGCCGTAGCGCTTGGCCTGGTCACAGTAGGCGTGGCCAGCCAGGAGCGGTGAGCAGTGGCCGTCGCCCGGGGAGAAGGTGCCGCCCAGCAGGCCGTCGGGGTTCAGGTCCGGCACTATCTCCAGCAGCTCGGCAGCGCCGTACCAGTCGATGTCCAGCCCGTGCATGTGCTGGCGGGTGAGCAGCTGCTTCAGCTTCTGCTCTTCCGTCTCACGATAGGCGACGAAGACGTAGCCGCCGCCGCGCCACTCGATGTCGTGGCCGTACTTCTCCTCCCAGCCGGACATGATCTCGATCGTCCGCAGGCAGAGCCTGATCTTGGCCACGTCCGAATGGGTGGCCCGGACGCCGCCGATGGCCGCCTTGTTCGAGCCCTGGCCCTGGCTGGGCAGGGACTCGATCACCAGCACCTTCAACCCGTCCCGGGCCATGGCCAGCGCCGCCGGCGCACCCACGCTGCCCGCTCCGATGATCGCTACGTCGTAGTGTGGCATCGTCATGACCGGTCCCTCCCATTGCCAGACCCCGGCGCCGGGTCACCCGTCGAGACGGACCCGCCGGCGAACACACCCAGCGGCACTTCCACGAAGAGCGGACGAGGGATGAACCCCTTGAAGTCCGCATCCGCCACGCCCTCCTCCCGGAAGAGGCGGGCTATCAGGGTGCCACACGTCTTGCCGCCACACGCGCCCATGCCGGCCCGGGTCACGGCCTTGAGCTCGTTCATGTCGCGGTAGCCCCGGCCGATCAGCTCCCTGATCTCGCCCGCCGTCACCCGCTCACAGCGGCAGACGATCTGCTCGTCCGTCAGCGGCTCCAGCGCCTCGGGCAGTGGCTGGGAGGCCCAGCCGCCCTGGAGCTCCACGCCCGCCAGGTGCTTGGCCATGGCCGCGGGCACCCGGAGCTTCAGCAGCACCGTCCGGTCTCCCCTGGGTATGGGCTGGACGTCCTCCACCTCGACCGAGCCCAGGACCGCGCCCTCCGCGTCCAGTGCCACGAGCTGGTCACCGATGGCCACCGTGTCGGTGGCGAACTCGTAGGCCATGGTCACGGTGGGGTAGTCCGGCTCCCGCCGGTAGTCCACCAGGGTGATCGCCAGACCCGGGCAGATCACCACGCACTGCTCGCAGCCCAGACACTCATCCGCGTCGGGGCCGCCCAAATACTCCGGGACCTTCCGGATATCCTCCGGGTCGATGAAGATCAGGTCCTGTGGGCAGACCGACGTGCACGGATTGCACGGGATCTCCTCCGAGCAGTGGAAGACAGGCACCACGCCTACCTCGTCGGCCACCGGCGCCGGCGCCACACGGGCCCCCGGCTTGGACCTCAGGACCTCCGCCATCCGGGCCCACTCGGCGGGCACCTCACCCGCCTCCACGCCTAGCGACCGGGCTATCTCCAGCCCCACCATCTTGCCGGAGAAGATGGCCGCCGACGCCTCGGCGATCTCCTGCGCGTCGCCGGCTGAGTAGACGGACATGCCGTAGCGGCGGGCGGCGTGGTAGAACTCGTCCACCGGGTCGAGCCCCACGGCTATCAGCAGCGTATCACACGCGTACGACCGCTCCGTCCCCGGTATCCGCTGGAACGCCTCGTCTACCGCGGCGATGGTCACCGACTCCACGTGGCCGTCGCCCTGCGCCGACAGCACGGTGTGGGACGTGTGGATCGGGACGCCCAGGCGGGCCAGCTTGTCCCGGTGCACCCTGTAGCCGCTGCACTCGGGCATGGCCTCGCAAAGTCCCACCACCTCGATGCCCGCCTGGAGGGCGTGGTAGCCGGCGATCAGGCCCACGTTGCCGCCGCCCACGATGAACAGCCGGTCCGCCGCCTTGACCAGGTCACGGTTGACCAGTGTCTGGAAGGCGCCGGCGCCGTAGACGCCCGGCAGCGTGTTGCCCGCGAAGGTCAGGGACTTCTCCCGCGCCCCAGCCGCTACCAGCAGCACCTCCGGCTCGACCTGTACGTACCGGCCGTCGCCGCGCAGCACACCCACCATGCCGTCGCTGTAGACGCCCAGAACGGTGGAGTTCAGCCAGACCTCCACTGAATCGAGCCCGCTCACGTCCCGCTCCAAGCGGGTGGCGATGTCGGTGCCCCGGGTGCCGGCATAGACGGCGTCGATAGAGCCGAAGAAGCGGTGGGTCTGGAGGACCAGCTTGCCGCCCAGCCGATGCTTGTCATCCACCAGCAGCGTCTGAACCCCCCGCCCAGCAAGCTCGAGGGCGGCCGACATGCCTGCCGGACCGCCCCCGATGATCAGAACCCGCGTCGCCACCGTCTCCACGTCACGGAGCGGCGGGGGCGACACCGCCCGCGGCAGCTCCGGCAGCCCGTCCGCCGGCTCAACCACCATGCCATCACTGACCAGCTCCATGCAGCTCTTCACCGGCTCGCCGTCGGCTATCACCATGCACTGCGCGCACTGCCCGTTCGCGCAGAACAGGCCCTGCGGCGCGCCGTCCTTCGGGTGATGGCCGAAGACCTTTATCCCGGCAGCGTACAGCGCCGCCGATATGGTCTCGCCCTGATGGCTGGAAAGCTCCTGCCCACGGTAGGTGAACCGGACGGAGCGCGCCCGCTCCACCGGCAAGATCGGATGGTCGGAAAGCCGCATATATCTTCAACCAGGCTCAGCAGCCGCCGGCTGCGCCGGCCCGGCCTCCCAGGCACGGGAATAGGTAACCTAAGACCGCCTTGTCGCTTATGTGCGACGATAGACGTTGCCGGGAGATGCGTCAAGGTGGAGAGCGCCCAGAGTTTCCGCGTCACGATGTGTCACTACGCCTCCCGGGCAGCGGCGTGAGAAGCCTTGTCCGCGGGCGCCGCACGATCCAATATGGTTCAGACAATCGCCGGATCCCTGTTCAGCCGAGCTGAGCCAGAAATGCGCTGCCAATGATCGGAACCCACGTGTGGAAACGAGCGGCACCACGCGCCATGACACCGGTTCTCGTACTGGTGGCGGCGTGCGCGCCACCCCCACCGTTCCAGCCCAGTCCCGAGCTGGCGGAGCGGGCCGAAGCGCTGAGCGCCGTGGAGCAGCAGGTCCAGCGCGTGGGCGAACTGCCCGGCATGGGGGACATGCTGCCGGAAGTCCGCCTCACGGGCCCGCGGCAGCTGGGAGGCTTCGAGACGGGCCTCGGTTACCCCTATCCACGAGGTGTCGGCGCGGCGCAAGCACAGCGGGACGTGATCACCGGTTCTACGGCCGTCGCGCACTGGCTCGACTCGCGGCGGCGCAGCCACCGCGGTGAGACTCCCTTCCACTTCCGGACCACCCGGGTCATGGTCTGCGATGGAGCGGCCATCCAGTACGGCGTCTACCCCGTCCTCACCGCGCCGGGCGTTGGGAGGGGTGAGGTGACCCGTCCCTTCGCCGCACTCTGGAGGCTGGAGGAGGACGGCGAGCTGCGGTTGGAATCGATATGGATGGACCCGGCATCGGGGGCCACCCGGCCGGGCGTCCTGGCAACCCGCTGCCGTCACGCCGCCGGGCCACGGGAGGCGTTGCGCTACGCAGGACGGCGGGTGGGTGTCCAGCTGTTCGCGAGCCTGGCCGCCGAGCAGGCTTCCGGCTCCACCCGGGACGCCCTGGTGGACGGCGGCTGGACCCAGAGTCTGAACGCGTCGCCCGAGCGCTACCGGCTCGGAGCCCAGGGCTACTATCGACTGACGCCTCGCTGGAACGTCACCGGCATCGCGTCCTACGAGCCGGGGTTCTCCGTGAGTGGACGCCCGTCCGACGTGGCGTACGTGGCCACGCTCCAGGGGCGGGGGCTCTCCGCTGCGGCCCTGATGGTCTACGAGGTGGGACCGCTGCGACTCGGCGTCGGGCCCGACCTCACCTATACCTCCTGGGCGTGGTCCGAGCGACTGCTTCACAAGGGCGTCGAGCCGGGAGAGCCGTCGTCCGATTCCAGCCTCACACCCGGTGCCCTCCTTAGCGCCGGCCTGGTATGGCCGCTCTGGTCCAATCTGTACCTGGACCTGGCCGGCCGGTACCGGATCGCCGGACACGCGGCGGCGCCGGGGTTCCGGGACCTGGACGGGCTCGAGGCCAGCATGACCGCCGGCAGCGTGGCCGTTGGTCTCGGCTGGTGGCGCTGAGGGGAAGCGGACCCTGAAGATCCACCAGACATCCTTGCCATCTGGATCGGGGGCGCCAACATTGTTACGCTTCGGCCCCGAACATACAAGCACTGCATGACCGATCGTGTCACACCGCTCGTGACCAACCCGGCCTCGCCTCGCGGTCGGGTGCTCGTCGTGGATGACGAGCCGGCCAACATCGAGTTTCTCAACCACGTTCTCTCCACCGAGGAACACATCACGTTCCTGGCGTCCAGTGACGCGCGCGCAGTGGCGGAACGCCTCGACGAGCTGGCGCCGGACCTGATCATCCTGGACCTCATGATGCCCGACTACGACGGCTTCCGGTTCATGGAGCGGCTCCAGGAGTGGCTACCAGCCGGTGATTACGTGCCGGTCCTCATCGTCACCGGTGACGCCACCGCCGATGCCCGTAGGCGGGCGCTGGCGGCGGGCGCGGCGGACTACCTGCTCAAGCCACTGAGTCCAGCCGAGGTGAGACTCCGGGTGCGCAACCTCCTCCATACCCGGCTCCTCCACAGCCAGCTCCGGGAGCATAACTGCCGTTTGGAGGAGCGGGTCCAGGAGCGGACGATGGCGCTGGAGCGGGCCCGGCACGAGACGCTGGATCGGTTGGCCCGGGCCGCCGAGTTCCGGGACGACCAGACCGGCCAGCACACGCAGCGGGTGGGCCAGCTCGCCGGACGGCTGGCCCAGACGTTGGGTCTGCCACCGGATCAGGTGGACCTCCTCCGCAGGGCGGCGCCGCTCCATGACATAGGCAAGATCGCCGTCTCGGACACCATTCTCCTCAAGGCCGGCCCCCTCACCACCGGCGAGCGAGCCGCGATGGAGCGACACACCACCATCGGCGCGCGGATCCTGACCGGCGGGGAAGACCCGCTCCTCCGGTTGGCCGAGGAGATCGCCCTCACACACCACGAGTGCTGGGACGGGACCGGATACCCTCGACGCTTGAAGGGAGAAGCCATCCCTCTCAGCGGGCGAATCGTCAAGGTGGCCGACGTGTTCGATTCGCTGACCCACGTCCGACCCTACAAACGGGCATGGACCACCAGGGAGGCGTTGGCGGAGCTACGGGGTGGGGCGGGCCGGAAGTTCGATTGCCGGGTGGTCGAGGCGCTCCTCCACATCGCTCCCCAGGTGGCCGTGCTGACCGGGGCCTTGCTGTCGGAGTCGGAGCCGGGTCAGGTGGCCGTCTGACGATGCGGCTCCGTGCCCGCTACCTCCTGAGTCTGCTGGCCCTGGTCGCGATCATGACCGGCCCGGCCATCCACGGCGTCAGCCGCGTCCACGATCTCCGGGTCATCGCCCTCGACCTGCGTCACGAGGCGGCGGAGACCGCGATCTCCGCCGGCCGCCTGAGCCGGGCGGTGGCGGAGCTGGACCGTCACCAGCGGGCCTACGTGGCTACCGCCGAACCGGGGATGCTCGAGCACGTCAGCGCCTCAATAGACAGGATCGAGGAGCAGGTGTGGGTGCTGGAAGCCCATGGCTACGGCGAGCAGCTCGGCGGAGGTGCCGGCGTGGCGCTGCTCCGGCAGTTCGCCGACTCCCTCAGCGCTCTGGTGGAGAAGGGCAACCTCGAGGCGGCCACGGGCCACGTCACACAGGCGGGGCGACCGCTCCTGGCCAGGGCCGATCAGGCTATCCTGGACCTGTCCGACGCCATAGACCGGAAGACGGCGGCCCGGGCCGCCGATGCGGAGCGGCTAGCAGCCACCGCCATGAACGCCATGAAGGTCGCCATTCTGCTGGCCCTGGCCTTGGCGGTGATTCTGGCGTGGCTCGCCTCACGCCTCCTCACCCGGCCCCTCGAGCGACTGAGCCGGACCATGGCCCAGGTGGCGGAGGGCCATCCCGAGCTGCCTGTGGATGCGGCCACGGAGCGGGACGACGAGATAGGTGGCCTCTTCCGATCCCTCCACACCATGGCCGCCCGGCTCCAGGAATCGGACCGCGTGCGCGGGCATTTCCTCGGCGTCGCCAGCCACGACCTGAAGACGCCCATCAGCGTCATCATCGGCTACGCCGAACTGCTCGAGGAGGCGGGGGGTGACCTGGACCCGCGGCACCGGCGTATCCTGCTGTCGCTCCAGGAGCAGGCCAGATTGCTGGGCGAGAGGGTGGACCAGTTCGACGAGATCAGCAGGATGGAGGCGCGGGACCTCCGGCTCGGCGCGGAGGAGATACACATCCGGCACTTCGCCAATGACCTGGAGAAGGCCCTGGCACCCATCGCCCACGGCCAGGGCGTGGACCTGGTAGTCTCAGTCCGCAGCAGCGCTCCCACGTTCATCGTGGCCGATCCCGACTGCCTCCGCTCGCAGATCATCGGCAACATGGTCGCCCACTCCATCAAGTTCTCACCGCCCAATGGGGTGGTGCACGTGGAGTTCGGCGGCCAGGGCGGCCGGTGCGTCATCGAGGTGCGGGACCAGGGACCCCGGGTGCCGGACGAGCTGGTCGACCGACTGTTCGATCGCTACTTCACTGGCGCTTCGCCCGGCGGACGCGTCGGCTCCGGCGTGGCGCTACCGGTGGCCCATGCAGTGGCGCAGGCCCACGGCGGGAGCATCACCGTCCGGTCCGACGCCTCGGGTAGCAGCTTCACCATCGATCTGCCGCTCCGGCCGCCGGTGGAGGCCTCCGCAGGCGACTGGTCGCTCACCTCCGCCCCGAGCCCGGCGCCCGCCGCGGGCACCAGGTAGGATTCCCGGCCCGGCACCGGTCACCCCCCGAGTCGCACCCTTCTTGCACCTGACGCCACCGCATCCATAGCGGCTGGCGGCAGGAATGAACGGGCGTCGACACGACCGAAGGGTTAGACGGCATCGCGCGCGTCAGGGGGGACCGGTTCGCGGGTCCGGCCGACGGCCGGCCCGTGGTGTGCGCCGGCCGCCTCCCGGTAGGCGCATGCCCGCCCGCGGCATGGGCGCCGTCGCCGGCGCCAGGGGCAGGCTCCGCAGCTTCCGGCAGGCGACCATTCTGGCGGTGGCCGTCACCGCGTTCCTCCTCCTGGTCTTCGTCCCGGACCAGACGGACGGGGCCCAGGAGCCGCCAGGGCCGGACACACCGGCGGTGCCGGTGGACGAGGTGCCGGACACCGTGGCCATAATCCAGGAGGTCCCGGTAGAGGACCTCCTGGCGGTGGACCAGGTAGATGAGCCGGAGGTCCCGCCCGAGGAACTGCCCAGGGCCACCCTCCAGGAGGCGGCCCAGACGCTGGAGGAGCTGTGGGTCGGATTCCTGAGCAACCTGCCCAAGTACCTGGTGGGCGTCGCCGTCCTGCTGGTTGCCTGGCTCCTGCACCGCGTGCTGCGGCCGATCCTGAGGCGTGCGCTTCGAAGCTTCACCCGGGCCAACGCCATCACCGCTCTCGTTGGAGTAGCCATATGGCTGCTGGCTCTGGGCATAGCGCTGAGCGTCCTTATCGGCGATATCCGCGCCCTGGTCGGGTCCCTCGGGCTGGTGGGGCTGGCCCTGTCCTGGGCCCTGCAGACGCCCATCGAGAGCTTCACCGGATGGCTGCTCAACTCCTTCCAGGGCTACTACCGCGTGGGTGACCGGGTGGCGGTGGGCGAGGTCTTCGGTGATGTGTTCCGGATCGACGTGCTGACGACCACCGTGTGGGAGATCGGGAGCCCGGAGCAGGAGGGTTTCGTGGCGGCGGAGCAGCCCACGGGCCGGCTCATAACGTTTCCGAACTACGAGGTCCTGCGCGGATCGATCGTGAACCTGACCAGGGACTTTCCCTACGTATGGGACGAGCTGACGGTACCCGTGGGCAACAGGTCGGACATGAGCTATGCCGTGGGCGTGCTCGAACGTGTGGCCATCGACGTCCTGGACGATCACATGGCGGCCCCGGCACAAGAATACGAGGCCATACTGCAGGCAGCCCGACTGGAAGGCGCCGTCGCGGATCGGCCGCAGGTCTTCGTCTCGCTGGATGACTCCTGGACCAACCTGACGATCCGGTACCTGACCGCGGCGCGGGAGCGGCGAAAGTGGAAGAGCCTGCTGGCCAAGGCCGTGATGGAGGAGCTTGCCAAGGACGACCACGCAGAACGGATCGTATCGGTCTTCCCGCGGCGCCAGATCCAGTTCATCGGGCCGGACGGCAAGGCCCGGGACCTGCCGGGTGTGAGAGGGTCCACCTGACCGTCAGCCCATCAGCCTCCGCCGCTCCTGGCCAACCATTGATCATAGGCACCGGCGCCCAGCGCGGCTATCTCATCACGGCCGTCCACCGAGACCGTCTTGCCGGCACCATCGACCACGATCACCGTGGGGATCCAACGCACGCCATATCGCTGGCCCAGGCCTGACGCCTCGGTGGAGCCCCAGGCCACCGCCAGCCACGGCATCGAGGAATCCGTCATGTGGGCGAGCATGTGCTCCTGGCTCCCGTCCGAGCTGACGAGGACCACCTCGAACGACCGGTCCGCCTGGCGGATCTCATGGTAGGCATCCACCAGCAATGGAGTGAACTGGCCGCAGGCCGGGCACCCCTGAGCCGCGAAGTATATGGCGATGAGCGTCTTGTCCTCGACCTCCTCGATTCCCACCGAGGTGCCGTTCGCCCGGAGCAGCTGCTCGCCGAACAACTCCGCCAGGGACTCGGGAGGTGGGGGGCCGACCGGCGAATCGGTGCCGCAGGAAGCAACAATTGCGCACATGAGGATCGTCAGAAGGTTGGGTTTCCTCGCCCGGGTCCTGACACGTTGTGATCTCATCGTCGCATCCAGCAGGTATGGTGGCCGTCTCGGGACGATAAGACGGGCCCAGAGTCCGGTCAAGACGGCCCGTCAGCTCCCGCTCCGGCCCCTGGTCCCCCGGTCGGGCGGCCCGAGCCGGGCTGACCCAGCTACAGCCGTCGTCTGATACCCACGCTCGATGAGGTCCGCGTGAAGTGGGGGCCGTGGCGGTGGATGCCGAAGTTGTACCCGATACCGGTGTTCCGATCGAGCCAGTGGGTGCCGGAGACTCCCGCGGACCGCTCCGTCACGGACCGCACGTCCTGAGGCCCGATGATCATGGCGTCCCGACCCGTGCCGAGCCATACGGCCAGGTCGCTGCCCCGCCGGTCATAGGTCCAGCCACCGGTCACGCCGTGGCGGACCCCGCTACCACCGATGTCGACCTGGTGGAGGCTCAGGCGGTAGCCGAGCCGGAAGGGCGGGAAGTGGCGGACCACGCCCACGTGCTGCCGGTTCACGCCAGTCACGTCCCAAACCTGGCGCCCGCCGCCGACAGACAGCACCCAACCGGGCGCCAGGTTGTGGCTCACCATGCCCGATGCTCCCCAGATGGGCAGCACCCGCTGGGTCGGGCTCCAGGTACCCTCCAGCCGCAGCGTCCAGCGAGGCGCGATTGGCATTCCGCCGCCCGCCTCCAGCTGCTGGTCCTCCTGGCCGAACCGACGAGTGTGGCGCACGCCGCCGTAGACGAACGTGCCGGGCGCTGGACGCACGGTGGCCCGGATCCAGTAATCTTCCCACGGCTCTTGGTCGCCGGTCAGAACCTCCCGGGAGGCGCCCGCCTCCACGTCCACGGGCAGGGCGGCCTGAGCCGCCACGCCCCCGGCTCCTGGCCAGAATGCCCACGACAGGGTCAGTGCCAGACAAGCCAGCGCCGGCCCCCGCAGCATCCTACCAGTTGATGCAACCATCGTGACTTCCCCTCGGTTCTCGATCGGAAGCGCTGTTCATGCTACCACGGCCGGCATCCCTCGACCTCGCGCCGTATGAGGCAGGCGCTTCGCCGCTCTCGGCGCCACACCGCTCTCGGCGCCACACCGCTCTCGGCGACCCGTCACCGGCAACGCCAGCTTCGTGCCCCGGTGGAGCGGAGTGACCTGAAGGGCTCGCGGCCCGTCCGCTATCGCCCCGGCACTATTGACCGGCACTGTCGACGGCGGCCTTGACCCGCCCTGACATGGCGGCCTATGCTCCGCCGTTCTCTCCGACCCCGGTCGGAGAGGCAGAATACGGAACGGCCCGACGGCGCCCGCGAGCGCAGGCGCCCGACGCCGCATCACCTCCTCCCGGCGGAACGGTGACACACGATGGAGCTCCTCTACGACGGTAAGACGAAGACGGTCTACGCGCTGGAAGAAGACCAGGTGCTGATCCGGTTCAAGGACGATGTCACTGGCACGGAAGCCGGGATCGACCCCGGTGCCAACGAGGTGATCGGCCAACTGGCGGGCAAGGGACGGATCGCCCTCCAGCAGTCCGCCTATTTCTTCGACCTTCTCGAGGCCCACGGGGTCCCCACCCACTTCGTGTCAGCGGACCCGGAACAGGACGCGATGGTCGCCAGGAAGGCCATCTGGTACGGCCTGGAGTTCGTTGTCCGCTTCCAGGCCTGGGGCAGCTTCGTGCGGCGCTACGGCCGGTACGTCCGGGAAGGTCAGGCGCTGGGCGGCCTGGTGGAGATCACCCTGAAGGACGACGAGCGCGGCGACCCCCTGGTCCTGGACGAGACCCTCGCCGTGCTGGGGATCATGTCGCTCCACGAGGTCAGGGAGGCCAGGGAACTGGTCAGGAAGGCGGCGGGCGTGCTCCGGACAGACCTGTCCTCGAAGGGCATCGAGCTCATAGACCTCAAGTTCGAATGCGGCAGGGTAGGGGACCGACTGGCCATCATCGACGACATCTCCACCGACAACATGCGCATCTTCCGCGGCGGTGAACCCGTGGGCCCGGCGGCGCTCCTGCGCATCACCACCGGCCAGGAGCCCTAACCCCCACGTCACTGGTTGCGAAATCCCCCTGGCCCAGAACGGGTAAGGACACCCCGCCCAGGGCGGGAAGGTCTCCCCAGTAGCAGCGGGACGGGTTATCGTCAGGCATCGCTGATCCCAGTGGCAAGGAGCCTGACGATGCCGTTACCGAGGCGAGCCGAGACGCGGTTCCCGGTTGTGCTGCTACCCATAGTACTCCTGCTGACGCTCACCGCGATGGCGCCTGCGCCTGCGGACGTGGCGCCAGCGTCCCCGGAGCTGGCGCAGCAGGTCCGGGCCAGCGACGCCGACACCGCGCGGGTCAGCGTCCAGTTCGACGAATGGCTGGTGCTGGGGCCCGTGGCCTCACCACTGCCCGCGCTCCAGGACCCGGAAGAGGACGTCCTGCTGGAGACTGCCCTGATCCACCTGGACCACGTCTGGCCTGGCGCAGGCGAAGCGGTCGAATTGCCCGGCGGGCAGTTGGCCACGTGGACCACGCAGCGGCCCGACCAGGATGATAGCATCGTCCTGGAGCCGCCGGCGTCCGGGCCGGCCATGGCATACCTCATCGCCTACGTGGAGGCCCGCCGATTCACGAACGCCCGACTCACCGTCACCACGTCGCACCCGGTGCGGGTGCTGCTGGACGACCGGCAGGTGGCGGTGCGACGCAGCGGCGGCGACGCCACGGCCGAGCTGGCCCTCACCCCGGGCCGCCACATGGTGCTGGTCCAGACCGCCTGGAGCCCGGAGACCCACGACCAGGCCCTGACCGGCGACGAGCCAGAGACGGCCGACCTGCCACGGGCCGGAGACCTGCCACCGGCCGGCGACCTGGCGGGGGCCGGCGAGCCCGGGGATGGCCAGAACGCCGCCGCGCCCTGGACCGTCTCCGCGACGCTCAGCCACGAGACGTCGCCCGCAGGCACGGCGCCACGAATCATCGTCGACTCATCACCCACGAGGCCGCTGCGCCTGGTGGACCTCCTGGACACCGAGGCCGTCTCGAGCGCCACCATATCACCGGACGGCGAGCTGGTGGCCGTGGCGTTCCGTCAGCCGGAAGTGCCCGCGCCGCTCCAGGAGAGCTGGCTCGAGATCCGGGGGACCCGCAACGGCCAGGTGGTCCACACGTTCCGCGCCAACAGCCCGGTGGCAGGCTTCTCGTGGTCCCCCGACGGCGGGATCTCCTACGTCACCCGGCGGGACGGCGGGAAGGCCACCCTCTGGGTGGGCGACCTGGATGGCCCCGTCCGTCCCGTGCTCCGTGACGTGGAGCGCTTCGGCTCCTACCGCTGGCTGCCGGATGGTCGGAGCATCGTCTACACCGTCACCGAGCGGGCCGAGCAGGACGACAGCGGGCTGCGACGCATGCGGGGCCTCCGGGATCGCCTGCCCGGCGCCCGCAACCGCAGCCACCTCTACCAGGTGCAGGTGGCCAGCGGCGCTACCCGCAGGCTCACCGCCGGCCCCGAGTCCACGGGCCTCCTGGACATCAGTCCCGACGGCGCCAGGCTCCTGTTCACCCGGGGACGGTTCGTCCAGGAACGACCCTATAGCGAGACCGAGCTCTGGGAGCTGGACCTGGCCACCCTCGAGGCACACAAGGTCACTCGCACACCGGGCAGCCTCGGCGCTTCCTACTCCCCCGACGGTGATCGGCTACTGGTCACCGCCGGGCCGTCCGCCTTCGACGGCGCCGGCAGCACCCTACCCATCGGCACCATACCCAGCGACTACGACGGGCAGGCCTACTTCATGGACAGGGTCACGGGCAAGGTGACGCCCCTCACGCGGGATTTCGACCCCGCCGTCCAGCAGGCCGCCTGGTCCCACGCCGATGGGATGATCTATCTGGTGGCGCAGGAGGGCGACCGCGCCCGCCTCTTCCGCCTCGATCCGCGGCGGGGAAGCTTTGCACGTATCGAGACGGGCGTAGACGTGGCCGGCGGGCTCAGCATGGCACGGACCGCGCCCCGGCTCACCCTCACCGGCTCGTCATCCGCTGGACCACCGCAAGTCGTGGCCCTCGACGTTTCCCGCTCACCACGGCTAACCACGGTGGCGGCGCCCGGAGCCGAGACCTTCGCCCGCACCCGCCTGTCACAGGTCCAGGACTGGTCGTTCCAGACCAACGACGGCACCACCA
This sequence comes from Gemmatimonadota bacterium, assembly GCA_007126035.1. Taxonomy (GTDB): domain Bacteria; phylum Gemmatimonadota; class Gemmatimonadetes; order Longimicrobiales; family RSA9; genus SLCC01. The sequence continues at coordinate 31,335 of SLCC01000036.1, forward strand.
TCCCCGGCCGCGTCCACCTGCCGCCCGACTACGACCCGGAGCACTCGTACCCCGTCATAGTCAACTACTACGCAGGCGTCACCCCCGTATCCCGTAGCTTCGGCGGCCGCTACCCCTCGGACGTATGGGCAGGGATGGGATACGTCGTCTACATCCCCCAGCCCAGCGGAGCCATCGGGTGGGGGCAGGAGTACTCAGCCCGCCACGTGAACAACTGGGGCGCTACCGTGGCAGACGAGATCATCCAGGGCGTGGACGCCTTCCTCAACGCCCACCCGAACATGGACCGCGAACGCGTCGGCTGCATCGGCGCCTCCTATGGCGGGTTCATGACCATGCTCCTCACCACCCAGACCGACCTCTTCGCCGCGTGCGTCTCCCACGCTGGGATCAGCAACATCACCAGCTACTGGGGCGAAGGTTGGTGGGGCTACGGCTACAGCGCCGTCGCCACCGCCGACAGCTACCCCTGGAACCGGCCGGACATCTACGTGGAGCAGAGCCCACTCTTCCGCGCCGACCGTATCACCACCCCACTGCTCCTGCTGCACGGGACCGCAGACACCAACGTCCCGATCGGGGAAAGCGAGCAGCTCTACACGGCTCTCAAGCTACTGGGACGGAACGTGGAGTACATCCGCATCCAGGGCGAGGATCACCACATCCTCCAGTACCCGAAGCGGAAGCTGTGGATGGAGACCATCCTGGCCTGGTTCGACAAGCAGCTGAAAGGCGAGCCGGAGTGGTGGGAAGCCCTCCACGGCAAGGATTGACCCGGGCCGACTACGAGCTCGGCCAGCACACCAGAATCACTGCCCCGCTCATCCAGGTCGCCCCGCTATTGATTTATTAACCCCCGTTAACCATCTTCCCGTCCAGGAACGAGAGGGGACGACTCCTTGTTGGGCGAGCGGGCCCTTTTCGTGCCGGGCCGGGGCCGGACCCCGGCACCCTGTTGGTTTCCGTGATGGGGAGGCCCGGGTGCGGACGGTGGTTGGCCGGAGTCGTGGGCTCCGGAACCCACGCGCACACTGACTCCAGCGGATCGCGAACAGGTCACAAACGAACAATACGCTAAGGGAGCTCCGGACGCCCCATGCCGGAGTGCCTTCGGTTAGATGTCTATATTTTGCCATGACGGTGGCGTTGGCCACATGTCGTTCTGGCAGCACCCCGCGGCGCCCCGCCGGGCCGCCGCACATTACCCCTCAGAGAGAAACCGGAGCCTATTTATATGAAGAAGCTATCCCCACAGGAGATCGAGGCCCTAAAAGCCAAGGCGCACAAGCCCTTTGAGGACGCGATGCTGCTGCATGAGTTCTATCAGGGGAAGTACCAGACAGTGCCGAAGTGTTGTATCCGTGACTTCGACGATTTCGCCCTCTGGTACACCCCGGGCGTGGCTGCGCCGTGCAAGGACATACACGCCAACCCGGAGAAGTCGTTTGTCCACACGAACCGGGCCAACACGATCTGCATACTGACGGACGGCACCCGCGTACTGGGCCTGGGAGACATAGGCCCGGAGGCCTCCATGCCGGTCATGGGGGGGAAGGGGCTGCTGTTCAAGTACCTGGGCGGCGTGGACGCCGTGCCCATCGCACTGCGCACGAAGGACGCGGATGAGTTCATCCGCACGGCCAAGCTGCTGGAGCCGTCCTTCGGCGGTTTCAACCTGGAGGACATAGCGCAGCCCAAGTGCTTCCGCATCCTGGACACGCTGCGCGAGGAGATGGAGGTGCCCGTCTGGCACGACGATCAGCAGGGCACGGCGGCAGTGACGTATGCGGGGCTGGTGAACGCGCTCAAGCTGGTCGGCAAGCCCATCGACAAGGTGAAGGTGGCGATGGTGGGCGCGGGCGCGTCGAACATCGCGTGCGCCCGGATCTGCATCAAGGGCGGCGTGGATCCGCAGAACATCATCATGTGTGACTCCCGTGGCATTCTCCACAAGGGCCGTACGGAGCTCAAGGAGAA
>SLCC01000110.1 GCA_007126035.1 Gemmatimonadota bacterium
AGAAGGTCGGCGGCGGCGTGAGCAGGCCAACCGGCAACGTTATCAGCAGGCGGCATGATCACCAGGAGAGGTGTTGCATTCGGGAGCAGGAGCATTGTCCAGAATGCTCTGAAGCGCTACAATAGGAATACATACCGTGTATGGACGGGGCCGCCATGGGCGGTCTCAAAACTCCAATTCGTTTCCGAGTTCTCAACTCTCTCGGGAGGTCAAACATGTTGAGGATGATACTTGGCGTCACGCTCTCGGCGGCGGTCGGCCTTGCACTCACTCCTACGGGTGCAGCAGCTCAGGTTGAAGGGGGTGATTGTTGGACGTGTTGGGTGGAGGGGACGAATTGCCAATGGATCGGTGGCGAGTGGTGGTGTGAGTCGGCCGCTACCTGGTGTTTGGAGGAGGAGAGGGGAAGTGGCTGGGTGGATTGCAACCATAATATGTCTCAGACATGGTGCGATACTGAGGGATACGCAGAATGCGAGGAAGGTCCGCCCCATCTCGCGTTCCTCCCCGACTACCTCGACAGTGGCGCCTCATATGTCACGGCGATGGAGGGAGGTTGCAGTTCGGACCGAGGGGGATTCGTCCACCTCGTCGCACCCAGGGTCGAGAACTCACACGCCGATGGCAGGATCCGGACGGCAATGGGCACGGAGCCGTCGGGTGAATGATGACTCTCCGAACCGTCCTGATCCTGATCGTATGCTGGAGCGCGATGCCAGGCTCCGTGCACGGCCAGGCGCTGGACCTCAGGTCGCTGGACCTCCCGGAGTGGCAACTCGAGGAGGACCTGCGACTCGGGAGCCTGGACGGCCCGTATGATGCCTTCGTCTCTCCCACCAGTCTTCAGGTCGGAGCAGACGGGCGAATCTATGTTTTGGACGGCGGCATTCCTGCGCTCCGCGTGTTCGACGCCGACGGTCGCTTCCTCCGGCAGATGGGATCCGTGGGCGAGGGCCCGGGCCGGTACTTGAGACCTGTCAGCTTCGGGATCGCAGGCGACACCATCTGGGTCGGTGACATGCGGACGGGCCGGCTGACCCTGTACGACGTCGTCGGAAACGTCATCGAGTCTACGCGGATCTCGCTTGCGGGGAGCCCGGCGCAGTCGGTGGTTCCCGTCAACCTCCTTCCAGGCGGAGACGTCGTCGTGGTTTCACCGTCGGGCCCACCCCCGCAGACGGTGCGGGAGCCGGGACCGATTCGATTCGAGCAGTCCGTCCTGAGATTGGGTCCGGGTGGACAGGTTCGGGATACCGTAGTCACGAACACCGCCGAATTCCCGGGGGTCTCCCTCCGGGGCGGAAGGCAGGTGGCTGCGATTCCGCTGATCCGGCAGGCGCCGATGGTCAGCTACGACCAGGAGCGCGATGTGATCCGCGAGGTCCATCGCCCGGCCCCCGCTCCCGGAGAGATGGCGGAGTTCCGCATCCTTGAGCGGGAACGCGACGGAACCTCGGTGAGGGATCGGCGGTTCAAAGACGCTGCCCTTCCACTGTCACCACAGGTGAGGGACAGCTTGGTTTCCCATGTCCGCGAGCGTCTCGATGGTGCGCCCGGCTCCGCCATCGAGGAGGTGCTGGCGCATCTCCACCTCCCCGCGCAACAGCCCCCCGTGACTCAGGTGGCACGTGGCGCGGACGACACGTTCTGGGTGCAGCGCGAACCGTTTCCTGTGAGCGGGGTCCGGGTCCTGGTGCTGGACGGGGACCTGGAACCGATGGCGACGCTGACCCTGCCACCCGGCGTAGAGCGGTGGGTGGGACCCATTACATCGACCCATGTCTGGATGCTGGTGCGAGGGGAGTTCGATGTGCCCATGCTGGTCCGGTACCGAATCCGACGATAGCATCCGCTGATGCCGTGAGCCAGGGATAGGGAAGCGCGTCCGTTGGCTGTAAGCTGTTTCCCTGGAATACTATAGATCGAGTGGGGCCCGCCTGGCGGCGACGGGTTTGACTCCCGCCGGCTCCATGAAGCGCCCGGTTCTCGGAAGAGGGCCGGGCGTTTTCTTAGTGTGCCCAGCATGGCTGGTGACCTGGGGGTGCGAGTCCCCCGGAGAGTTGGTCGTAGCGATCCAAGGGAACCGCAAGGCGCCGAGGGTGACTGGAGCGCTGAAAGAAGCGGGGAACGAATCCGCGGGTCGACGAACAGAAACCGGATAGGAGGCATTGCCGAGCAGGGCGAGCGGGCCAAGAGCCGCAAAGCTCTCACGACCAAAACTCAGGCGGTGTAAATCCGGCGATCGCGCGGAGAAGGTCATCAGTCTTACCTGGGGAGATCTCGCCTTACGCCTGAAAGGGCGACGCTGCCGCAGCGGAGCGAGAAGTCAGCAGAGGCCGTAGTACCGGCGCCGCAGGCGCGACCGCAGGGGAGGCCCTAAACGGGCACGAAGCCGGAAACGGCGGACACAGCCAAGGGCAGGACCTAAACGGACGTGGCCGGGGGCAGGGAAGGGCCGAACAGAGGGGAGAGCGAATCACCCGTGAGTCGTGAGAAGGCCATGCACCAGATGTCCCTTTGGGAGCTGCCGCTGGAGGGTAGGGGTGAAGCCCCGAGAGCAGAGCGGAGCGGTGAAGCCGGACGTGCGGCACAGGGGAAGGAACGCTCGGGAAGCCACGACCTGCTGATGGAGCGGGTGGTGGCGCGCGAGAACGCTCTTGAAGCGCTCAAGCGCGTGCGGCGAAACAAGGGCAGTCCGGGCATCGACGGCATGACGGTGGAGGAGCTGGAGCCGTATCTGCGCGAGCACTGGCAGACGATCCGCGAGCAACTGCTGGCGGGGAGCTACCGGCCGAGCGCGGTGAGGCGAAAGCAGATTCCGAAGAGTGGGGGCGGGGTGCGGGAGTTAGGCATTCCGACCGTGCTCGACCGTTTCATCCAGCAGCTGTTTCTACAGGTGCTGACGCCGATCTTCGACCCGACGTTCTCGGAGCATAGCCACGGCTTTCGACCTGGGCGCAGGGCGCACGATGCTGTGCGTAAGGCGCAGCGGTACATCCAGGAAGGGAGGCGCTGGGTGGTGGACGTGGACCTGGAGAAGTTCTTCGACCGCGTGAACCACGATGTGCTGATGGGGAAGCTGGAGAACCGGATCGGTGACCGAAGGATGATTCGGATCATCCGCCGCTTTCTGGAGGCCGGCAGCATGGCCGACGGGGTGGCGGTGGAGCGGCACGAGGGGACGCCCCAGGGCGGCCCACTGGGTCCGCCCACGCAATCGATAACTTCGCCTTCGAGCGAAGCGTTCACCTGACACGTCCGCACTACCGGGGTTGACATGATGACGAGTATGGTAG
>SLCC01000130.1 GCA_007126035.1 Gemmatimonadota bacterium
CCGAACTCCGAACTCCGAACTCCGAACTCCGAACTCCGAACTCCGAACTCCGAACTCCGAGCTCCGAACCCCGAACTCCGAACTCCGACCGCCCCGCCACCTCTCCACCTCCGATTCGCGGCGCCAGAATGTCAACAGCGCAGCACGGACGGCGCGGAGGTGTCCGAGGCTCGGAGGCGAGCGCCCGACACCCACCGCCGCCCTGCACCCCGCCGAAGCCCGGCAACCGGCGGCCGGGTGGTGGCTGGGCGGTCGGAGCTCGGAGCTCGGAGCTCGGAGTTCGAGTCGAGCGCCCGATACTCGCCGCCGCCCGCCAACCCGCCGAAACCTGGCAGCCCGCCGTCGCCCGGCAACCGGCGGCCGGGTGGTGGCTGGGCGGTCGGAGCTCGGAGTTCGGGGTTCGGAGCTCGGAGTTCGAGTCGAGCGCCCGATACTCGCCGCCGCCCGCCAACCCGCCGAAGCCCGGCAACCGGCGGCCGGGTGGTGGCTGGGCGGTCGGAGTTCGGAGCTCGGAGTTCGGAGTTCGAGTCGAGCGCCCGATACTCGCCGCCGCCCGCCAGCCCGCCGAAGCCCGGCAGTCCGCCGAAACCCGGGAGCTCGCCGCCGCCCGCCAACCCGCCGAAGCCCGGCAACCGGCGGCCGGGTGGTGGCTGGGCGGTCGGAGCTCGGAGCTCGGAGTTCGGAGTTCGAGTCGAGCGCCCGATACTCGCCGCCGCCCGCCAGCCCGCCGAAGCCCGGCAGTCCGCCGAAACCCGCCAGCCCGCCGCCGCCCGCCAGCCCACCGAAGCCCGGCAACCGGCGGCCGGGTAGTGGCTGGGCGGTCGGAGCTCGGAGCTCGGAGTTCGGAGTTCGAGTCGAGCGCCCGATACTCGCCGCCGCCCGCCAGCCCGCCGAAGCCTGGCAGTCCGCCGAAGCCCGGCAACCGGCGGCCGGGTGGTGGCTGGGCGGTCGGAGTTCGGAGCTCGGAGTTCGGAGTTCGAATCGCGCGCCCGGCACTCGACCCGCCCGGCAACCCGCCGAAGCCCGGCAACCGGAGGGCGGGCAGTGGCTGGGCGGTCGGAGCTCGGAGCTCGGAGTTCGGAGTTCGAGTCCGGCGCCCGATACTCGCCGCCGCCCGCCAGTCCGTCGAGGCCCATTGATTGCACCGTCCCCGGGCCATGCTACCAGTCCAGGATCCGATCCTCCAGTTCACCGTTCTGGTGCTGGCGGCACTGGTCGTCCAGCTCACCGTGGAGCGCATTCATCTGCCCGGCCTCGTGGGGCTGCTGGTCCTGGGCATGCTACTGGGGCCCGGCGGGTTCCAGGTGATGCCCATGGAGCCGGTGGTGGACTTCCTGGGCCCCGTGGGTCTCATCTACGTGATGTTCCTGGCCGGGCTCGAGATCGACCTGGACGTGGCCCGCGACCACGCCCGTGAGACCATGACCTTCGGCGGGCTCGCTTTCATCTTCTCCCTGGTCCCCGCCGTCGTGGCCGGGTTCTTCCTGCTGGGCTTCGAGCTTCGGGGTGCACTCCTCCTGGGCGCCCTCATCTCCTCACACACCCTCCTGGCCTATCCTGTGGTGGAGCGGCTCGGGCTCCTCCACCGGGTGTCCGTGGTAATGGCCATCGGCGGCACGCTCCTCACCGACACCCTGGCGCTGGTCATCCTGGCCGTCGTCATCAGCACCGTGGAGCCAGGTGCCCTGGCCTGGGTGGCTCCCCTGGTCGCACTGGCCGTCATCGCCGCGGCCGCGCTGTGGGGCGTGCCCCGTCTGAGCCGGAGCGTGTTCAGGCGCGACGCCGTCACACGGGCCGAGAAGGCCCTCTTCGTGCTGGTCGTGCTCCTGGTCCTGGCTTCCGCCACGGAGGTCACCGGCACGGAAGACGTGCTGGGCGCCTTCATCGCCGGCATCGCCCTCAACCGGGTCCTGGCAGACAGGGAAGAGTTGAGGGAGCACATCGAGTTCGTCGGCCGCATGATCTTCATCCCCTTCTTCTTCATCTACACGGGCATGCTCCTGGAGCTCGAGCAGCTGGTCCGGCCCCAGATCCTCCTCCTCAGTGGGCTGCTCCTGCTGCTGGTCGTGGCGGGTAAGGCCGCCGCCGCGTGGGTGACCGGCGCCCGCTACGGCTGCCCCCGTACTGACCGCCTCCTGATGATCGGGCTGACCACGCCCCAGGCCGCCGCCACCCTGGCAATCACCATCACCGCCAGTCAGGCCGGACTCCTGGACGACCAGGTGGTGGACGCCGTCGTCCTTCTCATCCTGGTGACCGCGCTGGCGGGTCCCATCATAGTCATGCGGGCGGGGGAGCGTATCCGCGCCAGGATGGACCGGACCGGTGAGAGACCGGACAGGGGCGATGAGGACGAGCCGGTGAGGAGGGAGGTGTGACCAGGATGCGTGGCGCCTGCCGGCGGGCGTACGACACGTCTTGCAGCCCGCCGCTCGGCAGTCCAGAATAGGGGCTCGCGCGCCACGAGTTGGGGGGGGGCGAGGTTCGAGGCTCGCCGCTCGAGGTTCGCGCCTGCGGAACTTTGATCGCAACGCTCGGCTCGTCTGGCCCGGCCCCGTCGGCGGGGTGGCCAGCTCGTCTTGAGGAGACGGAACATGAAGCTTCGAATAGCGGGTCTGACGGTCATATGCATAGCCGCCCTGGCGGGTCAGGCCCGGGCACAGGTGGTCTGGGACTCGCCCATGCTCATGGCGCCCCGGCCCGCGGTGGGGACCGGCCTGTATCTGATCGATGCCCACCGAGCCGGCGTCGGCATCCTGGGCACCATGCGCCAGTCGCCCCAGGGCGTCGGGCTCCGGCTCGGGATCGTGGACGGTAGGGGAGATGGGATCGGGATCCTCGGCGGGGTGGACGTGTCCGGCCTCCTGGCCACCGTTTCCCCGGACTTCCCCTTCGACGTGTCATGGGTGGCGGGGATCGGGGCAGGCTTCGACGACTGGCTGGTGATCAGCGCGCCCCTGGGCCTCAGCCTGGGACGCACCTTCACCACCCCCGACGCCACGCTCACCCCCTATATCACTCCCCGGCTCATGCTGGATGCCAACCTGGGACGGGACCCGCCAGCACGGAACGAGCTGAGACTGGCCTTCGCGCTCGACCTGGGCTTCGATGTCGCCTTCCAACCCGGGTGGATGATCCGCTTCGGCGCCGGGCTGGGCGACCGCGGCGGACTGGCCATCGGCCTGGTGTTCTGAACCCGTCGACGTCCAGGGCTCTACCCGAACTTCGGAGCTCGGAGCTCGGAGCTCGGGTCGCCTTGTATTCCCAGAGCCCTTGCGCGAGGTTTCGGGTCCGAATCGAGTAGACTACAGGAGAGCATCATGACAATGATTGGCAGGGGCGCAGGACTGGCGCTCGTACTGGTCCTCACCACCGCCCTCGCCGGCTGTCTGGACACGACCGAGCCCATACCCGTCGTGGAAGCACGCGTGGCCCACGCGGCGCCTGGACTGGGCACGGCCACCGTCATCTTGGACGGGGTGCCCGCTGTCGAACTGCCGGCACAGCAGGCCGTCTACTTCCCCCTCAACGTCGCCACCCACACCTACCGCTTCCGGTTCGACGCCGACAGCACCGAGCTAACAGTCAACCATGACGCGGACATCAATGGCGTGGTCCTCATGGACCGGGATCAGCCTTCCATCCATCATTACCGGCTAGCCCGACTGTTCGGACAACCCCGCGTCCTGGTCATCAACGGAGACTTCACCACCATGGAGCCCATGGAGGTGGAGATCACCGGTAGCGAGGAGACCTTCCACGGGCTGATCGCTCCGGGAGAGGAGCTCGAGATCGAGCCGGCGCCCGGGGAGTTCCAGATCCGGATACGGCCGGGTGCCGACCTCGAGCATGTGGACCTTGCTCCCTTCACGCTCCAGGTAGACGACAACGGGTTCCTGGTCATCGCCCCACTGCCGAACGGTGAGCTGGAGGAGGAGCATGAGTACACCCGGATCCTGTTCTGATCGAGCAACAGAGAAACGGGTTGTCAGGAGGTAAGGTCAGGATGTAGGATGAACATGGCGGCCGTCCGCGGGACCCGAGCCAACATACGGACCGCGGTCGGACGATCCCGGACGTCGACGTCGCGCCAGTGCCCGGGCACTGGAAGACGGAGCGGACGGGTCGAACCGGCGATCATCGCACGATGACTCGACGCGACCGCGGCCGGCCGCCGCCCCTGGATCGCCGATGGCATGCGCGGCCGGCTTCTCTCCGGCCCGCCCAGATCTTTCTTGACAAATTCGCAGCCGCCCCGTATGGTGCCAGTGTAAGGTACCGCCACACCTTGACTTCCGCTCATAAGCGAAAAGCTACGCGCATCGATAGATAGCAGTGTCGACCCAGCATTCCCGGTCGGCTTTTTGACAGCACAGATTGCAGTTTGTGGGCGCCCCGTGGGCGCCTGCCTCCCCATATGAAGAGGACTGGTTCCCGTCACGATACCCTTCACGCGAAAGGAGGCTGTGGATCAGTCAGTACGTCGTCTGTCGGCACAAGCCCGACGACGTTGTTGGGTTCCCTCAGGTGAGAGGAACTCCAGTCGCGAACGGCATCCCTCCCGCCCGCTTCCAAGGCGAGTGGTGGGTTCCATGCTACGCGCTCGGATGTCATCTCTCCAATCCCACACATGAAGGAGCAATCGGTAATGCGAAATCTACGTTGGCTATTCGCGGTACTAGCGATAGCCGTTGCGCCGGGGCTGCTCGCTGCTCAGCAGACGGGCACGATCCAGGGCGTGGTGACCGACCTCGACAACGTCCCGGTCTCGGGCGCTCAGGTCACGGTCGCCGGCACCGGGCTCGGCACCCTCTCGGACGCGGTGGGTCGATTCCAGATCCTCAACGTCCCGGCAGGTGCGCACCAGCTCCGTGTCGAGCGCATCGGCTTTACTGAAGTAACCCGTGACGTGACTGTCGCCGCCGGCGAGGTGGCAACCGCTAACGTCCGACTTCAGCAGGTGGCGGTAGGTCTGACGGGTATCGTGGTCACGGGCGTTGCGGAGGCCACGCCGCGGGTCAAGCTGCCCATCACGGTGGAGCAGCTGGTGGCGGCGGACCTGCCGGTGCCGGCGGTCTCGGCGGGCAGCGCGATCCAGGGCAAGGTGGCGGGCGCCCAGGTGGTGCAGGGCACCGGCCGGCCTGGCGCGGCGGCCTCGGTGCTGCTCCGCGGCCCCACCAGCATCAACACTGCCGGTCGTAACCAGGAGCCGCTGTGGATCGTGGACGGGGTGATCCTGTCTGCGAGCATGGTGGACATCGACGCGCTGGACATCGAGAACATCGAGGTCGTCAAGGGCGCGGCGGCGGCGTCTCTGTACGGCTCCCGGGCGGCGGCGGGCGTGATCCAGGTGACGACGCGGCGAGGCCGCGCGCTCCAGGATGACATGATCCGCTACACCGTACGCAGCGAGTTCGGCCAGAGCCAGCTGCCAGGTCGGTTCAACCTGACGCAGCGCCACCCGTTCGCGATGACCGCTGACGGCAGCCGGTTCATCGACCCGGAGGGCAACCCCTGCGCCTGGCTGGAGTGCTCTAACGTGTCACTGGCGGGCCAGCGTGCGCCCGAGGGCGCCACCGTCAACGACTGGAACACGGTCATGGCGAACACGTGGCCCGGCGTCACGCACGACCACGTGGCGGAGTTCTTCACCGGCGGTCGGTTCATGCAGAACTACCTGTCGGCTGAGGGCCGCTCCGGCGCCACCAACTACCACGTCTCGTTCAGCCAGCTGGACGACCAGGGTGTCATGCCCGGCCAGGGCGGCTTCGACCGCCAGAACTTCCGGATCAACATCGACCAGTCGGTACGTCCGGACATCACGCTGTCGGGCAGCGCGTTCTACAGTGCCAGCGTCCAGGACCACTTCCCGGAGAGTCAGGGCAACCCGATCTTCAACCTGACGCGCATGCCCGCGGGCGTGAACCTGCGCGCCTGCATCGATGATCCCACAGCGGATTGCTCGGGCGCCGAGGACCGTCTGGACCGGCTCATCATCCGGCCGGACCCGTTCAACGAGAACGACAACCCGCTGTACGAGCTGTTGAACCGGGAATACGAGCAGCGTCGTGGCCGGTTCCTGGGCACCGCCAACGTGCGCTACCGGCCCACCAACTGGTTCAACGTCGACGCCAACGTCAGCTACGACAGGCTCGATAGCCAGTGGGAGGACCACTACCCCCTGGGCTACCGGAGCATCCGCGGGCTGCAGGAGGAGGGCGACCTGTACCGCTACCACGGACGCACGGAGGGCCTCAACGCCAGCCTGACCGGTACGTTCCGGACCACGCTGGGCGACTGGGGCACGAACCGGACCCAGGTCCGCTACCTGTGGGACCAGTCCGATGCCACGTGGACGAGCAGCTCGGGTTGGGGCTTCGTCGTGGGTGGTGTGCCGCACTTCGGCAACATCCCCAGCGACAACATCAGCGCTGGCTCGGGTCTCCAGAAGCGCCGGACGGACGGCTACTTCGTGATCACGGACTTCGACGTGATGGACCGCTACATCCTGAGCGCCCTGGTCCGCAACGATGGTAGCTCCCTGTTCGGGCCCGACGAGCGGCGCCAGTGGTACTACCGCCTGGCCGGCGCCTGGCGGCTCACCGAGGAGCCGTGGATGAACATCCCGGCCTTCCAGGAGCTGAAGCTCCGCTACTCCCTGGGCACCGCCGGCGGTCACCCGTCGTGGGCGGCCCAGTACGAGACGTACAGCGTGGCGGCTGGCCGCGTATCTCCCATCACGCTGGGCAACCGGGAGCTGCGGCCCGAGTTCTCCACGGAGCACGAGGTCGGCCTCGAGGCCTTCTTCCTCGATCGCTTCGACCTGGCGGTGAATTACGCCACGACCACCACCGAGGACCAGATCCTCAACGTCCCGCTGGCACCCTACCTCGGGTTCGGCTCCCAGTGGCAGAACGCCGGGACGCTGGACAGCAACACGTGGGAGATGTCCCTGGGCGCCAGGCTCGTCACCACGCCGGACCTGACCTGGTCGGCCCGGCTGCTGTTCGACCGGACGCGCCAGGAGATCACCCAGCTGAACCGGCCGTCCTACGTGATGGGTGTGAGCGGTCAGGCCATGGGTGACGTGTTCTACGTCCGCGAGGGCGAGGTACTGGGCACGTTCTACGGCACCCAGGTCGCCAGCAGCTGTGACCACCTGCCGGAGGGCATGAGCTGCGACGGCTTCATGGTCAACGACGATGGCTTCCTGGTCTGGGTCGGTGACGCCGGCCACTACAACAACGGTTGGGGCACCGCTCCTGAAGGCGGCAACTGGTGGGGCACCACCGGTCCCGAGATCGCCGGCGTAAACGTCAACTGGGGCTCGCCCATCGTCGGGCGCTGCATCGACCGGGAGACCGGTGAGGAGACCACGTTCTGCCCGCTGGGGAACACCACGCCCGACTACAACGTGGGCCTGTCCAGCACGATGAACTGGCGTGGCTTCTCCGTCTACGGGCTGCTGAACGCGGTCCAGGGCTTCTCGATCTACAACCAGCCGCTACAGTGGGCTGTATTCCAGAACTACGCCGGCATCATGGACCAGTCGGACGTGCCCGCGGACCAGCAGAAGCCCCTCGGCTACTTCGCTCAGCTCTACGGCGTGAGCGGGCTGGCTCCCAGCTCGGCCTTCGTCGATGACGGCAGCTTCGTGAAGCTCCGCGAGCTGGCGGTGAGCTACCGCTTCGACGGCGCCACGCTGGCCGGCCTGCCGATCCTGCAGGGCTTCGATGGCATCACCCTGAGCGCTGTGGGGCGCAACCTGTTCACCTGGACCGACTACGACGGCTACGACCCCGAGGTCGGGCGTACCGGCGGGCATACCGGCTCCGCGGCACTGGCCAGGGTGGACGGGTTCAACTATCCGAACTTCCGGACATTCACGTTCGGCCTCGAGCTGAACTTCTAACCAGGAGCCCCACGAATGAGAAAACTGACCACACTGGCAGTCGCCACGCTGTTGCTCTTCGGGGCAGCGGCCTGCGGCGATCTTGCCGTGGAGAATCCGAACGCGCCGGACGCCAGGCGAGCCCTGGCGAATCCCGGCGACGTGCAGGCGCTGGTCTCCGGCGCCTGGCAAAACTGGTGGTGGCCCACGTACCACTTCCTTGGTGGCGGACCCTGGCGGAGCACTGCTGCGTTCCAGCACAGCGCCTTCCCGGCGAACTTCGCTATGGTGCACTACTCGTCCATACCGAGGGTGCCCACAACCAACAGCACGGCCCACTCGTTCTACGGCGAGAAGTCTTGGGCCTACACCTACTGGTACCGGTCGATAGCCGCTGTGAACGACGGTCTGCGGGCCATCATCGTGGACGGGACCGTCGACCTGGGCGCGGACGAGACCAGGGCCATTGCCTGGGGCCGGTTCGTCCAGGGCATGAGCTATGGCTACCTGGCCATCCACTACGACCAGGGCCCCATCGTCGACGAGACGACGGACCTGGAGGCGCCGCAGGAGTTCGTGGGCTACCAGCAGCTCATGGACGTGGCGTTGGGCTTCCTGGACGAGGCCAGGACCATGGCCAGCAACAACACGTTCGACATCCCCAGCAGTTGGCATTGGATGGTGCCCGCCGGTGACCGGATGACCAGCGCCGAGCTGGCCACGGTCATCAACTCCTACATGGCCCGGCTCCGGGCGGCGGTGGCGCGGACGCCCGAGGAGCGGGCGGCGGTGGACTGGAACGCCGTGCTGGCGGACGTGAACAACGGGAACACTGGCACGCTGTACTACAACATGCTGCGGTCCGGGTTCTCCGCCAACTGGTCCCTGTACTACATGCTGCTCAGGGGCTGGGGCCAGCTCAACTACTTCGTGAAGGGGATGGCCGACCAGTCCGGCAAGTACCAGGAGTGGATGTCCCTGCCTGTGGGCGACCGGCATCCGATCCTGCCCAGCGGATCGTTCCTTATCCAGACACCCGACCTGCGGTTCCCCCAGGGCGCGACCGTGGCGGAGCAGCAGGCGAACCCCGGCACGCGCTTGATGGTCGCGGCGGTTCCGGGCGACCAGTGGTCCAGGCCTGACCGTGGCGAGTGGCGGTGGTCGTACTACCACGAGATAAGGGGCCACATGCAGTCCATCGAAGGCACCCTGCCCGAGACGCCCATGGCGGAGATGGACATGCTGGCGGCTGAGGCCCACTATCGGCTCGGCAACCGGGCGGCGGTGGCGGAGCTGATCAACAAGTACCGCGTGCCCGCCGGCTTGAACGCCACGGACGCGGATGGTCTCAACACCAGCTGCGTGCCGAAGCTCCCCAACGGGAACTGCGGCGACCTGTGGGAGATCCTCAAGTGGGAGAAGAGGATGAACACCGGGATGGACCACGCCCTGCTGTCGGCGTCGTGGTACTTCGACAGCCGGGGCTGGGGTGACCTGCACCAGGGCACCATCCTGCAGCTCCCGGTGCCTGACCTGGTGGCCCAGCTCGGTGGCGTGCCCACCGTGGACTACGGTGGCGGCCTGGAGTGGGGCGCTCCGGTCGGGACCTACGGGTACTGATCGGTTGAAACGGACCGGGGGTGGGTTTAAGCGCCCGCCTCCGGGTCCGCCCCGGCAGGATGAGAGCCGGGCCGATGCCACTGGCACCGGCCCGGCTCATCTGCATGGATATGTGTCGGGCTTCAGTCCAGGAGTCGCTTGCCCGTGTGCTGGTCCCGGATCATCTCGGTGGTGGGCGGCTCACCCAAGTCGTCCTCATCGTCCTCCGGGAGCCGGGGGATGTTGACGGGCTCACAGGCTGCCACCAGAAGCGCCACTGCGACTATCCCCAACAAGCTTTTCCTCATGGCTGGTCCTCCTTCCGGCGATCTCTCGAGGTTCGACCCGTCGCTGGTGCGCAGCCAGCGCGGTCGCGGTACATTACCCGATGGACCCCTGCTCTCACCGGATGGTACCATGGTTGAAGGGTAACCGTTCCCGTATCCATCATCAACGGCTAGGTAGGCCAATGAACATCAGACGCGCCGTCGCTCCTGTCCTGACCGTGGTCCTTCTCCTCCTGGTGGTGGGCGCATGCGCCAGCACCGGCTCGGAGGGGAGGGAGCGGATCAACTACAACCTGATCACCAGCGAGGAGATCCACGGGGCCACCGCCGCCACCACCCTCTACGACGTGGTCCATCAGCTTCGCCCCCGCTGGTTGCAGGTCCGGGTGGCTCGCACCTTCGAGGGTGGGGGCGAGATAGTGGTCTTCCAGGACCAGACCTTCCTTGGCACGCCTGACGTGCTCCGGCAGTTCGCCAAGGATGCCGTCCATTCCCTCCGCTACCTGGACGGCCCCACGGCGTCCGCGTCGCTGCCGGGACTGGGTGCTCGGCACGTGGTGGGGGCGATAGTGATGGAGACGCGGCCGGACCGCTGACGGCCGTCGTCGACGCTCAGAGACTGTCGTCATCCGCTATCCTGATCCCCCGGCGGGGGTGGTCGGGGGGCTGGCGCGCGCCGTCCTCCTGAGTCACCCCGCCGGGTCCAGACCACGACCACACCACAGACGGCTTCTGGGCTGAGGAACTCGGCGGGCACTGTGGACAGGCCGCTGTAGACTTCGATGCCCATGATGGAGCCCGGGGAGACCACGTCGTCCAGGGTGAATCCCGTATCCAGCCCTCCCGGGCCGGCCCTGTTCACCAGCAGCCCGTCCACGTAGATCTGGGCCAGGCAGGCGCGGGTGCCGCGGCTCATGTAGATGGAGCGCCGCGTGCCTCGCCCGGACGACTCGAGGCGGACACCTGGCACCGTGCCGATCAGGTCCGTCACCTGGTTCACGTGCCGATTGGCGATGTCGGCGCTGGTGAAGAAGTGTCCGAAGCCCAGTTGGCGCCGGTCGTGGAAGCTCTCCAGGACCGGGCTGGTGGTGGGCCGGGCGCGGGCAACGATCTCCAGGGGCGCCAGCAGAACGGCATCCGGATCGAGACGGATGTCCACGTGGATCTGGTCGTAGCCGTCCCGCCAGAGGATGGGCGTGGTGGCGGTCTCGTAGCCCAAGCGGCTGGCCCTCAGGCGGTAGGCCTCTTCCTTTCGAACCCTGGCCTCGAACCGGCCGTCCTGGTCCGTATAGCGCACCGCCAGCCTGCGGTTCAGCCGGTCCAGGATCTCGACCCGAGCCTCCATGATGGGAGATTCCGTCTCGTTGTCCTGGACCACACCCACCAGGGTGACCTGGGGCGACGCATCGGCTGGCCAGCCGACGAGGAGCCCGATCAGCAGGGCTGGGAGAAAGTAGTGCCGCATGTCAACCTGCCGTCCCACAGTGCTATCTTCAACGTAGCGCATGCATTTGGTGCAAGTCAATTGCCACCATGGAGGCAGCCGATTGCGCCGCGGGCGCGCCGGCGGTAGTATCCTGATCGACCGGTGTGCCGTTCGCCCGGAGTCCCACGTTAACCTGTCTCCCTTGACGACCATGCGCGTGAGCATTGCGTACCCGGCCGCCCTGGCCCTGGCCCTGTTGCTGCCTGTCCGACCCGTTGAGGCCCAGGCCCCCCTGGGCTTCGGAGCGGGCTACGTGATCAACGCCCCCCAGCAGATGGCCGGCGTGGGCGTCCACCTCCTCATCCCGGGCCTCTATGGCTTCGGTCTCTATCTGGACGCCAAGTTCGACCCGCTCTCCGACACCCGTGACGGTGTGCTTCTCCCTGGCGTGACACATCATGAAGCCGAGAACGTTTTCTTCGACGAGTACTTCCGGGATGAGAGCCGCTGGCAATCATTCAACGCGGCACTCCTCTATTCCGTGACAGAGGAGCTGCGTCTGTACGCGGGTGCGGGTCTCACCCATCGTGACGCGTTCACGGAGTACTGGGACGAGACGCACCAGCGTGGCGAGCTGGGATACTACTGGATCGAGGACCCGGCCAACACCGGCAACCGGGTGAACGTGCTCGGTGGCGCCTTCCTCCGCATGGGGCGGGGCG
>SLCC01000125.1 GCA_007126035.1 Gemmatimonadota bacterium
CCAGTAGCTCCCGCATGGCCTCGCTCCCCAGCAGCTCCGCGGGGTTGGGAGGCAGGACGCCGGTGGCCAGGAGATCGACGGCGGCGTTGCCCAGGTCCACCGGCTGGACCGCGTCCTCCAGCTCGACACGCTGGAGCAGCAGGTTCGACAGCCCTGGCTCTCGACGGGCGCCCATGGCCTCGTGCAGCGCGCCACGGCGGAGGTCCGCGTCCACCAGAACGCAGCGATGCCCCTGCTGCGCCAGCGTGGCCGCGAGGTTCGTCGAGCTGGTGGACTTCCCGTCGCCCGGCGTGGGGCTGGTCAGAACCAGGACCCTGGGTGGCGCGCCGGGCCGGGAGAAGGCGATGCTGGTCCGGAGCGAGCGATAGGCCTCGACGGCGGGATGGGCGGGGTCGGAGATCCTACCGTTGGTCCGGTCTCCGGGGATCCGCGGGATCACGGCCAGCACGGCCGCCCCATCGGTTGCATGGGCCAGGTCGTCCCGGGTGTGGACGGCCGTATCGAGCTGGTCCCGCAGGAACGCGCCGCCAACGCCCAGCACACCCCCCACCAGCAGGGAGAGCAGGAGGGTGAGCGGCGTGTTGGGGAAGGCGGGCCGCCTGGGCGGGACGGCCGGGTCCACCACCCGGACCGTGTTGTCCCGGACCGCGGCCACCACCTCCTGCTCCTTCAGGCCGGTCAGGAGGAGGGTGTAGATCTCGTCCAGGCCGCTGATCTCACGGGTCAGTCGGGCGTAGGTCAGGTCCCGCGCCGGCACGGCCTGGAGGTCGCCCCGGAACCGGTCCAGCGTGCGGTCCATGGATACCACCTGCTCCCGCAGCCCGCCCAGGTAGGTCCGGGTGATGGCGGTGATCTGGTCCTCCAGTGACCGGATCCGTTCCGAGAGCCGTAGCACCTCCGGCTCATCGGGGCGCAGCCGCTCCAGGAGCCGCGTCCGCTGCCCCTCCGCCTCCGAGAGGGAGGTGAGCAGGCTGGAGACCGCCGGCACCCGGAACACGGACGGGAAGGCCAGGAGTGCCCGGGGCGCGTACGGATCCGTGGCGGGATCCGACTCGGCCACCCGCCGGAGCAGCTCCGCGAACGCGTCCGCCTCCCCGGCCAGCGCGTCCCGCTGCGCCTTCAGCTCCACCAGGCCCACCACGTTGGCCCGGGCCTCGGCCTCCGGGCTGATCACACCCGTCGTCTCACGGAACCGCTGGAGGCTCGTCTCCACCTCCATCAGCTCGCCACGGACCAGGTCCAGCTGCTCACCGAGGAACTCCATGGTGCTCACGGACTCGGCCGACCGCTCCGCCGCGCGCAGCGCTATGAACCGGTCCGCCAGCACGTTCGGCACCGCCGTCGCCAGCGATCGGTCCCGGGCCGAGTAGCGAAGCTCCACGATCTGGGCGTCCCGCACGGGCCGGGAGACGCCGAGCGTGCGACGGAACGCGCGCAGGGCGTCATCGTGACGGAGCACCCGGAGCACGATCCGGTCCCGCTCGGCGGCCTCCGGCCTGATCACCAGCTCCAGGCCCTCCAGCCGCACCGGCTGGCCCACCCGGGCCGAGACCGGGTCTCCCCCGGGCGGGCGGACGCTGAAGCCGCCGCCGTCCTGGCGCCGCAGCTCGTAGCGTCCGGGCGCCGCATCCCGATCCACCCTGGCGATGGTGACGAGGTGGTCCCGGGACACATTCCGCGGCGACCGCAATTCCACCTGGAGCCGGAGCGAATCCATCACCGCCTCCGCCAGCGTGCGGCTCCGGAGCACCTGCATCTCCGTGTTGATCTCGCTCCCGGAGGACAGGGTCCGCAACGCCTCGAGGACGGGCAGGCCCGAGCGCTCCTCGTCGATCCGCACCGTGGCCGTGGTTTCGTAGACCGGGCGCACGACCTGGAGCGCGACCAGCGCCACCGCCAGGACCAGGGCCGGCGTGCCCAGGACCCAGGCCCAGTTACGACGAACGAAATGCCAGGCCTCGCGTACGGGGCTCTCGTCCCTCCGTCCGTCGGTCCGTCCGTTCCCATTCATGCCGTACTCGCTTCCGTTCACTCGATTCAACGGGTGACCACCAGCAGGACCGTGGCGAGGAGACTGACCGAGCTGGAGAGGAGCGCCGCGCCGATTGCCTGGTTCCGCGCCAGCCAGCCACGCTCCGGGACGTGGACCTCGTCGCCGGACCGGAGCTGGAGCGATGACGGCGGCTCCCGCTCGAGCCGGTGCTCCGTGGTCCGTCCGTCCCGGGTGATCAGGACCCGGTCCCTGCGGCCGTCGGGCAGCACGCCGCCGGCCTCGCCCAGGGCGTCGGAGAGGCGGCTGTGGCTGGTCCAGAGGAGATGGCTCCCCGGCACGGCCACCGCGCCCAGCACCAGCACCCGCCGGAAGGTCAGGATCTCGACGGCCGGGTCCCGGAGCATCCGCTGGTACTCCGCCGTCACATGGTCCTGGAGCGCCCGCGGGCTCAGTGCGCCCACGTCCCGGGGGCCGAGGCGCGGGAAGACGACCCTCCCCTGGTCGTCCACCGGGAAGTCTCCCTTGATCAAGGTATCACCCCAGACCCGGAGTCGGACCACGTCACCCGGCCGGAGCGGCTCGTCCGGCCCGGCCTGTGCCAACGCCACGCCGGGGGCCAGGAGCGCCGCCGACCACACCACGATCCAGACCAGCCTCAACCACATACGTCTCATCTCGTCACCCCCTCACTGACGCGAACCGGTACCGGCGAGATCCGTACGTTCGCCGCCCCGAGCTGTCCGTGCTGCCCCGTGCCCCAGCAGTAGGCGGCGCCGTGCCGGCTCACCGCGCACGCGTGGGTCAGCCCGCGGGCGCTCACGGTCGCGAATGAAATGTCGCGATCCAGGATCCGCTGGGGAACGGTGAAATCGTCGAACCGGCCCAGGCCCAGCTGATGCGCCTCGCCCCGGCCCCAGCACCAGGCGTGGTGGGCCGTGGAAACGGCGCAGGTGAACCCGTAGCCCGCCGAAACGCTCATCGCCGCATCCGGCCGCAAGATGCGATGGGGCGAGACCGACCCCGGCTGTCCCGGCCCGCTCAGTCCGCCGTTGCCCAGCTGGCCGCTCTCGTTGGACCCCCAGCAGAGGACGGCCTGATCCGTCCTCACGCCGCAGCTGTGGTCGAATCCGGCGCTCACGGAGCGGAAGGAGTGGCCGCCCACCACCGGCGCCGGGACCAGGGCCCC
>SLCC01000023.1 GCA_007126035.1 Gemmatimonadota bacterium
CTGACGCCGTACAACTGGACGTTCGTGCAGGCGGTGGAGGTGGAGCACGAGGGCCGGCGGGAGGAGGTCCACGTGCCACGGCGGTGCATGCACTGTGACAATCCGCCGTGCGCCAAGCTCTGCCCGTTCGGCGCGGCGCAGAAGAGGCCGGAGGGTCCGGTGACGATCGAGGAGAACCTGTGCATGGGCGGCGCCAAGTGTCGCACGGTCTGTCCCTGGGACGTGCCGCAGCGGCAGGCCGGCGTGGGACCGTACACGTACCTGGACCCGCTCCCGGTAGGTGGCGGCGTCATGTACAAGTGCGACCTGTGCGTGGACGAGCTGGTGGCGGGCAACACCCCCGCCTGCGCCGCCGAGTGTCCCCGTGGCGCGATTCGGATCGGCGATCGGGACACGCTGTTCGCCGAGGCGGAGCGGCGGGCCAGGGAGTACGGTGGCGACCGCTGGCGTGAGCACCTGTACGGCCAGAACGAGCATGGCGGCACGTCCACAGTCTACGTCTCACGGGTCCCGTTCCGGGCGATCGACGCCGCCATCGTGGCGGCTGGAGAGCGGCAGCGGGAGGCGCTGGCGGAGCGGGATCCGGAGGCCGCCGAGCGCATCCGACCCATGCGCCTGCACGAGACCGACAACATGCTGGACCGACATCGCGGCCTGGCGGCGGTGTCGGTGGCGGCGCCGTTGCTGGGGGCGGCCGCAGCGTTCGCGGCCACGGTCTCGCGTCTGGAGAAGGGAGGTAGCGATGAGTGAGGTCAGCCGGAGCGGTAGCGTTCCCCGTCATTCCGGGACCGTGCGCCTGGTCCACTGGGCCGTGGCCGTGTCCGGCCTGGCCCTGCTGTTCTCCGGCATGGGCCAACTGCCCATGTTCCGGCGCTACAACATCGTCGAGCTGCCGGGCATGGGCTGGTCGGACAACTTCGAGATCCACCTGGTGATCCACTACATCGCGGCGGTGGTATTCGGGGCCGCCATCCTGTTCCACCTGGTCTACCACTTCCGCCGGCGTGAATTCGCGGCGCTGCCCCGTCGGGGCGACGGGGTGGAGAGCTGGCGCATCATCGTGGCCATGATCCGCGGGCGTCCCGAGCCGCCGTCGGGGAAGTTCCTGGCCGAGCAGCGCCTGGCCTACGGCGTCATCGGTGCCACCTCCCTGGTGCTGATCGCCACGGGCCTGGTGAAGTCGTTCAAGAACCTGGGGCCCATCATTCTGGACCCCTGGTTCCTGACCTGGGTGACGCTGATCCACACCGCCGCCGCCATGGTCTTCATGGGCCTCGTCGTCGCCCACCTGGCCGCCTTCCTGATCCGGGCCAACCGGCCGCTGCTGCCGTCCATGTTCACCGGCCGCGTGTCGCGGGCGTACGCGGAGCACCGGCACCCGCTCTGGCGCTGGGACGGATCCGGCGACGAGGTACGGGCGACCGACGCGGAAAGGGCGAAGCAGGAGGCGGCGTAGGCCAGGCTTGGCGGCCGGGGCCAGTTGGGCGGGGCGGGACCGAGACCGGGGAGGAGCGAGGCGCCGTCACCCCGGCCGGGTTGCGCGAGTCAGTCCTGCTCCCCCTCGCCGCGGTCGCCGAGCAGCCGCTGCCGCTCGGCCGCCTCCGCTTCCAGCCGCCCGCACATGATGTCACAGAGGCGGAACACCCCTTCGTCGGCCAGCCGGTAGTAGACGTATTGCCCAGCCTTGCGCCGCTCGATGAATCCCAGCGAGTGGAGCAGCTGAAGGTGCTTCGACGTGTTGGCCTGGGTCAGCCCCGTCTCCGACACCAGCTGCGACACCGTCCGCTCCCCAGTACGCAGCGCCTGGAGGATCTGGAGCCGCGCCGGCTCGCCCAGCAGGCGGAACCGCTCCGCTACCAGTCGCATGAGCTCCGGTGTCAGCTCCTTCTCAGCCATCCGTTCCTCCGCCATCATGTCCGGGCGCCGCATCAGGGCCGTCGATCCGCGCCACCATCATACAGCGCGCCAGCCGACCCGGGTAGCAGCGCGTACAGCTCGAAGAAGCGGTGGGGCCCGGCGACGACGGCCTCGATCAGGGCCTCCCGGCCCAGCTCTTCCTCGATCCGCTCAGCCATGAGGGCGCCCACCCGGTACCACAGCCTGTCGCCGCCGGCAAGAGGCTCGAGCACGTCCCAGTCCCCAGGCACCAGTGGGCGGTGGGGTGCCCGCTCCAGCAGGTGGTACAGGCGGAAGTACTCCTGTTCGTACCCGCGCATCCGGACCGCGTCCTGGAGAGCCGCGTAATCCGGGTCGTCCTCCAGGGCGCCCGCCGCCGCCCGCCAACCTCGCGCCGCGTGTACTGCCAGCCCCTCGAGGAAGGTCAGGGCGCGGACCAGCGCGGCCAGGTCAGTCGTCGTCCGGATCGACGCCAGCTCGGGAAGGTCGTGGTAGGTCATGAACCCGGCGTGGTGAAGCTCGTGCACGCAGTAGAACCAGAGCTCGCGGAAGTCGCCGTGAAAGCGAGGGTGGGCCAGGTTCAGCGTGGCCGCGCCCGCCAGCGCCACCCCGATGTCGTAGCCCAGCGTCAGGTGCAGCACCGCGCCGTCCAGGGCGCCCGCTGGTAGGTAGCGCGCCGCCTCGGCCCGGCAGCGCCGGAGCGCCGGGCCGTCCGACTCCAGCCGATAAAGCATGGCCTCCAGCACGTCGGGGTCGTGACCAGCCGCCTCCACCTCCAACAGGAGCGACGCCACCAGCTCCTCGGCGCTGGGCGCCCCGGCCGGTAACGCCACCCGACGGGCATGCTCGGCGATCGTCCGGGCGGCCGGCGTTCCCGCCAGCTCCGCCAGGAGGGCCGGGCTCGGGGCACGGAGGTAGGCCAGGCCCAGCCGGACGAAGGAGCCGTCCACTGCCACGGCCTCACCGGCCGCCGCCTCAAGCGCCGCAGCCGCCTCCTGGCTGTGCAGCCGCGTGGCCAGCAGCGCCACGGCTACCAGGACCGTAAGAGCCAGAAAGGCGATGAGACGTGGTCTCGGGATCATGGGTTCAGTATCGGCGTCATCGCCGCGTCCGCGCCAGTCCAGCGGGCCGGACTCCTCGGCGGCTGCCCGACCTGGCCGGGCACCAGAGTGGCCCGCGGCTGCCCGCACGGTCGTGTGCCTGGCTCCCGCGCTCCCCGCTGGCGCCCACGACGCCAGGCATGGCCCGGTTGCGCAAAGGCAGCCAGGCGCCC
>SLCC01000091.1 GCA_007126035.1 Gemmatimonadota bacterium
CGCGCCCGAGCAGGAGGTCCCGGAGGCCCCGGAGCCCGAGGCGGTGGAGACCCGGGAGCCGGATCTGCCGGAGCCCGAGGCCAGGGAGCAGGACACCCGGGAGCAGGAGGTCCTGGAGCCCGAGCCGGAGGAGGCTGTGGCCGAGGGCTGTCCCGAGCCGGAGGCGGCTGCGGCCGAGGACCGTCCCGAGCCGGAGGATGCTGTGGCCGAGGGCCGTCCCGAGCCGGAGGAGGCTGC
Organism: Gemmatimonadota bacterium; assembly: GCA_007126035.1. GTDB lineage: Bacteria > Gemmatimonadota > Gemmatimonadetes > Longimicrobiales > RSA9 > SLCC01. Next base: position 238 of record SLCC01000091.1, read on the forward strand.
CGCCGAGGACCGTCCCGAGCCGGAGGGCCTGGCGCGACCGGCGGGCTCTCTGATGGAGCTGGACCTGGGCGAGGGTTTTGCTGCGGGCGGCCCGATAAGCTGGGGCGAGTGGCAGGATCTGGAGGGAGACCCCCTGGACCTGGATCTGGGCGTTCAGCAGCTCGAGTCCTCGGGCAGAGCGCAGGCGGACCTGGACGTGGACACGGTCCTCGACCGGTCCAAGGAGCTGGTGAGCCGGGGGCTGCTGAACGAAGCGCTGGCGGAGATCGGGTTGCTGCTGGGAACGGAAGCGCCGCCCGCGGTCTTCAAGGATGCTCTCAGCGTGGCGAACGAGATCGCTCGCCGGAAGCCGGGCGATATCCGGTCATTGCAGCGGCGGGTGGAGTTCGCCAGCCGGACGGGCGAGCGGTCGCTGCTGGTGGCCACCTACATGGAGCTGGCGAACAGCCTGGGCAGGGCCGGAGAGGATGCCAACGCGCTCTCCATCTACCGGCGGGTGCTGGCGCTGGACCCGGACAACGAGGAGGCGAAGGCGGTATTCGGCATTCTCGACGTGGATGAAGGAGGGTCGGACCCGGACGACGCTTCCGATGACGGGGCCGAGGAATACGAGATGGGTGTGGCCTTCCTGGAGATGGGTCTGATCGACCAGGCCATTTCCGAGTTCCGCTCCTCCCTCCAGCGGGCCCCGGCCCGGGTGGCGGCCTACGAGCAGCTGGCACGCTGCTTCATGACCAAGGGCGACTACGCCCTGGCGACCAAGATCCTGCGGCGAGGCCTTGAGGTGGCGGGCGACGACGACACGGAGCTGATGGGCGTGTACTACCATCTGGGGCAGTGCCACGAGGAGCTGGGACAGAGGGCGGAGGCCAGGCAGGCCTACGAGCACGTGCTGAGGATCGAGCCAGAGTTCGATGACGTGGCTGAACGGATGAGCCGCCTGTGACGTCCGAGCACGCCCAGGCGACGGCGGGCCAGAGGCCCCGGCTGGCCCAGATACAGGCTCCTGTGAGGCCGGAGCTGGAGCTGGTCGAGGCGGAGATCCCCCGCATCATCCTCTCCGACTTCCCGGCGATCCAGGAAGTGAGCGATTACCTGGCCCACGGCCGGGGCAAGCTGTTTCGGCCCACCCTGCTGCTCCTTGCCAACCAGGTGGGCGACGGTGGCCACGAACGGGTGCCCACGTTGGCCGCCGTGGTCGAGCTGGTCCACATGGCCACGCTGGTACACGACGACGCCGTCGACCACTCGGTCCTCCGCCGCGGGATGCCCACCGTCAACGCGCTCTGGAGCCACCAGGCCGCCATCATCATGGGCGACTACCTCTACAGCCGCGCCGTCACCGAGCTGGCATCCTTCCGGCGCACCGACCTGGTGGAGGTGCTGGCCGGAGCGGCCAACGAGATGAGCGTGGGCGAGATGCGACAGCTGGCTTCCGCCGACGCCCTGGCGTTCGACGAGGACGACTACTACCGGTTGATCCAGGCCAAGACCGCATCGCTCATCGCCGCCGCCTGTGAGATGGGAGCGATGATCGGCGACCACCGGTTCCGCCAGCCCCTGGCCCGGTACGGCCACCTGACCGGTATGGCCTTCCAGATCGCCGATGACCTGCTCGACTACACCGGGAGCGAGGGCGACACCGGCAAGCCCGCGGGCCAGGACCTGCGCGAGCACAAGATGACACTGCCCCTCATCGCGGCCCTCGCCAGGATGGGCCAGTCGGCTCGACGGGAGGTGGAGAGCTTCTTTGCCCAGCCCGAGCCGTCCGACGAAGGGATCCAGCGGATCGTCGAACTCGTCCAGGAGCACAGCGGCCTGGATCATGCCCGCGGACGGGCCGAAGAATTCGGCGCCCGGGCGGCCGCGGCCTTGCACAGCCTCCCCTCTTCCGAAGCGACCGGGGCGCTGGAAGCCGCCGTGGCATACGTCGTCCAGCGAAGACGATGAGTCGAGCTGGAAGGGTCCTTCACAACCTCGAGCGAGACCAACAGATGATCGGTGGACGGAGAAGAGCACTGCCACGCCTGGTCTGGGCCCTCATCATCGGCCTGTTCCTGGGAGCCCTGTTCACCGTGCTGGCCACCCGCTTCCTCCCCGATAGCGCAGGCCGGGAGTTCCTGACCACCTCCGTGTCCGCCTCCATTGGCCCGGTGGGCCTGGACCTGGTCGCCGTGGCGTTGGTCATCGGCCCCCTGGTGATCAATCTGAACGCTTTGAGTGTCATCGGGGTACTGATTGTCGCGCTGGTGATGCGCTCATGGTGGTTCTAGGATGATCGAGAGGTTTCATAATGCCATTCGGTAGCGTAGGGATCTGGGAGGTAGTCCTTATCCTGGCCGTGCTCCTGCTCGTCTTCGGCGCCAAGCGGCTCCCGGAAATCGGCAGCGCCCTGGGTAAGGGGATCCGTGAGTTCAAGGGGTCCATCAAGGAGATCGAGGGCGAGATCCACCGGCCCGCAGACCGCGAGCTCCCCAGGTACGACTCACAGCGCTATGACGCCCCCAGGAGCGAAGCGCCGCGAAACGAAGCGCCCAGAGACGAGGCGCCCAGGGATGAGACGCCCCGACGGGAGGTTCCGGAGTCACCGCCGGCACCGACGCAACCGGAAGACAGGTAGGCTGCGCGGCAGCGGAGTCCGGACGAAGCGGGGCAATAAGAAGCCGCGCGGTCCCGACGACCCAGCGCAGTGAGAACAGGGCGGGCGGAGGCCACCAGACCAGCCTTCGCCCGCCCTGTCTGCGTCCAGCGACCACCCCCGGTACGGGGCCACTCGCCGGCGCCAGACCAGCCCGCCACTAGCTAGTAGTCCGCCACGATGGCTCTGACGGCATTCGAGCCCCGCCGCATCCGCGCTGGCTACGTTGCTCAGCACTGCGGAATAGCGCTGCTATTCCTCGGCTTCGCGCCTTGCCAGCGCG
>SLCC01000070.1 GCA_007126035.1 Gemmatimonadota bacterium
CACGGTGCCCTTGACGGAGAAGCCTTCTCATGGAAGCGCTATTCCGCAGTGCTGAGCAACGTAGCCAGCGCGGCTGCGGCGGGGCTCGAATGCCGTCAGAGCCATCGTGGCGGACTACTAGGGAAAGATGCCCCGGTCCTGGTAGATCTGGCCTACCTTGCTGATGGCCAGGCTGTACGCGGCGGCGCGGAGGTCGACGTCCTTCTGGCGGGCAGCCTGATGTATCTCCTCGTACGCGGTGGCCATGGTCTCCCCGAGCCCGGAGTTGACCAAATCGATCTCGCTGGCGCCGGCGGCCGTGCGCCGGCGGGTGGCGTCGTCGAAGGTGTGGCCCGTGGCCTCCTCCACGGCTTGCAGGATGCGGAGCCGGGTGTCCTCCTCGAAGCGCTTGCCCATGCGCCCGAAGCGCACGTGGGAGAGGTTCTTGATCCACTCGAAGTAGGAGACCGTGACACCGCCGGCGTTCAGGTAGAGATCGGGCACTATCATGACGCCGCGTCGGGTGAGCTCCTCGTGGGCGTCGGCGGTCACGGGGCCATTGGCACCCTCGCCGATGATCCGGGCGCGGATGCGCTGGGCGTTGTCGCCGGTGACCTGGTTCTCCAGGGCGGCGGGGACCAGGATGTCGCAGTCCAGCTCCAGGGCGTCCGCGGAGACGGGGAGGTCCCGGGCGCCGGGGAACCCCAGAATCGACCCTGAATCCCGGCGGTGCTGGCGCACGGCGCCCACGTCTAGCCCCTGGTCCGACTGGATGGCGCCCTCGTACTCGGCGATGGCGGTGATCACGGCGCCGCCCTCGGCCAGGAACCTGGCCGAGTGGTAACCAACGTTCCCCAACCCCTGTACCACCACCCGCTTCCCGTCCAAGCCGGGCTCGAGACCGAGTCGGCGCATGTCCTCGGCCCGGTCGCAGGCCTCGCGGAGGCCGTAATACAGGCCGCGGCCCGTCGCCTCCACCCGGCCCCGGATCCCGCCGTGTTCGATGGGCTTGCCGGTGACACAGCCGGCGGCGTCCAGGCCGGGCGACAACGCCGAGTAGGTGTCCACGATCCAGGCCATCTCCTGCGGTCCGGTCCCGTAGTCGGGCGCCGGCACGTCCAGACCGGGGCCCAGGAAGTTCTTCATCACCAGCTCGAACGTGTAGCGCCGGGTGATGCGCCGGATCTCCGCGTCGGAATAGCGGCTCCGATCGATTCGCACCGCGCCCTTGCCGCCGCCGAAGGGGATGTCCACCAGTGCGCACTTGTAGGTCATGAGGGCGGCCAGGGCCTTGACCTCGTCCTCCGACGCCTCCAGGGCGAACCGGAAGCCGCCCTTCACCGGCAGCTTGTGGGCGCTGTGCTGGGCCCGCCACGCCTCGATCACCTCGATGGTGCCGTCGTCGCGTTCCAGCGGAAAGCTCATGTGGTAGACGCTGTTGCACACCCGGATCTGCTCCAGGAGGCCGGCAGGCAGGCCGGTGTGGGGTGCCGCCGCGGCGAAGTACCGATCGATCTGGGCGAAGAACGGGATGACCATGGACGCGCTCGCCTTTCACTGGGTGGTAGCCGTGACACGTAGTGTGGGCGGGCGGCGCGGTCGGTGCAACGGCTGCACGGCCGGGCTCCGGGACGAGGTCGGACCGCTGCTACCTGAGCGGCCGCTCCAGGACGGCTACCCGGCCATCCGACTGGGCGACGACGAGATCGCCGCCCCGCACTCCCAGGCCCACCGGCTCGATGATCCCGGGCACGGCATACGCCTCAGCCACCGTGCGCGACTGGAGGTCGATCACCAGCAGCGTGGAGTAGGCGGCGCTGAAGGCGTAGAGCAGGCCGTCGGCCACGGCGGCGGCGGTCACCACGTACTCGCCCAGCCCACGCTCGGAACCTCTGAGCGTCAGGCCTGCCGCCGGGCGTGGCAGGAACTCGGAGGCCAGGAGCAGATCGGCGCCATCGAAGCGGGAGACCACCAGCCGCTGGTGACGGGGTGATGGGACGCTGACCGTAATCAGCTCGTCCGCCGCCGGGTCATACGCCAGCGACAGCGCGAACATCTGTCGGGCGCGGACCGTGGCGAAGCGGTCGCGTCGCAGCTCGGTCACGCCGCCGTCGGTCTCGCGGAAGTGTCGCCACTCACGAGCCGGGTCTGCGTCCGGGTCCGGCCGCAGCAGGACGTAGCTCTTGTTGGTGGACATGACGGCGATGGTGTCGCCGCTCAGGAAGGTGGCGCCGGCCAGGGGCGACAGGTCGATCCTGAAGCCCCGGTCCAGGACCACGCGGTGCAGGACCCGGGACATGCTGCTGTCCAGCAGGTACACGCCGAAGCGGTCCGTGATGGCAAGCACCGGGTCATCGGCGTCGCTGGCGCCGGCAGTGGGCTGGGGGGTGGCCAGGCCCACCAGGCTGCCTGTCAGCGGCGCGGTGACCTGCTCCCAGCCCCGCACCTCCAGCGTGGGCAGGTCCGCCAGGGGCCCATTCGCCGGGTCCGGATCGACGCCTGCCGGATCTGGCGTGGGGATGGTCCACGAGCCACGCCAGGAGACGGATCCCGACCAGGCCGCCGTGGACCAGACCCAGTTCCGGGGGTCGAGAGACATGCGGACCGGGTCGCCCTGCCCGATGTAGGGCGGCGGACCGGTGGTGACGAACGCCTGCGTGGCGTTGGCGCCTGCCATGACCACCAGCAGCGCCATGGCGAAGCGGCCGGCGGCACTCGGCGAGGGCGCTGTCGCCGGCACGGGCTTCCCGGACAGGGTGCCCCGGAACAGGACCAGCAGCGCGCCGGCGGCCAGGAGCACCACCCAGTGGATGACCCAGGACCAGATGTAGGTGTGGACGCCCATGATGGTGCCGGCAAAACCCTGGCCCACGTCCCGTGCCAGGTGCAGGGCCGAGTGGCGCAGGGCCATGAAAGTGCCCCACGCTCCCAGCAGCACCAGGATGCCCAGGTACCTGGGCCGCGGGCCGTACCGCACCACGAACAGCGAGACCAGGGCCATGAGCACCATGGACGTGCGCTGCGACCAGCAGAGGATGCAGGGCGCGTCGCCGTGGGCCACGCCCAGCCAGAGCGCGCCACCCACCGGGACCGCCAGCAGCACGATCACGAGCCAGGCCAGCACCAGCCCCAGCCGCTCCTCCGTCAGCCGGATCACAGGTTCACCCCCGGCACCAGGGAGCCGCGGGTGCCCACCAGGAACAGGAACACCATCAGCAGGCACGCCGCCACCAGCACGCCGAACGCCAGCCGCTCCCGCTCCGGTCGCCGCCAGACCAGCCAGCCCGCCCACAGGATCAATACGAAATTGAGGAATTCCATACCTGTAGTCTCGCCCGCCATGCGCGGTCACGGCAAGTCGGGTGGGAAAGTACTCGCACAGCTCTGTCCCGGAGTGTCCTCGCAGGAGCGATCGGCCCCACCTGGCCAACTGGCTCCGGCGGCGCCAATATGCCGGCATGACTCCGCGCGCCGCAAACTCCTCCGGCAACGGCAACGGCAACGGCAACGGCGACGGCCCGGGACTCGGCACGTTCGGCGGCGTGTTCACGCCCTCGATCCTGACCATCCTGGGCGTCATCATGTACCTCCGCTTCGGCTGGGTGGTGGGGAACGTGGGCCTGGTGGGCGCGCTGCTCATAGTGACGCTGGCCACCAGCATCACGTTGCTGACCGGCTTGAGCATCGCCATGATCGCCACGGACCGGCAGGTCCGGGTGGGCGGCGCGTACTACATGATCAGCCGATCCCTGGGGATCGAGCCTGGCGGCGCCATCGGCATCCCTCTGTACCTGGCCCAGGCTCTGAGCGTAGCGCTCTACACCGTGGGCTTCGCCGAGAGCGTGAACCGTGTGTTCCCGATCCTGAGCCAGCAGCTCGTGGCCATCGTGGTGACGGTCCTGGTGGCTCTGCTGGCCATCAAGTCCGCCGCGGCGGCCATCCGGGCGCAGTACGTGATCATGGCGGCCATCGGCGTCTCCCTGGTGTCTCTCGTCCTCGGCCGCCCCATCGAGTCCACGGAAGTGGAGCTGTTCGGCGCCGCGCCCAGACACTCCGAGTCGTTCTGGGTGGTGTTCGCGGTGTTCTTCCCCGCCGTCACGGGCATCATGGCGGGCGTCAACATGTCCGGCGACCTGAAGGACCCGGCCCGCTCCATCCCTCGCGGCACCCTGGCGGCCATCGGCGTGGGCTATGCCATCTACATGGCACTCCCCATCATCCTGGCCAGCCGTGCGGACGCGCTCACGCTCATCGAGGACCCGCTGGTCATGCGCCGGATCGCCCTCTGGGGCGACGCCATCCTCATCGGCGTCTGGGGCGCGACGCTGTCCAGCGCCGTGGGCAGCATCCTGGCCGCCCCGCGGGTCCTTCAGGCTCTGGCCCGAGACCGCGTCCTCCCCGGGTCCCTCCGCTTCCTCGGGGCAGGCCACGGACCCGCGGACGAGCCGCGGACCGGCACGGCCGTCACCCTGGTGGTGGCGCTGGCTGCCGTCATGCTCGGCGACCTGAACGTCATCGCCCCCATCCTCACCATGTTCTTCCTCACCACCTACCTGGTCCTGAACGTGGTGGCGGGGGTGGAGCGCTTCCTCGACAGCCCGTCGTTCCGGCCCGAGTTCGGCGTCCACTGGATCCTCCCCGTCCTGGGCGCCATCGGCTGCCTGGTCGTCATGTTCCTGATCAACCCGGGCGCGACCATCGCCGCCGCCGTCATCATCGTCGGCATCTTCACCTGGCTCGAGCGTCGCGAGATGGAGGCGGCCTGGGGCGACGTTCGTCGCGGGATCTGGATGGCCATGATCCGGATGGGCGTCTTCCGGATCAGCCGGGCCGAGGACACCAAGAACTGGCGGCCCCACGTCCTGGTCCTGTCGGGCGCGCCCCGCCGGCGCTGGAGCCTCATCGAGCTGGGCGTGGCCCTCACCCACAACCGGGGCCTGGTGACCGTGGCCAGCGTGCTGCCCACCGGCTCCCGTGACGCCGCCCAGCAGAGCAAGATCGAGACGCTCATCCACGACCACCTCGAGCGCAACGGGATGGAGGTCATGGTCCGTCTCACCACCGCGCCCGACATCTTCCAGGGGGCGGAGCAGCTGGTGGAGACCTACGGCCTCGGACCCGTCGCCCCCAACACGGTCATCCTGGGCGCCAGCCTGGAGGAGGCCAGCCGCGACCGCTACTGCCGGATGCTCCAGGTGTTCCATACCGGTCGCCGCAACGTCCTCGTCGTACGGTCGGACCTGGAGCGGGGGTTCGGCAACCGCAAACGCATCGACGTCTGGTGGGGCGGCCTCCAGCGCAACGGCGGGCTCATGATGATCCTGGCCTACCTGCTCCGCATCAGCGCACAGTGGACCGGCGCCGAGATCCATGTGAAGCTGGTCGTTCCCAACGAGAAGGCCGCTGATTCCGCCCGCCGCAACCTGGAAGCCACCGCCGGCGCGCTCCGGATCGGCGCCCAGACCCACGTCCTGGTCGCCCACGGCCGGCCGTTCAAGGAGATCCTGATCGAATCCTCCGCCGACGCCGACCTGGTCTTCCTGGGCATCGCCGCGCCCTCGACCCAGGAGGACTTCCCCAGCTACTACGCCCGCGCCCAGGAGATCGCCGCTGATCTCCCCACTGTAGTCTTCACCCTGGCCGCCCAGGACCTGCCCTTCGCCTCCGTACTGGAGTGAACATCATGCCGACCCGAGCCTTGTCCATGCTCCTCGTCCTCATGCCCATCGTCGCCGCCGAGCTCCCCGGCCAGGAGCCACGACCCACTACCCTGGCGGGGCGCTCCACCGTGTACGCGCCCAACGGGGCCGTGGCCACCAGTCACCCGCTGGCCACGTCAGCCGCCCTGTCCGTGCTACAGGCGGGCGGGACCGCCGCCGACGCCGCCGTAGCCGCGGCCGCGGTGCTGAACGTGGTGGAACCCCACATGACGGGGATCGGCGGCGACATGTTCGCCCTCCTCTGGTCGGCGGAAGAGGAGCGCCTCGTGGGGCTGGAGTCGGTGGGCGCGGCAGGCTCGCTCATGACGCCTGAGGCGCTGGCGGCCCGGGGCCACGAGTCGGTGCCCGTCCGCGGCGTGGAGGCGGTGACGGTGCCAGGCGCGCTGGCCGGATGGGCGGCGCTCATCGATCGCTACGGCAGGCTCACCCTGGGCGACGTGCTGGCGCCGGCCATCCGGCTGGCGGAGGCGGGCTTCCCCGTATCACCCATCATCGCCCGAGAATGGGCCGAGGCGGCGGACGTCCTGCAAGAGGATCCGGGGGCCGCGGCCACCTACCTGGTCGACGGCAACCGAGGCCCTGTGGCGGGGGAATGGGTCCGCAACCCCGACTTCGCCCGCACGCTGCGCCACATCGCGGACCAGGGTCCCGCCACCCTCTACGGCGGCGAGCTGGGCCGGCAGATCGCCGGGCACGTGCGCCAGACCGGCGGCTTCATCACCCTGGAGGACCTGGCGGCCCATGAGGCGCGCTGGGTCGAGCCCGTCTCCGCGGAGTTCCGGGGCTACCGCCTCTGGCAGATGCCGCCGCCGGGACAGGGGATCGCCGCGCTCCAGATGCTGCGCATCCTGGACGGCTTCGACCTGGGCGCCATGGACCACAACAGCGCCGAGTACCTGCACCACCTCATCGAGGCCAAGAAGCTGGCGTTCGCCGACCTGGCCGCCTACGTGGCGGACCCGGACCACATGGCGGTGACGCCGGAGCGCCTGCTGTCCGACGACTACGTGCAGGCCCGACGCGACGCCCTGGACCCGGGTCGCGCGCTGGACCGCCCGGACCCGGGACCGGCCCTGACGGACAGCGAGACCATCTACCTGTCCGTGGCCGACAACCACGGCAACATGGTCTCATTCATCAACAGCATCTTCTACGCGTTCGGCTCCGGCGTCGTGGTGCCAGGGACCGGCTTCGCGCTCCAGAACCGGGGCACCGGGTTCTCCATGGAGGCCGGCCACCCCAACCGGGTCGCCCCCGGCAAGCGGCCCTTCCACACCATCATCCCCGCCTTCGTCACCAGGACCACCCCCGCCGGCGAGACGCCGTGGCTGAGCTACGGCGTCATGGGCGGCTCCATGCAGCCCCAGGGGCACGTCCAGGTCCTGCTGAACCTCCTGGTCTTCGGCATGGACCTCCAGCAGGCGCTGGACGCGCCACGGTTCCGCCACCTGGACGGCCAGCGCGTCGCCCTGGAGGCGCCCATCAGAGACGACGTCCGCGCCCGACTCCTACAGCTCGGCCACCAGGTCCTCGAGCCCGAGGGAACCGCCTTCGGTGGCGCCCAGGCCGTCCTGCGGCTGACCAGCGGCTGGGCCGCCGCGTCCGATCCACGAAAGGACGGCCACGCCGGCGGACATTGACCACTGCCCCGGCCTACCGGGGACGCACCGCGAAGCGGGTACTGTCGGTCAGCGGTACCGGAGGCCGTGCCCGAACGGGAACAGCGGGTCGCCCGAGTCGAAAGGGACGTCCTCCTTCTGCTCGAGCACGGCCTGCCACGACCCCGGCATCTCGAACGGGAGACGCCCCTCCGGACTGGCCACGCCGAACAGGACGTCGAGGATCGCGGCGTCGGTCGCGCCGAAGTGGCCTACCACGGCCGCGGCGGCGCCCGCGATCTCGGGGATCACCAGCGGGCGGTCCAGGTAGAGGGTCACGACGGTCGGAGCCCGCCGGGCGACGTCGAGCACCGGTGCCAGCTCCTGGTCGGTGTAGTAGAGCCGGCCCTCATGGAAGGGGGCGAACCTGCCGCCGCCTGGCTCGGAGGCCGGCTCCAGGTCCAGGATCGCCACGTCCGCCTCTTCCGGCGTGGCCACGAGCGTCCCGTAGCGGGCGGCCAGCTCGCGGTCCAGGCCCCGGACGTAGAGCCGCGCGCCGCGCGTGAGGGGGAGGACCGGCTCGCCTCCCGCGGCCCGGTTCGTCAGCAGCACCTGCGACCGCCGCTGCGCCGCCTCGCCCAGCCGCCTCGCCTCCGGAGTCCCGACCAGCTCGCTCACCCGCTGCACGTCCACGTATGGGTCGTCGAACAGTCCCAGCTCGAACTTGAGCGACAGCAGCCGGCGCACCGACGCGTCCAGCCGCGACTCCGGCACCACACCCTCCCGGACGAGCCGCACCACGTACTCCGGACTCGCCTCACCGCCGAACTGGTCGACGCCCGCCTCCAGCGCCTTCCGCGCCCGCTCGATGGGCGTGAGCTGCTCCACGCCGTAGTCCTTCACGCCCGCGAAGGGCATGAAGCGCTCGAGACCCACCCCCAGCACCTTCGGCGGCGTCAGCAGGGTCCAATCGGACAGGACGATCCCCTCATAGCCCAGGGATTCCCGGAGCAGGCCCGTGATGATCTCACGGTTGAAGGCGAAGCCCACCTCCTCCGACGTCTGCCCCACCGGTACTCCGTAGTAGGGCATGATCAGGGCGGTGCCAGCAGCGATGGCCGCCCGGAACGGGATCAGGTGGTAGTCGAAGTTGTCGCCCGGGTAGACCTGGTCCTTCCCGTAGCGGAAGTGCGGGTCCCAGCCGCCGGCCTGGGGGCCGCCGCCGGGGAAGTGCTTGGTGACCGTCGCAACGCTGCCCGGTCCCAGCGACTCGCCCTGGAAGCCCCGGACGTAGGCCGCGGTCAGTCGCGCCGCCAGCGCCGCGTCCTCGCCGAACGTGCCGCTGATCCGGGCCCAGCGCGGCTCGGTGGCCAGGTCCGCCATGGGGTGCAGCGCCATGTGGAAGCCGACCGCGCGATACTCACGGGCGGCGATGCGGCCGAACTCCTCGACCAGGGCGCTGTCACCCAGGGCCGCAAGCCCCAACGGGTCCGGCCAGGGCGAGAAGTCAGGCATGGAGAACGCCGCCACCACCCGGGGCGGGACCGCGCCGTGCCGCGGGTCCGTGCTGAACGTCACCGGGATCCCGAGGCGGGTCCGCTCCGCGAGCCGCTGCACCGCGTTGGTCCAGCGCGCCGTCTCCTCCGCGCCGCCGGTCTGGAAGAGGTTGAAGAAGCTCATCCGCTTCTCGAACAGCGCCACCTCCACCGGCAGCATGTTCATGGGCACCAGGGCGCCGGCGATCTCGCCGCCACGGCCCGGAGTGAGGAACGTCTGGAAGAGCTGACCCGCCTTCTCCTCCAACGTCATCCGCCCGAGCAGGTCCTCCACCCGGGCCCCCGTCGGCAGCCGACGGTCCTCGTACGGGTCCAGCAGCCCGTTCCGGTTAAGGTCCCGGAACGCCAGGCCGTCCACCCGGAGCGTGCCCGCGGGCGCCTCCATCGCCGACCGCGCGCGGTGGACGGACGACGTCCGGCTCCAGGCGAACCAGCCCAGCAGCACGACCACCACGCCCAGCAGCCCGGCCAGGGTGACGCCGATCCACTTCAGCGCCTTCTTCATGGTCCTCCTCATGGAGACCGAATGTGGCTCCGCTGGCCACCACCTGCAACCGGATTCTCTCTGGCCGCAGGAACTGGCGAGCCGCCCGTCCTCTGTTCATGGGCGTAGCTCGTGAACGACTTCCTGTCCCAACTCCCCCAGAGCCAGGAGCGCGATGGTGACGACTGGACGCCGGCCGTCCGCCGTTTGGTCGGGGCGGCAAGGGGCGCAGGGGACGTGTCGGACTACCGTAAGTACTTTTGAAGACGCCGTTCAGATCGCGTGTGCGTTCAAGGTGGGCTGTGACACAATCGAGACTCGGAACAACGACGATTTCAAGGAGGGCGGCATGCCCGTTGAGGAGCCGGGCGTAATTCTCGCCCGCTTGAAGGCTCTGCCATGAACGTGCCTCAACCGGAGCGGCTCGCTTCCTGTGCTGGGGTGCGTCACAGCTCGCTCGTCAGGGCCACCACTCGTGTCCAGCCACGAGTCGCACCTCCTATGTCCGTCACGATCCGTTCAGGTCAAGAAGGTGACCCGTTCGCGCACCCAGCCACGTTCTAGCATGTGCGGAACCTGTTCCTAGGGTGCGCACCGTTTAGTATCTAGTGAACCCCCCACTTGCGGAGCCGCTTGGAAGCCGCCGCGCCCAGCGACCGAGGGGCGTACCGCTTCCCGCAGCAATCTACTTGTGTCGAAACGTTTCGCCAGCCGGAATCACGGGCCGAGTGCGCCGATGGGGATAACCTGAACCCCGTCCGGGCGGATATACCCGAGGCCGAAGCCCGTAATTACCGCGAGGAACCGCGGGTGCCCGCACTTCTTCGTGTCGACCTTATCGGCAAACGCCAACAACGTCGTGGCACCTTGATCGACCATGCCCGGCCCCAGCTTCACCTCGATCGCACCCCAGCGGCCGTCGACGGACTCGATGATGGCGTCAACTTCGAGGTCGGTATTGTCCTTGTAGTGCAGGACCTGTGCGTCCATCGCCTGGGCGTAGATCCGGAGATCGCGGATCACCAGGGACTCGAACAGGAAGCCGAGAAGGTTCAGGTCATCAAGCAGTCGATCCGGCGTTGCTCTCATGACGGACACCGCGAGGGCCGGATCTACGAAGTGCCGCTTGGGCGTAACCCGGACCCTCGCCTTAGATCGTAGGTGAGGCCCCCATGCCGGTTGGTCCTCGATGATCATCAGCCGCTCGAGGGCCTGGTAGTAGGCGAAGGCCGCCTTGTGGTCGATAGGATCTTCCGCTTCGGCAACGTCTCGTGCGAGCGTCTTGACCCCGGTCATTGTGCCGACGTTGCGTGCGACGGACCGCATCAACTGTAGGACCCGATCGGGATCGTGGTTGACGCGCCCCACCCGCTGGACGTCCGTCCGCCGGACTTCGTCCACATAGGCGCGCATCGCGGTAAGAGCCTGGTCAACGGGTGCGTCGACGAAGCGCGGCCAACCGCCGATGGCCACACGCTTCGCTATCTCCTGCACGTCCAGCCCTGGGTCCGTGGACCGAGCGGGTTGGCCGGCCATCAGTCCCGCCAGCGACACCGCACCGGTGGAATGGCCGCTCTCATGAAGGGACATGGGCCGCATCCGCAGGCGAGCGAACCTGCCGGCGCCAGTATGGCGCGTCTCGTCGTCCGCGGGCACCGCGGAGCCCGTCAGGAGGAACTGACCGTTGGCCTGGCGGTCGTCCACCATTCGGCGGACATGATTCCAGATCTTCGGCTCGATCTGCCACTCGTCGATGAGCCGGGGGGTCTCGCCCTCGAGCACCAAGGAGGGATCAACGGCCGCCGCAGTCCGAGCATTGGCATCTACGTCGAGGCGAACGATGCTACGTGCGACCTGCATTGCAGTCATGGTCTTCCCGCACGCCTTCGGCCCCTCGATGACTACCGCACCCATTGCAGACATGAGCCTGGCTACCTGCGCATCAACCACTCGCTGCTTGTACTCCATGGCACCCCTAAATTGCGACCGAGCCCCCGACTGCACTCATTATACCGTACCGAATGTAGTGCGGCTAGACCCCCGATTGCAATGCCAGCGATCCCCCGATTGCAAGCCGACCACGTTCTGCCTGTTTCTGTCGCCAGTCAGAATTTCGCCTGACCTGCTTTTACGTGGGCGCCTGGGACCTTGCACGCCCGCGCGTGCAAACTCCCACGCGTGTCAGGCGGGTTTCTGATCGCACGGGCACGCCGATTTCTTATAGCGCAGCCGTTTCGGAACCTGAGCTGACTTGAAGTAAGACCTGTCCATTTTGGGGAGGGAGTGGGCAAGCCTTCACCCTTTCTTCAATTCCCGCCTATTTTCGCATTCTCCGAATTCTGTTGCGTTCGGCTTGTTCTTGGTGTATGCTTACCCCAAGATGGGAAACGTATCCATGCCACGACTTGACCGCCCCAAGGGGATGGAGGCCGCGC
>SLCC01000211.1 GCA_007126035.1 Gemmatimonadota bacterium
GACACAGGCCCCGATTCGGCGGCGGTCACCGTGAGGGTGACCAGATAGCTCCCGTGCCCGCGGCGGAAGCTGAACTCGTGTTCGTCGGCGGCGCTGGTTCCGGAAACCGTCCAGGTGCGGGTCTCGAGATTGCCCTCGCCATCGACCGTCACCACCACCTCTTGAAGCTCCGCGCCCGACACCGCCCATTTCACCAGCACCCGCGCGAACTGCGGATTGCTCGTGTCGGTGAGATGGAACAGGTCGATGGAAGGCTGATCGGGTTCGGGGCCAGGGTCGTCCGCGGCCACGGTCACTACCTTCGTCGCGGTGTCGGTCAGGTCATTCCCGTCGGTGACCGTGAGCATGACGGTGTAGGTGTCGCCCTCGGGGTAGGTGTACGTGGGGCTCTGAGCGGTGGACGTGCCGTTGTCATCGCCGAAATCCCACGCCCAGGCCGAAATCCCGCTATCACCGGCTGTGCTCTGGTCCGTGAAGATGCACTCGAGGCCTTCGCACTGGACGTCGAACGCAGCCGTGGGTCCGGTGGGTTCTACCGGCGGCGCTTCCTCGGCGAGCGTGGTCGCCTCCGCGATATCGGACCAGTCGGAATCCCCGCCTTCGTTGAACGCGGCCACCCGGTAGCGGTACGAGGTCTCGGCGTCGAGGCCGGTATCGCTGTAGGCGGTGGTGTTCTTACCCACCTCTGAAAGGGGGGCGAAATCGGTGCACCCCGCGCCGGTGCAGCGCTCGATCCGGAACCCGTCCTCGTCGTCCGAGTTATCGGTCCAGGCCAGGTCGATCTGGCTCGCCGAGATGGCCGTCGCGGCCAGTCCCGAGGGTGCGGCGGGAGGCGGCGGGGGCGGCGGAGGCGGCGGGTCGACTCCCTCGTCCCAGGCCAGGCTGAACAGGAGGTGGTTGTTGGTAGTGCCTCTGCCCGCATCCGTCACGATGTTCTTGGTCGTGGCATCGATCACCGCGGCGAAGACCTGCGCCGGCAGAGCGGTCGGCTCTTCCTGGAGGTAGAGGGCCGCCACGCCTGCCACGAGCGGGGCCGAGAACGAGGTGCCCCAGCGGTCCACACGATACGCGTCATCGGCTGTTCTGATCGCCGTGGTGATCTCTTCACCGGGCGCGAAGAGGTCCACGCACTCGCCGTAGCTGGACCACGATGGCTTCCGGTCCAGATGGTCGGTGGCGGCGACGGTCAGAGCCTCCCGTACGCGAGCGGGGGACTGGTTGCAGGACAGTTCGACACGGGGGGGTGGCCCGTCGTTACCCCTGTTGCCCGCGGATACTGTGTAGGTGACACCAGCCGCAATCGAGTTTCGGACCGCGTCGTCCAGCGCCTCGGAGGAGCTGCCGAGGCTCATATTGGCCAAGGCCGGTTTCTCATGGTGCGCCGTCACCCAGTCCACGGCTGCGATGGTCCGGCTGGCGGGGGACGGCTCCTCACAGCCAAACATCCGCACCGAGACCAGCTCCACCGCCCGGGCCACGCCCACGGTGTTGCCGCCGGCCAGCGCGGCCACGCTGGTACCGTGGCCGCTGCGCCTGCAATCTTCGCCCTCCTCTTCGCCCCTATCGGGGTCCCCCTCCTCGAGCTCGTGCCAGACGAAGTCGTACCCGTTCCTCGCCCGTCCGCCAAACTCCTGGTGGCTGAAGCGGATCCCGCTGTCGATGATGTAGACGGTGACGCCCGCGCCCGTGCGGTTGTACTGGTACAACCCGTCCATCGGCAGGTGGCGCTGGTCGATCCGGTCCAGGTGCCACGGCGGGTCCTCTTGCATCCCATGGGGAAATACCCAGCGGTCCGGCTCGACCCGGAGCACCCGCGCATCCGCCAGCAGCCCGCTCCGGGCCGCCTCGCGGACCTCGCCCGCGAACCCGTTGAGGGCGTGGGTATAAACGTACGTCGGCGTGACGCCGTGGGCCGCGGCCACCCCGCGCGGATCGAACCCGGGTCGGACGGTGACGATGAACCGGCCCGGGATCACGTCGCCCGCCACCTGCGCGGCCAGCTCCGGGGCGTCCGGGGCCAGGGCGGTGGGAGGCGGCGCGTCGCACCCGGGCAACGCCAGCGCCAACCCCAAGGCCAGCGCGACGAGGATGGCTCCCGGTGTTCGAATGGAGGGGGACACGGCATGGTGGTGGATCATGATCACTCCTCACGGATCAGGTGCGGTGGCCAGCAGGAAAGGCAAAGCTGGCGCCGGAAGGAAGTAGCGACGTAAGGTGAAGTCGGACCGATACTTGTGTTCTGAGGGAATAGACGTGGCCGCCCGATCTGCAATGGATCGTTACAAGGGGGCGTAACGATCCGTTACAACGTCGGCGCACCGGAAGGGGGATCCGAAGCGCCAGCTACCGCAGGCCGCTGGCCCGCTATTCAGAACAGGCCGGCCATCTTCGTGCCGTAGCGATCTATGTCGTCGTGCGGCACGACATCCACCACCCACAACGTCTCGTCCTCGATGCGATGCACGAGCCGGTCGCCGTCGTTGATTCGCGCTTCGTGGTAGTACTTATTCCCAGGTCCCGGCGCACCTCCTCAGGCAGGGTGCTGCGGCCACGCTTGCCTGTCAGGGATCACCGGTGACACCCTGGGCGGCGCCCGAAAACGCCGCCCAGGCTGCTCACCAGCCATCATCCCGTCTCAGGGGCAGGTCCCCCAGATGGGCCTGGGGAGCGTCCAGTTGATGGCGCCTTCATCGAAGCCGGCCGGCTGCTCCTCGAAGTTCGCCACGCACCAGCCGGACAGGTCCTGGTTGAAGGCCGTGGCCCCTTGGAACATCCACCTCATGTCGACCACGTTGGAGACGTCCCAGCGGCCGATGTCGTGGTTGAACGAGTTCGCCTCTGAGAACATGCCCTGCATGCGGGTCACCTTGGAGACGTCCCAGTCGCCGATGTCCTGGTCGAACTCGGCGGCACCCCAGAACATGGACAGCATGGTGGTGACGTTGGAGACATCCCAGCGCCCGATGTCCTGGTTGAATGGCGTTGAGCCGAACATCCCTCTCGTGTTTGTGACATTGGAGACGTCCCAGTCCCCGATGTCATGGTTGAACGGCGTGCCGTAGAACATCCATTGCATGTTCGTGACGTTCGATACGTCCCAGCCCCCGATGTCCCGGTTGAACGCCGTCGACTGTAA
>SLCC01000132.1 GCA_007126035.1 Gemmatimonadota bacterium
CGGACGGTGGCCCCGATCACCAGGGCCGCGGCGATCAGCACCAGGTTCTTGACGATGTACTGGCCCTCCAGGGTCAGGCCGTACGGGAACGCCGTGAAGACCGCCTCGGGCAGGAGGATCACAGGCGAGAGGGTGCCGGGCATCTGGAGGAACAACAGCAGGATCGTGAGCCGCAGGGCCCGGCCGGTCAGGAAGCCCAGGCCGATGATCATCTCCCAGACGGCCAGGATCGGCATGAAGGAACGGCCGGGAAAGATGGGGACCGTGGCCAGGACCAGGTCCTCCGCCGGGCTCAGACCCGGCACCAGCTTCAGGGCGCCGAACCAGAAGAAGACAATGCCCAGCGCCACGCGCAGGATGGGGATGCCCGCCCGGGCCATCCACTGTGTGATACGCCAGTCCGTCCTGTCGAACCAGCGCCAGAACTCGGATCTATCCATGAAGCGTCTCCGGTGGGGGCTGTCCATGGCCGCCCGCCCACGAGGGCAGGGTCGCTCGTGTCCGCTCGAGCTGTCGTCCCCGTCAATCTACAGGCCATCGTGTCAGCCCGCCCGGAGCCGGCTGGTCGCGCGCGATACCAGCCAACCCGCTTCCAGGAAACCGTCTCAGACCTGCTCGATCGCCGACGCCAGGACCCGGTTCAGCACGCGCTGGAATCGCTCCCGGTCCTCCTCGTTCTGATTCAGGTGCGCCACCAGGTCCGTATACTCACCCAGCGTCAAGTCCGCCGTGGCGAGCACGGCAGAGATGCGCGCCACCAACTGATGTCTCAACGCCTCCGCCACCGCGTGCGTCTCCGCCTCCTCTATCCGCGGCGTCGCCTCCTCCGCCAGCGCCAACACCGTCGGATAGACCGTGGCCATCCGCTCCAGGACCTCGGTCGTTACCTCGGCCGATTCGTTGCTCGTCGGTTCCGCTTCCTGTGCTGAAAGGGGGGGCGCCAATAAGAGTCCCACCACCGCAATCAACGCAACTCCCGCCGTCTTCTGCATGTTTGACATGAGTGCTCCTCATACCCGTTGCGGAGCCCCTTCTGGCCTCCGCTCAGGGGTCATCAAGAGCATGCCCCGTGCCACCAGTATGTGGGGATAAATGGCTTTTTTATAGGTATTTACGACCAGCAGGCGGCCGCTTGGATCCGCTCGTCGTGCTGATCGGCGAGGCCAGCTGACCGGTGGGGGCGCCCCCCCCTGTTCCGGGGCTCGGTGCTCCTGGTACGAGTCTCGCTTGAGCGGGTCGCGTCCGGGCTCGCCGTGGGCCCTGGGGGCAGCGTGCGCGGTGCCCATGCCAGTGGCTTGACTCCGTCGGAGCGCCGGGCTAGATGAGAGGCCCTGCCGTGGTCCGGCCGCGTCCGGACCGTGGCAGGCACAACGGCAACCTGGTACCGAATCGAGCCATCATGCGCATCGTCGAGTGTGTACCCAACTTCTCCGAAGGCCGTGACCCCGAGATCATCGGAGCCATCGCCGACGCGGTCCGGCAGTCTCCCGGCGTGAAGCTGCTGGACGTGGACCCGGGCGAGTCCACGAACCGGACGGTAGTGACCTTCGTGGGCGAGCCGGACCACGTGGTGGAGGCGGCGTTCCAGGCGGCGAAGGTGGCCTACGATCTCATCGACATGCGCCAGCACAAGGGCGAGCATCCTCGCCTGGGCGCCGTGGACGTGGTCCCGTTCGTACCCGTGAGCGGCGTGACCACGGGCGAGTGTGTGGAGTTGGCCCGTCGGTTCGGGAAGCGTGTGGGCGAGGAGCTGGGCGTACCCATCTACCTGTACGAGGAGGCCCAGCCCCAGGGGCACCGCAAGGCCATGCGCCAGATCCGGAGCGGCGAGTACGAGGGGCTGGCGGACAAGATCACGCAGCCCGAGTGGCAGCCCGATTTCGGGCCCGCCGAGTTCAGGCCCCGCTCCGGCGCCACGGTCACCGGCGCCCGCTTCTTCCTCGTCGCCTACAACGTCAATGTCCTGGGGACGAAGAACCAGGCGCACCGACTGGCGCTCAACGTCCGCGAGCAGGGCCGGGGCCCCGACCAGCCGGGCCGCTTCAAGGCGGTGAAGGGGCTGGGCTGGGAGCTGGAGGAGTTCGGCATCGCCCAGGTCTCGATGAACCTGGACAACTACAAGGTCTCTCCCATCCACGAGGTCTTCGAGGCCATCAAGGCGGACGCGACGGAGCTGGACGTGGGCGTGGCCGGCAGCGAGATCGTGGGCCTCGTCCCCCTGGAGGCCATCCTCATGGCCGCCGACTACTACATGGAGCAGGAGAACCTGTTCATCCTGGACGAGCGCCAGAAGGTGCGCCTGGCCATCGACCGCCTGGGCCTCTCCTCCATCCACCCGTTCGAGCCGGAAGAGAAGATCATCGAGTTCATGGTGGCCGACGCCGCCGACGGGCCGCTGATCAGCAAGACCGTGCGCGGGTTCGTCCAGGCCGTGGGCGCCCGCACCGCCGCGCCGGGCGGCGGGTCCGTGGCCGCTCTGGTCGCCTCCATGGGCGCCGCCCTGGGCGCCATGGTGGGATGGCTCACCTACGGCCGTCGCAAGTACGAGCACCTTGACGCCCGCATGCGGGCCGCGCTGCCCCCGCTGGTCGAGCTCCAGGAAGAGCTGCTCCGGGCCGTGGATGCCGACACCGACGCGTTCGCCGACTTCATGGACGCCATGGCCCTGCCGAAAGGGACCGACCAGGAGAAGGCCCGCCGCCGGGAGGCCATGCAGGAGGGCCTCAAGAAGGCGACCCTCGTGCCGTTCCACACCATGGAGCTGGCCGACCGCGCCTGGGACCCCATCATCGAGGTCGCCCGCTACGGCCAGTACTCCTCCCACTCCGACGTGGAGGTGGGCGCCAAGGCGCTGGAGGCCGGCCTCTTCGGCGCCCACCGGAACGTGCTGATCAACCTGGTCGACATCGATGACGAAGACTTCGGCCGCGACCTCCGCCAGCGCGCCGACGCCCTGCTCGGGCGAGGGGAGCAGAAGCTGAAGGAGCTGCTGGAGATCACCGCGGGGCGGACGGGCGACGCGTAGGAAGGCGGAAGGAGGAAGGCGGATAGAAAGCTCAGCGCAACCACCCGTAGGTGCTCGCAACCGGGTTGTGTCCAGCCTGATCCGCGGCCTCAATCCACGC
>SLCC01000183.1 GCA_007126035.1 Gemmatimonadota bacterium
GAGGTACTCAATCGCACGATGGGTCGGAATCGGGGCGGCGAGTGTGCATTTCGCGCGCCTCCCCCTCCGGCCACCACATCCAGGGGGTGGTTGAGTCAGGTGCATACCCACGTCTGGTGAATAGAGGGATGCCGGGATGATGAGAGATCGAGGATCGCGGTGTTGCCGCCGGTGGGGAGCGGCATGGCAAGTCGTCATGAGCGTGCTGACGCTGGTGGTGGCATCCAGCCTGACGGTCGCCGGGTCGTCCTGCTCCACCAGCGCCGTGGGGCCGCCGCCGGCGGATACCACCGGGCCGGAGCAGGTGGACTATGTGCCGGGCGAGTCCTACTACGGTGAGCATGGCTACGTGGAGTACATCGCCGGCAACCTGCCCATCATCCTGAGCGCGGGCCACGGCGGTCACCTCATGCCGTCGGCGATCCCCGACCGGACGGCTGACCGATGCGGCGGCTCGGCCACCACCGTCACGGACCGGAATACCCGGGAGATGACGCTGATGATGAGCCAGGCTATCGTGGAGCGGCTCGGCGGCCACCCCCACGTGGTCATCAGCCACCTACACCGCCGGAAGCTGGACCCGAACCGAGACCTGGTGGAGGCGGCGTGCGGGAACGGCTTGGCCGAACAGGCCTGGCGGGAATACCACGGCTTCATCGACCGGGCCCGCGCCGACGTGGCCGAGGCCCACGGCCGCGGCTGGTACATGGACGTCCACGGTCACGGCCACCCATACCAGCGCCTGGAGCTGGGCTACCTCCTCCGTCGCCCGGACCTGGCCCTCGACGACGACGCCCTGACCGCCGACGACGTGTTCTGGCGACGCAGCAGCATCCAGACCATGGTCACGGCCGCGACCCAGCTCCCGGCCCTGCTCCGGGGGGAGACCAGCCTGGGTGCGCTGTACGAGGAGCACGGGTTCCCGGCCGTCCCCAGCCCCACCTACCCCGACCCCGGAGACGAGCCGTTCTTCTCCGGCGGCTACAGCACCGTCCGGCACACCTGCACCGCGAACGCCTACCTCTACGGCGGCCATGCCGACGGCCCCGTCTGTGGGGTGCAGCTCGAGGCCAATTTCCACGGGGTGCGCGACACGGAGGAGAATCGGGCCAGGTTCGCCAGCGCCACCGCCGCCGTCCTCGAGGAGTTCCTGGCAAGGGCGGTCATGGAACTGGAGACCGCCGGCTCGTACCTTATGCCACATCAGTAGAGCAGACTTTCGCCTCGAGGACAGGGGGACTGCGGTGCCTCAGCACGATCGGCCTCGCCGGGTTCAGGTCCACGACTCCATGCAGCGGAACTACTCATACACGCTGGTGGAGCCCATGGGCCAGAACTTCCACCCGGACTTCCAGCCCGAGCTCACGCCCAGGGAGATGCTCGAGCTGGGAGTCTTCGGCGGCCGGTACATGACCGACTGCACCAACGAGTTCCCCGACGACTGGTTCGAGAACGCTCGCCTCGCGGCACGCCGCGACCCGGACCTCAACCACTTCGGCGTCAACGCCTCACAGCCCCTCGCCGTCTGGCGGAAACGGGGATGGATCCACCCGCACGACCCCAGGGGCTGGTTCCAGTGGTACTGCCGCTACTACATGGGACGCCGGGGGCCCGATGACTCCCGCCAGATCCGGCGCTGGCGCGGGATGCGTCGGCACGTGACCCAGATCGAGAGAAACTGCGCGCAGGGCGACGTGGGATGCCGGCCCCGCCAGCGCCAGGCCCTGCTCCACTGGGCGTACGACTCCCGCAAGATCTGATGGCGGCCCACCACCGCCAGTAGCCGCTGCTCTCGCCCCCGTCGCCTTACCCCTTGCCCCAGGGGCTATGGCCAAGAAAGATTGGCACAACCACAGAATGATTGCTTACTCCTATGGGCATGGTCTCAGATTGCGCACTCCTGACGCACCCGAAAGCTTTCTCCGCCATCCGCTGAGCACCCTGCTCTCGACCCCGGGTTCGGTTCGGGTGCTCCGCGAGCTTCTCCAATCGGATGGTCCGCTCGCGGTGAGCGAGCTGGCCACGGTGACTGGGCTGAGCACCCAGGGGGTCAGGAACACCCTGATCCTGCTCCGGTCGGGAGGTTTCGTGGACCAGCTCGGTGAGGGTCGGAGCCGTTTGTATCGGGCTGACCTGAGTCACCCGCTCTACGTCCCGCTCGGGTCTCTCTTTCACGTCGAGGCGGAGCGTTACGAGACCATCCTGGACTCACTACGCACGGCGGTGGCGACCCTGGTGCCTGTGCCGCTGGGAGCGTGGATCTACGGCAACGTGGCCCGTGGCGCGGACGGTCCGGACGAGGATCTCGAGGTGGCGTTGGTGGCTCGGGACGAGGACGTGGAGACCCCCGTGGACCGGCTCCGGGAGGTCCTCGGTCCGATGCAAGACGTGCAGCGGCTGTGGATCTCGGTACTGGGACTGTCGCCATCGGATGTGCGGCGACTCTCCGTCGGCGACCGCTGGTGGGATAAAGCCACGCGCCCCCACGTGATGCTATTCGGTAAGGCCCCGGACGAGCTGGCCACCGAGTTGGCGCGGCCGGCCGTGCCCCGTAAGCCGTTCGGGCCGTAGCGGCCGGCTGACACATGTGTTCGAGGAGCGGCGCCCCCTACCGGCTGGGAGACCAGGCTGGCAACGTTTCCCGGCACCAGGGCGTCCTGACCCTGATGGACCCGTTCTGCGCCCGACCAGTTTCCCGACCCCCCTCCACCAGGAGCTGACCATGCGTTTGACGCTCATCATCATAGCGGCGGTGCTGGCCCTGGCCGGGACCAGCGGCCTGGCCGCCCAGGTCCAGGAGTACCGCAGCGTGGTACCGGCCTCCGCGGAAACCGACCCGGGCCTCTTCCATGTCCACCGGGTGGGCGACCGCCTGCTGTTCGAGATCCCCGACTCGCTGCTGGGCCGGGACCTGGCGCTCCTGAGCCGGATTGCCCGCACGCAGCACGGGCTCCTGGAGGGCGGTGCCCGCATGGCGCCCAACATGGTGATCCGCTGGGAGCGACGGGGCGAACACGTCTTCCTCCGCGCCGTTTCCCACGACATCACCGCCGACGACGGCTCCACGCTCCACATCGCCGTGGAGAATTCCAACTTCCCGCCCGTCCTGCAGTCCTTCCCCGTCCGTGCGGAGGGGGTTGGCACCAGTGTGATCGATGTGACGGACCTCTACCTGGGCGACGTGGCGGCGTTCTCGCTCCCGCGGCAGCAGCGTTCCCGGCTGGGCGTGCGTGGCTACGACCGGACCCGGAGCTGGCTCGAGTGGACCCGCAGCTTTCCCATCAACGTCGAGGTACGGGTGGTCCGGACCTACGCGGCGGACCAGCCGCCGTCGAACCAGCGGGGCGGCACCCTGTCGTTCGAGGTGAACCACTCCATGATCCTCCTCCCCGAGGAGCCCATGATGCCCCGGCTGTACGACGAGCGGGTCGGCTACATCTCCATCGGTCAGACCAACTACTCCAGTGACTTCCAGGGCGTGCGCCCCGACCGCTACATCCGCCGCTACCGCCTCGAGCCCAGCGATCCGGAGGCGTGGGCCCGGGGCGAGCTGGTCGAACCGGTGAAGCCGTGGGTCTGGTACATCGACCCGGCCACGCCCGAGAAGTGGGTGGACTACTTCATCGCCGGCGTGGAGGAGTGGAACGCGGCGTTCGAGCTGGCCGGGTTCAGGAACGCCATCCAGGCCCGCCGGGCGCCCACGCCCGAGGAAGATCCGGACTTCAGCCTGCTGGACGCCCGCTACTCGGTGATCCGCTACGTGGCCATGCCTGTCCGCTCCGCCAACTCGGGCGGCGACGTGGTCGACCCACGCTCGGGCGAGGTGATCCGGGCGCATACCAACCAGTACCACGGCCTGGACGAGCGGCTGCGCTGGTGGCTCGTCTCTCAGCTGGCCGCGGCGCACCCGTCGTTCCGCACCTCCCGGATGTCCCAAATAGACATGGGCGAGGCGTTGCGCTACGTGGTCAGCCACGAGACCGGCCATTCCGTGGGACTGCCCCACAATCAGCGGGCCAACTTTGTCTTCCCGCTCGACTCCATCCGCAGCCCTGACTTCGTCGAGCGGATGGGCCACTCGGCGTCGTCGGTGGGTCGGACCCGGTACAACTACGCCGCTCAGCCTGGCGACGGCGTGCGGCCGGAGCGGCGTATGGGCGAATGGGACAGGTTCGCCGTCATGTGGGGCTACCGGCCCATCCTTGAGGCCCGTACGCCACAGGAGGAGCTGCCCGTTCTCAACCAGTGGATCACCGAGCGGGCCCACCTGCCCTGGTTCCGGTTCGGCTCGGCCCAGTTCGGGATGGACGTGGAGTGGGACCCGCACCGGATGACGGAGGGGATCTCTGACGACCCGGTGGAGGCTGCCGTCCTGGGCATGAACAACCTGCGGACGGTCACCGCCAGCCTCCTGGACTGGCTCCTGGAGCCCGGGGACGACTACTACGAGATCGAGACGCACTACCTCCAGATGCTGACCCAGTGGAACCGGTTCGCCGAGCACGCCGCCGCGGCGGTGGGTGGCTCGTGGACCCACCACAAGCGCTTCGGTGAAGAAGGCGTGGTCTACACGCCCATCGAGGCGGACTACCAGCGCAAGGCCATGCGCTTCATCGATGAGCACGTCCTGGCCACGCCCACCTGGGCACTGGACGCCGACCTGCTCCGCCGGATCGAGCACGCCGGCGCCGTGGAGCGGATCCGGGCCTACCAGGAGCTGGCCGTACAGCGCCTCCTCAACCACGCGCGCCTCGCCCGCATGATCGAGCACGAGGCCTTCCTCGGGGACGCCACCTACCGGCCTGCCGACATGCTGGACGACACCCGCGAGATGGTCTGGCGCGAGGTCCGCCAGCGGCGGCCCATCGACACCTACCGCCGCAACCTCCAACGCGCCTACCTGGACCAGGCCCACTACCTCCTCCACGAGGCCGAGTCCAGCCACTGGGAGCCGCCGCGCTCTGGCAACCTCCGGGTCTCGCGCAACGACGACCCGCCCCTCAACGCCGACCTCCACATCGGCCAGTCCGACATCCGGCCGCTGATCCGCGAGCAGCTCCGGATCCTGGACAGGGAGATCGAGGCGGCGCTCCGGAGGGGCGGATCGCTCGACCGGATGACCCGGATCCACCTGGAGGACGCGAGGGTGAGGATCGAGCGGGCGCTGGAGTGATGGGATGGACAGGCGACCCCGGGGTCGCCTGTCGCCCGTTGCCGGCCATGTGGACCTTGCACCAGGCAGCACGCCGGTCCTATCGTCACTGAGGCTCCGGCAAGCCCGCCCTCGCTCGTTTGACCAACCCCGGGAGTGAATCGATGACCGAGCCTGGCAGACGTGTTTCATACGGGAAAGCCGTGCGCGGAATCGAAGCCGGCGGGCCGTCCGCCCGTGCCTCACGAGGGCCGGGCCGGCGGCTCGATCCCGAAGTCGAGCAGTGGCTGGCTGGTGCCGGGGCTGCCTTTCCGCGGTCGCGGTCGTCGCTCATCCCCATGCTCCAGTCGGCGCAGTCCGGGCTGGGGTACCTGCCGGGGGATGCCATGACCGCCATCGCCCGGCATCTGGTCGTGTCGCCGGTGGTAGTAGAGGGCGTGGCCAGCTTCTACGCCCAGTTCCGGTTCCACCGGCCCGGCAGGCACCGCATCACCGTCTGCACCGGCACCGCCTGCTACGTTCGGGGGAGTGGGAAGCTCCTGGACGATGTCCAGGCGGACCTGGGAATCAGATCTGGCGAGACGACGGCCGACGGTGCCGTCTCGCTGGAGTCGGTCTCCTGCTTCGGCGCCTGCGCCCTGGCCCCCGTGGTGGTCGTGGACGACGAGGTGCTCCGCCAGCAGACCGGCGAGATGGTCAGGAAGCTGGTGAAGGACCTCGTTTCCGGCCCTCCGGCGGACGGGTCGCGCGATGAGGCTTCTCCGACGATCGGCAGGGGAGTGCCCGGATGACGAAGCTCACCGCCCGTGCGGACCTGGACGCAGCGCGTGCCCGAGTGACCCGCGAGTTCGACGCCGACAGGCGCCGCGTCTTCGTGTGCATGGGCACGGGGTGCAAGGCCGCCGGCGGCGACGCGATCCTGGGCGGGTTCGAGGAGGCGCTGAAGCGGGCTCGGCTTGACCACGGGGTGGACCTGGTGATGACCGGGTGTCGAGGATTCTGCGAGAACGGCGCGCTGGTGGCGGTACGGCCGCAGGGCACGCTCTACTGCCGCGTCCGCCCGGACGACATCCCCGAGATCATCGAGAACACCATCGGTCGGGGCGAAGTGGTGGAGCGGCTGACCTACGAGCTGCCACCGGCCGCCGGGCAGACGGCGCCGCGGCGGATCGCCGCCGAGGAGGCGATCCCGTTCTATCAGCACCAGATGCGCGTCGTGATCGGCATGAACGACCGCATCGACCCCACCAGGATCGAGGACTACATCCGCGAAGGCGGGTACGCCGCCCTCGCCAAGGCCATGTTCGAGATGAGCCCGGACCAGATCATCGACGAGATGGACCGGGCAGGGCTCCGCGGCCGCGGCGGCGGCGGCTTCGCCACGGGCCAGAAGTGGCGATTCGCCCGGGCCGCGGCCAGCGAGATCAAGTACGTGATCTGCAATGCCGACGAGGGCGATCCCGGCGCATTCATGGACCGCTCGATTCTCGAGGGTAACCCCCACTCCGTGCTCGAGGGGATGGCGGTGGGCGCGCGAGCCATCGGCGCGGCCCAGGGATACATCTACATCCGCGCCGAATACCCGCTGGCCATCGAGCGCTTGCGGGTCGCCATTGGCCAGATGCGCGGATGGGGACTGCTCGGCGAGAACATCCTGGGCAGTGGGTTCTCGTTCGACGTCGTCATCAAGGAAGGGGCGGGCGCGTTCGTCTGCGGGGAGGAGACCGCGCTCATCGCCAGCATCGAGGGGCGTCGCGGGATGCCGACGGCGCGGCCGCCGTTCCCGGCTGTCAAGGGGCTCTTCGGCCGACCCACCAGCATCAACAACGTAGAGACGTGGGCCAACGTCCCCCACATCATCACCGGCGGCGCCGACGCGTACGCGGCTCGTGGAACGGAGCGGAGCAAGGGCACGAAGATCTTCTCACTGGTGGGGCAGGTGAACAACACCGGCCTGGTCGAGGTGCCCATGGGGATGTCATTGCGCGAGCTGGTGTACGAGGTGGGCGGCGGCATCAAGGGCGGTCGAGATCTCAAGGCAGTGCAGACGGGAGGTCCCTCGGGTGGCTGCATCCCCGCCCACATGATGCACCTGCCCATCGACTACGAGTCGCTCCAGGAGGCCGGGTCCATCATGGGATCGGGCGGACTGGTGGTCATGGACGAGACCACCTGCATGGTGGACCTGGCCCGCTATTTCGTGACGTTCACGCAGAACGAGTCGTGCGGGAAGTGTGTGCCCTGCCGGCTGGGCACGCAGCAGATGCGGATGATCCTGGACGATATCTGTGATGGGCGCGGCACGGAGCAGAGCCTGGCGCAGCTCGAGGCGTTGGGCCAGGCCGTGAGCAAGGGGTCGCTCTGCGGCCTCGGCCAGACCGCGCCGAACCCGGTCCTCACGACTTTGCGGTATTTCCGCGACGAGTACCTGGCGCACGTGCTCGAGAAGCGCTGTCCCGCCGGCGCCTGCGAGTCGTTGTTCGTGGCGCCCTGTTCGAACCGCTGCCCGAGCGAGGTGGATGTCCCCGCCTACCTCTCGCTCGTGGCGGAAGGCCGCACCGAGGAGGCGTTGTTGAGCCACATGGACCGGAACCCGTTCCCGTCGGTGTGCGCTCGCGTGTGCCCGCACCCATGCGAGGAGCGCTGCCGGCGGGCGACGTTGGACGAAGCGGTGGCCATCCGTCCGGTGAAGCGCTTCATGGTGGATGCAGCGGCGGAGGTCACGGTGCCGGTGATGGATCGACCGGACGGGGAGGCGCCGCGGCGGGTGGCCGTCGTGGGCGCGGGCCCTGCGGGACTGAGCGCAGCGTTCTTCCTGCGGCGCCTCGGGCACGAGGTCACCGTGTACGAGGCGCTGCCTGAGCCCGGAGGGATGCTGCGGTACGGTGTTCCCTCCTACCGGCTGCCGCGGGGGGAGCTGGAGCGTGACATCGGGCGCATCACCCGCATGGGCGTCAGGATCGTATGTGGTACCGCCGTCGACGGGTCGTTCTCCATCGCGCGGCTCCGCGAGGAGCACGACGTCGTCTTCGTCGGTACCGGTGCCTGGGCGGACGTGACCATGGGCGTGCCGGGCGAGGAGGGCCCGGGCGTGGCCTCGGGGATCGACTTCCTCAAGGAGGTGGAGCTGGGCCGGGTGGCGAGGAGGAGCGGGGACGCGGTGGTCGTGGGTGGCGGGAACACGGCCATCGACGCGGCGCGCACGCTGCTGCGCCTGGGCGCGTCCAGCGTCACCGTCGTCTACCGCCGGACGCGCGCCGAGATGCCGGTCCAGCCCGAGGAGATCACTGACGCCCTGGACGAGGGTGTCCGGTTCGAGTTCCTCGTGGCGCCCGTCGAGGTGATCCGCGACGACAACGGGTCCGCCGTGGCCATCCGCCTCCAGCGCATGCGGGTGGGCGCGTTCGACGACAGCGGCCGCAGGCGGCCGGTGCCCATGGAGGGCGAGTTCATCGAGCTTCCGGCCACACACATCGTCCGGGCCATCGGCCAGACCCCCATTGTCCCCAGCGGCGGGCCGCCCGTCTCGAAGCGGGGCAGGGTGGTGGTGAACCCGTTCTCGCTGGCGACTGACCTGGACGGCGTGTTTGCTGGCGGCGATGCGGTGCTCGGTCCGGCGACGGCGGTGGAGGCCATCGCCCACGGCCGGCGGGCAGCCGAGGCCATGGAGCGCTACCTGTATCCGGACAGACCCGACCGGTTCCCGTGGAACGGCCCGCGCTCCCTGGACACGGCGTTCGACCCCGCCGCCGCGCCGTCGGAGGCGGCTCGCCGCCAGCCGCCCAAGCTGGCGCCGCTCGTGCGAAGGGACGGTTTCGACGAGGTGGAGCTGACACTGCATGCCGCCGAGGCCCGGACCGAGGCGGGCCGGTGTCTGAGGTGCGATTTCGGGAAGACAGTCGTCTCGGCGGGTCAAGAGCAGGAGCAACAGAAGCAGGAGCAGCCATGCCGGACTTGACCAGTGATGGTCGCCCGGCCACGGTCGACCTCACCATCAACGGCCGCCCGGTCACGGTGGCCCGGGGGCATACGGTCCTGGACGCCTGTCGCGCCGCCGGGATCTATCTGCCCACCCTCTGCCACGACCCGGCCCTGGAGCCCTACGGAGCGTGCCGCCTCTGCATCGTCAAAGTGGACGGGCTGCGGGGGCTGCCCAGCGCCTGCACCACGCCCGCCACCGACGGGATGACGGTCACCACCGAGGATCCCGAGATCGCGGAAGTGCGGACGTGGACGGCGCAGCTCCTGCTCTCCGACCACCCGTTGGACTGCCTGACCTGCGCGCAGAACGGGTCGTGCGGGTTGCAGGATGTCGCGCAGTACCTGGGGATCCGGGAACGCGTACTCCAGCCCATGGCGCGGGAGGCGAAGGTCGACAACTCGAACCCCTGCTTCGCCGTCGACATGCGGAAGTGTATCCTGTGCGGGCTGTGCGTGCGTGCCTGCGCGGAGGTCCAGCGGCTGGGCGCCATAGACCTGGTGCGGCGAGGCTATGCCACAGCCGTGGAGCCGTTCGGCGGCGGGCCCATCGGCGAGTCCATCTGCGAGTCGTGCGGCGAGTGCGTGGAGCGCTGCCCCACCGGCGCCCTCGCCCCGCGGCAGCACCTGCCCCCCCAGCGGGAAGGCTCCACCGTGTGCCCCTACTGCGGCACCGGCTGCCGTGTGATGCTGGGCGCCCGCGGCGACACCGTGGTGAGCGCGCGGGGCGACGCCGGGTCACCCGTGTCCCGCGGACGGCTCTGCGTGAAGGGTCGGTTCGGGTCCTTCGAGTTCGTGTCCCACCCCGACCGGCTCACGACACCGCTCATCCGCACCGCCGACGGCTTCCGCGAGGCGTCGTGGGAGGAGGCCCTGTCGCTGGTCGCCAGCGAGCTGAGGAAGCACCGTGGCGACATGTTCGGCGGGCTGGCCTCGGCCAAGGTCACCAACGAGGACAACTACGTGTTCCAGAAGTTCGTCCGCGCCGCCATGGGCACGAACAACGTGGACCACTGCGCCCGGCTCTGCCACTCCTCCACCGTGGCGGGGCTGGCCCGGTCGTTCGGCTCGGGGGCCATGACGAACCCCATCGATGACCTCCTCGGAGCCGACGTCATCCTGGTCACCGGCTCCAACACCACGGAGAATCATCCCATCATCGGGCTCAGGATCCGGGAAGCGGTGGCCCGCGGGGCCAGGCTCCTGGTGTTCGACCCCCGCCGGATCCAGCTCAGCCAGATCGCCACCGTCTGGGCGCGGCAGCGGCCGGGCACCGACGTGGCCTGGATCAACGGTCTCATGCACGTCATCCTCCGGGACGGGCTCATGGACACCGAATTCATCCAGTCCCGCACCGAGGGCTTCGAAGCCGTCGAGCAGCTCGTCGCCGACTATACGCCGGAGCGGGTGGCGGACATCACCGGCATCCCCGCCGAGGTCATAGTGGAGGCGGCACGTCTCTACGGCACCGCCGCCCGGGGCTCCATCGTCTACTCCATGGGCATCACCCAGCACACGACGGGGGTGGACAACGTCCGGTCGCTGGCCAACCTGGCCATGCTCACCGGCCAGATCGGTCGGCCCGGGACCGGCGTCAACCCGCTGCGCGGCCAGAACAACGTCCAGGGCGCGTGCGATATGGGCGCCCTCCCCAACTGCTTCCCTGGCTACCAGCCGGTCACGGACGCGGACGCCCGCGCCAGGTTCCAGGATGCGTGGAACGTGGAGCTGCCCGGCGACCCCGGTCTCACCGTGACGCAGATGCTGCCGTCAGCGCTGGAGGGAGGGGTCAGGGCCATGTACATCATGGGCGAGAACCCCGCCCTCTCCGATGCCGACGTGACGCACGTGGTGAAGGCCCTCGAGGCCCTCGAGTTCCTGGTGGTCCAGGACCTGTTCCTCACCGAGACGGCCAGGCTCGCCCACGTGGTGCTGCCAGCTACCTCCTACGCCGAGCGGGACGGCACGTACACCAATACCGAGCGGCGCGTCCAGCTCACGGAGCCAGTGGTCCGGCCGCCGGGCGAGGCGCGACGGGACTGGGAGATCCTCTGCGCTGTGGCCACCGCCGTGGGGTACCCCATGGCCTACGGGTCCACGGCGGAGATCAACGACGAGATGCGTGCTCTCACCCCGTCGTATGCAGGCGTCTCCCACGGTCGGCTCCGGGCAGGGGAGCAGCTGCAATGGCCCTGCCCATCCGAAGACCACCCGGGCACACCGATCCTGCACCGGGACACCTTCACCCGCGGCCTCGGGCAGTTCCACCCCGCCGAGCACCGGCCCCCGGACGAGGTGACCGACGACTCGTTCCCCCTGGTCCTCACCACCGGCCGGATGCTGGAGCACTACCACACGGGGACCATGAGCCGGCGGAGCGCCGGGCTGGACGGCCTTGTCCCCGGCGCGTTCGCCGAGGTGAACCGCGCCGACGCGGCAGGGCTCGGGGTAGCGGATGGCGACGCCGTTCAAGTCACGTCACGTCGCGGGTCCATAACCCTTGCCGCCAGGGTCGGGGACCGGGTCGACGAGGGGATCGTCTTCATACCCTTCCACTTCC
>SLCC01000150.1 GCA_007126035.1 Gemmatimonadota bacterium
ATCACCCCCTACGAGCACTCGCTTCCAGTCCGTATCGAGTTCCCGTAGACCCTTGCCCACTCCGCTTCTTCCGACCGATCCGAGCCCACGGTGGCACGCTGTTGGAATGTTTGGGTCGCCCCGGGGAATGAGAGTAGCCGGATCGGCCGAATCCTTAGGAGTCGCCGGCAATGGTCGCTTCGGCCGCACGAAGAAATGGGGAAACTCCTTAGACCGTCCCATTGACTGTCGGCCACGAGCATTCCAGCTTTCGATGGTTGAACGCTGACTTCTTTCGGGTAATGGCAATGACCTCACGTCTTCTGGTTCTGCTCTCGCTCCCGCTCGTCGTTCTGGCTTGTGATACGAACGCCGGGGCGCAACATGGCGTGGTGGAATTCAGCATCGAGGGCACGCAATACCGGATCGAGGACGTGGCCATGCTGGTCCGTGCCAACCCCAATGTCTACGACGGCCGGGCCATCAAGACCATTGCCGCGGACGAGGAGCACACGTTCGGCTTCTTCCTGACCCGTCCGCCCACCGTGGAGAGCCCGGAGCCTGTGGTGGATATGCACTGGTACATCCGCACCAGGGATCCACAATCGGTGGTGAGGGGTCCGCTCCTGACGGAAGCGGCCGGGGGTGAGGCCCTGGGCATCGCTGTGCTCATAACCGTCGAGGACATCTCCCTGACGAATGAGCACCGGGCGGACCACGAGGCGTGGGTAGCCGTGGACGAGTTCACCAACGGCTGGGCCATTGGCAGGTTCGGCGGCCAGATCCAGGCGGTGAGACTGCAGCCGGAGACGGGCGTGGCAGCTCAACTCGTCGAGGTAGATGGCGGGCGGTTCCGGGTCCCCTACGAGGAGCTGTTTCAGTTCCGGTAGGTTCGGCTCCCAGACCGCTCACGACCGCGGGACCACCGCCGTACTGATACCGGGCGAGCGCCAGATCAGTGGCAGACGACCACCACAGAGCCCTCAAGGCCTGTGGCGGTTTTTTCTGATCGGTTGGGGCGGTCTGCTTACTCGTACGGACAACCGCTCAGCGGAGCCTGAGCTGCGGGGCGCCGCTCTCCTCGGTTGTCAGCCACGGGACCCGCAGCAGCGGCCCACCGTCGACGCCCACCCACTGCGCGAGCCGGTGGATGAGCTGGCCGGTGCCTTCCCGGATGCGCACGACCCGGTACGGCTCATCGATGCCGGCTCGGCTGGCGGCCAGGGCTATGGCGTCCTGGAGCCCGCCCAGCTCGTCCACCAGGCCTGCGGGTGAGGCGTCCCTGCCCCACCATACTCGCCCGCCGGCCATGGCACGAACGCTGTCCTGGGGCAGGTCCCGGCCCGCGGCCACCTCAGCTATGAACACGTCATAGGTGGCATCGATCATCTGTTCGAACAGGGCCATCTCCTCGGGGGTGCGGTGCCGGGTCACGGTCATCGCATCGGCCAGGCGCCCGCGGCTCCAGGTCTCGTTGTTGATGCGCAGCGTGTCCATGAGGGCTTCGAGCACGGGTATGGCACCGACGACGCCGATGGAGCCGGTGAGCGTGAGCGGTGAAGCCAGGATGGTATCGGCGTGCATGGAGATCCAATAGCCGCCCGACGCCGCCATGTCGCTCATGGAGGCGAACACCGGGATGCGTCGCTCCTCGCGCACGTGGCGGACGGCGGCCAGGATCTCGTCCGAGGCGACGGCGCTGCCGCCGGGGGAGTGGACCCGGAGTACGATGGCTCGCACGCCGGGCACATCCGCGGCGGCCCTGAGCTGGCGGGAAATCGTCTCCGAACCCATGGTGACGGCGCCGCCCAGGGGATTCCGCCTGCTGCGGCCGGTGGTGATGGCGCCATGGGCGTTGATCACCACGATGGTGGGGGGCGTGCCCCACCGCTCGTCGCGCTGACGGGCCACGCGGAGAGCGCGCTCCCGGACCCTGCCCGTCAGGTCCTGGACCCGGTCCCGCGCGTCCTCCCAGTCTCCCACATGGTCGATATAGCCGGCATCCACAGCGGCGGCGGCGGTCAGGGGCGGCGAGTCGATGAGCTCCCGCACCGATTCCGGCGCCATGCTCCTGCCAGTGGCTATACCTGACACCAACTCGTCGAAGGCCCGCTCAACCAACATGTCGATCCATGCCGCCTGCTCCGGCGTGGACTCGGCCGTGTAATGCCCATGGAAGGTGGCCTTGTAGTCACCGGCGGTCACGGCGTCCCAGGAGATGCCGAAGCGTTCGAAGGTACGTCGCAGCCGCTGGAGCTCGAAATTGACCCCGAGGACCGTCACCATGGCCAGACGGGGAGCCCCCACCTCGTCGGCGGCGGACGCCAGGTAGAGCTCGGCGGCGCCTATCTGGCCATCCAGGTAGGCCACCACCGGCCGGCCCGTCTGCGCCCGGTATCGCTCCACCTCCGCTCTGATCTCCTGGTGTAGCGCTGTGATGGGACCAATGAACCCGCCCGACAGAGGCTGGACCCGGAGCAGCAGGCCCCGGTTGCCCGTCTCATCGGCGGCCTGCCGGATCGCCTCGATCAGCGGCTGGGCGCCACGCCCCGGGTCGCCGAACAGCACCAGGCCCCGGGGGCGCTCGTCCACGTAGGTCCCGCCGATCGTCACCGTGCCGATGGCGCGAGGAGCCAGCAGCGCGCGCGGGTCGCGCGTGGTATGGCTCAGCCCGGTCAGGGAGTGGGTCGTCGCACCGCCGTCTCGCGGCCGCCTGGCCGACCACTGGCTCATGGACGTTGGCATCCGGAGCCGGACACCAACGGCATAGTCACGGAGCGCCGCATCCTGGTCCAGGTCCAACTGGCCGAACAGCTCGATCCCCAGCGGTGTCAGCACCCGTAGCCCCGCCGCGTGACCCGTGATCTCCCGGCTCGTGCCGGCCGGTCGCCCGGCATGCGTCTGGAAGGAAGCTGTAAGCAGCTCACCCATCGGCCGCAACGAGATGCCACCCACCAGCTCGTCCACCCCGGGCTGGCCCCGGACCGTGGTCGCTCCCGGGTCGTGCCAGGCGGCGCCCACCGACAGCCACCGTGCCGGCCGCCAGAGGGCGCCCAGGTCGTACGTGCGGGCACGGGGACCCACACGGTGCCACGTGGCCGCGGCGCCCAGAGCGAAAGCACGGTTGCCGGTGCCGAGACCCAGGGTATAGGCGTCGCCCCGGGTGTGATCCCCCACCGGGTCACCTGCCGGAAAACGGTCATGGCGGTAGCCGAAGGCCAGTCCGCCGAGCCGCAGCCCCAACAGGGCCTGGTGAAAGCGCGGGTCCTCCAGGAACGCGTCAGCGGAATAGGACAGCTCGGTGTAGAAGTCGATGCCCGGCCGGACCGCCAGCCCGGCGGGGTTCACCCACAGCGCGTCCGCGTCGTCCACCTCCGCCACGAAGCTCCGCAGCCGAACCAGCGGAGGCCGCTCCTGGGCAGCCAGGCGGACCGGGGCGACCCGATGGACCACCACCGCGGCAACGCCGAACACCCCGCCGCGGGTAGACTCAGCGCCAGCGGACCCGCCGATTACCGGCTTCACTCCAGGCGTCTCGCCAGGTACGGTCAACGAGCCAGGCCCTGCCACACCGGCCAGCGGCAAGAGCGCGGTCGTGATCACCAGCAACGCGGCCATGGACAGCAGATACAAGGAGTTAGTGCGCATCAGGGGTCATCCGTTTCTGGGCCGGCCGGCTTGCGTCGTGAAGCAGCATGCAAGTCACGGGGCGCCGGTGGCGATGGGATTGGCGAGGTCGCCGCTCCACTCGTACCAGCCGCCGTCGTAGACGGCCAGGCGTGGCCAGCCCATTAGCCACGCGTTCATGAAGGCCTCACTGGCGCGCCAGCCGGTGCCGCAGTAGAAGGCGAGATGCTTCTCCGGGACTATCCCTGCCTCCGACCAGGCCCGGGCCACCTCGCCGAACTCGCGGGTGGTGTTGTCCAGGTTGCGGAGGTTCTCCATGTGATAGGCATCGCTGCCGGTATTGCCGAAGACGGCGCCGGGGATCCGGCCCTTCTTCTCGATGTAGTGGTAGCCGCTGAACTCGCCGATGTATTCGGCCCACCCCTGGACGCTGACCAGTTCGCCGCCGTCCGACTCCACTAGGCGCCGGGCTTCGGGCATGTCCATCACGTAATCTGGACGGCCGGGGACCTGGGCGCCGAACCCGGCTACGGGCCTGGGAGCGACCGGGTCCGTGGAGAGTGGGAGCCCGGCGGCCTCCCAGGCGTGGATCCCGCCGTTGAGGACGCGAACGTCCTTGACGCCGGCGTACAGCATGATGAGAGCGCAACGCATGGCGGCGAGCTGGCCGGCGCTCTTGCCCGGATCGGGCTGCTCGTACGTGGGGTGGGAGAACCGGCCGTACAGCACCACCGTGGTGTCATGCGTGATGCCGAGACCCAGCAGCGCGTCGCGGAGCTGGTCGGGTGAGCGGCGGTTCCAGGTCTCCGGGGTTTCCAGGAGGTTGGTGTCCAGGGACAGGGCGCCCGGGATGTGGCCGCGAGCGTAGTCCGCCGGGTGGTCGAAATGGGCATGGCATAAAACCCAGTCTCCCCGTGGCGGCGCCTCCGGGGTTCCGCCGCCGATCAGGGCGTGGAGCCAGGCGGGGTGGACCAGGTGGCGATACCGCTCCAGACGCCGAATCGGCCGCTCCGGGTCGGCCGCCCACTCGGCGATGAAGCCGTGGTATGGTTCCACATGCCCGTAACCGAGGCGAGCCAGGTAATTGACCATGGCGTCGGCGTCGTCGGGTGCGTACCCGTACACGGTGACAGACCGGGACGGATCCAGGCCTTTGCCCTCCAGGACCTCGATCCAGTCCATGAATCGCGTCCACTCCAACGGCAGGCTGCGGGCGCCGGGAACGTGGCCGCCACGGGCCTCGCCAGCCAGTCGCCAGCCGTTATAGGCCGCCAGCGGGCGCGTGTCGATGATGGTATGGGAAGCGTCCGCGACCCGCGTCGCGAACTCGTCGGTCGAAATCATCAGGAGGCTCCTCGCCGTGGAGGCTCATCGCCGTTCGGGGGTCATTGCTCGAGGACAGCCCGAGCACGACGCCGGACCTCCTCGACCAGGGCCGCCAGCCCGTTGCCGCGCTGTACGCTCAGTTGCGCCCGCAACCCGATGGTGTCCAGGAAGCCAAACTCCGCCGCCGCGATGTCGCGGGGCGACTGGCCGTCGATCACCCGGATGATAAGACCAGCCAGGCCACGGACGATCCGGGCGTCGCTGTCCACCCTGAAGAACAGCGCGTCCGCCTCACAGTCGTAGCGCAAGGCGAGCCAGACCGCATACTGGCAGCCGGGCAGACGGTTCTCCTCGGTCCGCTCCTCCGCGGGAAGCCGAAGCAGGTCGTCACCCAGCTCCACCAGCCGGCGGTACCGGGCGATGGGCTCGTCCAAAGACGCGAACTCAGCGATGATCCGCCCCGCCCGCCGGTCGATGTTGTCGGCGGTCTCGCTATGGGTGCTATCCGTGGTGTCGGTGGTCATGTGGCAAGTGGACTGGTTTCACGACCCACACGGCGAGGCAACCCCCGTGCCGGCAGCCGCTCCCACCCCTGACAACCGATGACACAGACGACTGAGCGTCGAGCGCGATCACCTCTCGCACTCGACGCTCTTCCGCCCGACAGGCGCCGCCCGCGTCAGCCCCGGGGTGAGTTCTGTCGGATCAGCTGCCGCGACACGTGGCCGGTGCGGACCGCCGTGGCGTACCCGTTGTCAGGGTTCCGCCCGGACCGCAGCAGGGCATCGACACGGCCCTGGCCACGGTTGTACGCCGTCAGCGCCAGGTCCACGTCACCATCATACTTGTCCTTCAGGTACTTCAGATATCGGAAACCCACGTCCAGATTCGTCTCCGTGTTGAACAACGCGGTCCGGGTAGTGCCCGGCGCAATCCAGCGGGCCGTCGACGGCAGCAACTGCGTGTAGCCCACCGCGCCCGCATGTGAGACCGCCGTCCGGCGGAAGCTCGACTCCGTCCGCACCAGACCAAACGCTATCTGCGGCTCGATCGCATGACGCCTCGCCGCCGTGTAAATCTGCCCCGAAAGATCCGGCGGAATGGAGAACTCCGACGCGAACTCCGCTATGGCTCGCTCACGCTCACGCTCCAGTGCGTGCCTGCGCCAGGCACGACCCACCACGTCGTCCCACTCACCCACCGCCGAAACCGCTTCCGAACCAGACGACTCCGACTGCTGCGCCACCTCCGCAGAACCCGCCGCCAGTATGGCCATGCCCGACGGGAACGCTATCAGCGCAATCAGCGCCAACCGCAGAGGTTGACGACGGTCACGCATCAGTGATTCCCGCATCTCCTGCCACTGCTCGCCCCCCAACCGGGACGTGCGCTCGCGCGCAGCCAACCCCGCGGACCGCACCAGCCGGCCCGCCCCGTGCAGCGAGCGCAGCATGCTACCGTACGCCTTCCTTCCATCGAAGATGAGCAAACGCTCCATCGCAGCACCTCCGGTTCACTACCTCGAACCTGTTGGTATGACGTAACCTAGCTGTTCCTTCAATGCTGGTTGAAGCATAGCGGCGATGGGTTGATCTGGGAACCCGTGCGCAGGCGATCATGGCAGACTGTGGTTCTGGCGCGACTCGTCCTAACGGGAGCCCAAGCGTCAGCGCCAGGGCGGCGACGAGCGCCTCTGTCCAGGTGTCCGGCATGAGCTGCATGCCTCTTCCTCCCGATCGTGCGATGACCGTTCATCGGAACGCCTGTCTCCGCAGTCGCTTACGGCACCGGGGTCCGGGCGTCGATACAGGTAGATACACGGCCGGGTGCGAAAAAGGTGCGCACGACTCGCGCGACTCGATCGGGCCGGGTACTATGGGCCCCGTCCCGAAGCGCTACCAATACCATTCTGGAGCACCATTGAGACGCGTTCTGTTCCTGGCCCTGGCAGGACTGATGTTGGTGCCCGGGGTCTCCCCTGCCCTGGCCCTTGCCGTCGGCGCGGTCTTGGGCCTCACCCTCGGCAACCCGTACCCGTTACTCAGCTCCCGGGGCGCACCGCTCCTGTTGAAAGCGTCGGTGGTTGGTCTTGGATTCGGCATGTCACTGGGCACGCTACTGGATGCCGGCGCACTTGGCATTCTGTACACGATAGTCGTGGTGGTGGGCACCATGATCGTGGGGCTCTGGCTCGGCCGTGCGCTGCGGGTCCCGGCGGAGACATCGCTCCTGATCGCGTCGGGTACCAGCATCTGTGGTGGGAGCGCCATCGCGGCGGTGGGCTCGGCCATAGGTGCCCGGGCCGAATCCATGAGCGTGGCGCTAGCCACGGTGTTCATCCTCAACGCCGTGGCCCTCTACCTGTTCCCGCTGACCGGCTCCCTCATGGGCTTGTCGGAGGCGCAGTTCGGCATCTGGGCCGCGGTGGCCATCCACGACACCAGCTCGGTGGTGGGGTCCGCGGCGATATACGGCACCACCGCTCTGGCCGTGGCCACGGTCCTCAAGCTGGCCCGAGCCTTGTGGATCGTCCCGTTGACGCTGGCGGCAGGTTACGCCAGCAGCCGCTGCCACGGCTCGGAATCGGTGCCGGGCGGGGCCGGAGACGACGCTGCGGGCAAGCCCTCGGTCATCCACGGCATGCCCTGGTTCGTGGTGCTGTTCGTGGCAGCGGTGGTGATGAGGACGGTGAGTCCCGCCGCGGCAGGACCCGTCATGGACCAACTGGCCAGCGTGGCCCGGTCCGGGCTGGTCCTCACCCTCTTCCTGATCGGGGCCGGTCTCTCTAGGAGCATCATGGGCCTGGTCGGCGGGCGCCCGTTCGTTCAGGGCGTGCTACTGTGGCTGGCCGTGGCCTCCCTCTCGCTCGTGGCGGTGGTGTTCTGGGTGCCGGATTGAGACCGCCAGTCTCCTTGACTCACCTCCGGCGCCGATCCTATCCTCTGACAAGCGCCAGAACGGCGCTCGCCATTCCCGCCGGTCAGCTGGATGCTGCGACGGCACGTGGTGGCTCAGATCGTACCCGTCGCCAGGCATCGATCGGCGCCGCAAGCTGCGGCAGTGGATTGGTGTGTTCGCGGCATGAACATCGGTCGTGACAGGCCAGGCCTGTCACCTTACCAGCCCATGGAGGCGACATGCAAGACCGAGAGTATCCCCGCCCTGAGGGAGTGACGGGCGAATCCGAACCGAGCGCTGCTCCCGATACCGGCCCCGCGGCAGGTGTCACGGCGAAAGCCGACCTGATGAAGCGTTTCGTGGCGGCCCTGATCGACGGAGTGGTGGCGGCAGTGGTCTCCTGGGTCCCGGTGATCGGCGGGCTCGTGGCCGCGGCGTACCTCCTGCTCCGTGATGGCTTCGAATTCGACTTCATGGACCAGCGCTCGCTGGGCAAAAAGGTGATGAAGCTCCGGCCCGTCCGCCTGGACGGCCAGCCCATGGACATGGTGGCCTCCGCAAAGCGGAACTGGATGTTCGCCCTGGGCGGCGTGACTGCCCTGCTGGCATTCATCCCCATCCTTGGCTGGCTGCTCATGATCCCGGTAGCATTGGCCGCCCTGGTGCTGGGCATCATCGAGATCGTCCTGGTCCTCACCGACCCCCAGGGCCGGCGGCTGGGTGACAAGATCGCCGCTACCCAGGTGGTCGAGATGGACCACTGAGCCACCTCTGCCCGGGACCCGGCGGCCAGCAACGGCCAACCGGTCCCGGGCGGGCCGTATCGGCTCCGCCGCGTCAAGGCCGACAGAACATCCGGGGGTCGTTGCCCTACCCACTGATCCCGGAGCGCCGCCATCAATCACCGCTCACGGCGAACCAGAGCAGGCTGGCGGCGTCGCTGCGGCCGGTGACCATGCTCTGGAACTCCTGGTCCGAGACATCGATCAGTAGCAGCTCCGCCACGGCCTCTCGCTGAGCCGACGCGGCGGCGGACGGGTCGACGGCGGTGTCCGGCGCATCCGCTCCGGGACCGCGCACCAGGAGCACCGCCATGGCGGCGGCCGCCGCCATGGCCAACGGCAGGGAGCGCCAACGTCGGGCCCGTTCCCGCCAGTTACCGGTGCTGCGGCGTCGCTCCAGGCGGCTGGCGGCGGCGCGGGCAACGGCATCCCGCATCCGGTCCCAGTCCACGTCCGCCACGGGCGGCTCCTCGACGGCCTGGTGCAGGGCGTCCCGAAGCGCCGGGTCGGGCGTCGGGTCCCAGGTCGGCTCGTGCCGTATGCGGCTCATCTGTCACTCCTTTCCTGGAACGTGGCCAGCGCTGCGCCCAGCTTCTTGCGCGCCTGGTGCAGCTTCCAGCGGACGGTGCCGGGGGCGACGCCCACAACCTGTCCGATCTCGTTGCTGTTCAGACCTTCGAACTCGAACAGCATGACGATGGCCCGGTCCCTCTCTGACAGTTCCGAGAGGGCGGCGCGCACGCGGTCCCGGGTCTGACTCTGTTCGGCGTCTCGTGCCGGCGACGGCCCGGGAGCAGCGGCGTCCCCGGGGATCTGCACCGTCTCCTTGCGCTGCCGGCTCTTCCGCAGATCCAGGCCCCGGTTGACCAGGACCTGAAACAGCCACGGCTTGAACGGCCGGCTCTCGTCGTACAGGTCCAGCTTGTCCAGGGCCAGAAGGAAAGCCTCCTGGACCAGGTCCTCCGCGTCCTCCCGGTGGCCCATGAGCCGGTACGCCACGGAGAAAGCCTGCCGCATGTAGCGCTCAACCAGGGCGTCGAAGGCACTGGTATCACCATTCCGCGTCCGCTGGACCAGGACCCCATCGCCAGGCTGGGCCACGGCCGAGTCAACGGGCCGGGCCATGGGCAGGTCGGCAGGCCCAGCTTCTGGCCCGTCGGTGGGCCGGGCTACGGACAGGTCGGCAGGCCGGGTCCCGGTCACATCGATAGCCCTACCGGACGCGGCCGGAGCCACCGGGCCCGCCCGGGCAGAGTCCTGCGCCGAACCCCCGGGTGCCGGCCCGCCCCGGGGCCAGCGTATCCCGCTGCGCCCCCGGCTGCACCTGGAGCCACGTCCGGAGCCAGTCCCGTTGATCGGGGGTGAGGATACGCCCCACCCGCTCCATGGCCGCGCAGTTGTTGGCCTGAATCCGCTGCACAAGGGGCATGGCACGCTGGGTGTGTACTTCCAGTACCTGGCCCCGCCTGGCGCGCATCCGGCGGGGTGGCGATGAGTCCAACTCCTGCACCTCCCGGCGGATCTCCATCAACTGGGCAACAAGCTCAGCGTTCCGCCGGTCCAGCTCGGCGTTGAGGGCCTCCAACTCCCGCACCTGATGAGGTGTGAGACCGAGAGAGTCACTCAACGCCAGCAACAGCTCGATGGGGCCCGGCTCCGGGATGGAGTCCAGCCCCCGCGCGGACCCAGCGACGTCGCGGGCACCCCCCCGGCCCTGGCCAGCGTCGGCCGGGCCCACCCACTGCGTCGCCGCCATGGCCTCGCCTGGCACCCCCGCCGTCGCACCAGGGCCCGGGCCGGCCATTCGACCCGACACCGGGAGCTGGCCCGAAACGACGCCCGGGATGATGTTCTCGGTACGGGCCCGCGCAACCTCCGCTGCTTGAGGCCCGGTCAGGATCTGGCCCTCCGCCAGGCCGGGCCAGAGCAGGAGCAGTAGCGCGGTGCGGATCCACCCGATCATGGCCTCATCCGGTCTGGTGTGCCGCCGCCCAGGTCTGGCGCGGTACCGAGACGTCGCCGGCGGGACAACGGTTCGACTCTGTGAACATCGTGCCCCTGGCCTTGGCGTCAAGCCCCTGGCACCGACGGTTCTCGCCCAGCACCTTCACCAGACGCCCCAGAAGGGACAGCCACCGCCGCGGCCGCCCGCACCGGGACCCCAGGCAGCTCCGCTCCAACCAGCTCGACCCGGCCCCCCGCCCCAGCCGCCTCTACCGCCACGGCCGCCACGGGGCGTCACGGCTCGGCCACCCCGGATCATGCCCCGGCCTGCCCAGCCGGCTCCACCCGGTCCGGCGACTGCGCCGCGGGAGATGAGCGTCTGTAGCCTGGCGTTCTGCTCCGGTGTCAACACCTCACGGGCCTGTGCGATAGCCTGCCAGTGGTTCTCCCTCAACTGCGTCATGAGGGGCTGGAGCTCAGGCATCTTCTCGTAGAGCCGCTGCCATTCCTCTGGCGGCATGCTCCGCATGGCCAGCGGCTCGCCCAGGGGGGCGCCCCTGAGCTCGGTGATGCGAGCCACCAGCGGTCGGTCCTTCTCCTCCATCTCGGCCTGGATCGCCTCCAACCGGCGGACCTGCTCTTCCGTGAGATTCAACTCCGCCCGCTGGGCAAGCAGCCGCTGGATAGGTCCGGTAACAGCTTGCTCCCCCACCTGAGCCGCTGCCGGAGAGGGTGACAAGAATACCGCCAATGCAAGGACCACGAGACCCGTTCTCATTCCGTCCTCCATGTTCTCTGCTCCCGCGAGCAGGTTGGTTCATCGGTCGCTCATCCTGTGGTACGACCCGGATGCGGAAGGTGTTGGCGCCAGGGGCGGATCGAGTTCGCCGGCTCCGGTCAGGGCGCAGGCGCCACCAGGGGCAGGCGCTCCTCCTCCCGGGCCGGCGTGGCCGGCGGCGCGGGGAGGAGAGAGAGCAGCCTGTCATAAGTGCCCAGGAGGGCGGTCTGGAACCCCATCAGCTCGTTGAGAGCGGCCATCATGTCCGCCTCGGGCGGGTCTTGCTGCATAAGGCCAGATATCCGTGCGCTGGTCTGGTCCACGTAGCGATGGAGCTGCCG
>SLCC01000162.1 GCA_007126035.1 Gemmatimonadota bacterium
GCCGGACGTGGGCGAGCCGTCGGACATCACGTTGTCGGCGAACGGCTACAAGGTCCGGGGCCGGAAGCACGCGGACCTGTCGTGGTCCGGCGCCACGTCCACCGACGTGGACGTCTTCCGCGATGGCGGGTTGGTCGCCACGGTAGCGAATACCGGTTCCTGGACCCACTCGACCAACCAGGTGGGCGGCGGGTCGCACGTGTACCTGGTCTGTGAGGCAGGGACCAGCACCTGCTCGAACGAGGTGACGGTCAGTTACTGATCCAGTTGCCCGGCACACCGAGCCAGGCCCCGCGGCGGATTCCCCGTCGCGGGGCCTTCTTCCTGGCTCAGCCCTCGTGCCCCCAGGCCGGCGGCGGCGCCGGGACGGGCTCGGAGAGGTCGAAGTCCAGCCGCCAGGTGTAGTCGTCGCCCCGGATGGTGCCGTAGGTGTAGCGCTCGCCGGGGATGATCTCCAGCCGCCAGCCCAGGGGCTCGCCGTCGGGCCCGCGGCGCTCCTCGTAGAGGAACCACTGTTCCTGGGGCGTGCCCCGGTCGATGGTCCTGCCGCCGTACCAGGTCTCTTCCTCCTCGGTCCCGTCGGCGTGGCGGTGGTCGTGGCGCAGCTCGATGCCTCGCTCGTCCCGGGTCAGGA
This sequence comes from Gemmatimonadota bacterium, assembly GCA_007126035.1. GTDB lineage: Bacteria > Gemmatimonadota > Gemmatimonadetes > Longimicrobiales > RSA9 > SLCC01. Next base: position 635 of record SLCC01000162.1, read on the forward strand.
CCCATGTCCGGGAGCGGTCCCACTCGCCCTCACCGCCGTCGTGGCCGATGTGGAAGGCGATGTGGAGCAGGTCGTCCTCGCATCTGACCCAGTGGGCGATGAGCTCCTCGTCGCCGGCCAGCATGTCACGGTCCGGGCGGTCCACCACGAGCCGTCCGGGGAAGGCCTGGCCGCACGGCGAGCTGAGCGCCTCCCAGAAGGCGTCCTGGGAGGTGTCGACGAGGGTGTCCGCTCCGGCCCGGTCTGCCCGCTCCACGTCGCCCTGGCCACAGGCGACGAGCACGGCCGCGACGACTATCAGGGTCATCAGGGTAACCGCCCGGACCACGGTGCCGGCACCGGCGTCCCGCCGGGGAGCGGTTAGCGCATCTATCGGGTACATGAAGGTGTCTCCTGTGAGCGATGGATCCTGACGCCGACGGTACCGGCGCGGCTCGGGCTGGTCAAGCACGGCTCGGCCAAGCGCGGCCAAGCGCGGTCGAGCGCAGGCCAGACTTCGGCCCGTGCGCCGGTCAGCGTATTTGCCGGGGCCGCTGGTCTCGGTACCTTGATATGGCCCTGGCGGCAGGAGGCCCCGGGCGACCTGGAACACGACCCACAACCGGAAGAACATGGGATACAGGCTGAAGACATCGGCGACGTCGCTGACGGTAATGCTGCTGCTGGCGGCGGCGGCCTGCGCGCCGGCCCAGGCCCCGGAGGCGCCGGCCCGGACGCTGGACACGGCGGCGAGGCAGGGGGCGTGGTCGGCGGGCGTGCCGGAGGGGTGGGCCATCCAGCCGGAGCTGGTCACGCCGGTGCGGGGGCTGGGCGGAGTGGTCTCGTCCACGGACCGCGTGGCAAGCGAGGTTGGCGTGGAGATCCTGCGGCGCGGCGGTAACGCGTTCGACGCGGCGGTGGCCGTGCACTTCGCCCTGGCGGTGGTGAACCCGGAGGCGGGCAACATCGGCGGCGGCGGCTTCATGGTGGCGGTCCTCCCTGATGGCGACGCGGTGGCGCTGGACTTCCGGGAGCGGGCGCCCATGTCGGCCACGCGGGACATGTTCCTGGACGCTGAGGGCAACGTGGCCCGTGCCTCGGTGGTGGGCCACCTGGCCTCGGGCGTGCCGGGCAGCGTGGCGGGTATGTGGGAGATCCACCAGCGTTACGGCTCGCTGCCATGGTCGGAGGTGGTGGAGCCGGCGGTGAACCTGGCGGACGGCATTGTCGTCCACGAGCGGCTGGCCAGCTCGCTGCGGGCCCATGAGGCCAGGCTACGGCAGTTCCCTGCCACGGCGGCGGCCTTCCTGCCAGATGGCCGGGCTCCCCGGGTGGGCGACCGCTACAGCCAGCCGGACCTCCGGGAGACCCTGGCCCGGATCGCCCGTGACGGGCGGGACGGTTTCTACCGTGGCCGGACGGCGGACCTGATCGTGGCGGAGATGGAGCGGGGCGGCGGGATCATCGAGCACCGTGACCTGGCGGGCTACGAGGCGGTGTGGCGGGATCCGGTGTCGGTGAGCTACCGGGGCCACCGGGTGGTGTCCATGCCGCCGTCGTCGTCGGGCGGTCCTACGCTGGGGCTCATCCTGAACATCCTGGAGGGCTACGACCTGGCGGCGGCAGATTTCCTGTCGCCTCGTCACGTGCACCTGTACACGGAGGCGGCCAGGCGTGCGTTCGTGGACCGGAACATCTACCTGGCGGACCCGGACTTCGTGGACGTGCCCACGGAGGCCATGATCTCGGCGGAGCACGCGGCGGAGCGGCGGGCGGAGATCCTGCCGGACCGGGCGTCGCCCTCCGCCACCGTCGAGCCGGGGCTGGGCCCACCGCCGGCGGAGAACGAGCATACCACCCACTACTCGGTCATGGACGCCGGTGGCAACGCCGTGGCCATCACCACCACCATCAACTCGCTTTACGGTAACCGTGTGACGGTGGCCGGTGCGGGGTTCCTGCTCAACAACGAGATGGACGACTTCACGGCCCGACCGGGCGTGCCGAACCAGTTCGGGCTGGTCCAGGGCGCGGCCAACGCCATCGAGCCGGGCAAGCGGATGCTGTCGGCCATGACGCCAACCATCGTGCTGGACGTGGACGGCCGGCCCAAGCTGGTCCTGGGCTCGCCGGGCGGCCCCACCATCATCAGCAGTGTGGCCCAGGTGATCTCGAACATGCTGGACTTCGGGATGACGTTGCCCGAGGCGGTGGCGGCGCCGCGGCTCCACCACCAGCACCTGCCGGACGTGCTACGCTACGAGGTGGACGGACTCCGCCCGGAGACGGTGTCGGCGCTCATTGCCAAGGGCCACGCGCTGGAGTCGAGGCCTGGGTACCAGGGCGACGTGACGGCTATCCACGTGGAGGGCCACGGCGGCTTCCTGGGCGTGGCGGACCCGCGGCGGGGCGGCGCGGCCGTAACCCTGGCGGAGCGTCGCGAGGTGGTGCAGTAGGGCCTGGCGTGCGACGCCGCCTACCGCACGTCCAGTAGCTCGACCTCGAAGACCAGCACCGAGTTGGCGGGGATCGGTCCGTGGGACCGGTCCCCGTAGCCCATGGACGGCGGGATCACCAGCTTCCTGACCCCGCCCACGCCCAGGCCCGCCAGCCCCCGGTCCCAGCCCTCGATCACCTGGCCTACGCCCAGGCGGAAGTGGAAGGGCGAGGTCGGGTCCTGCCTCTCGTCGAACAGGGTGCCGTCGGACAGCCAGCCCCGGTACAGCGCCCACACCTCGCGGCCCGCCATGGCCGACGGCGCCCTGCCCGTCTCCAGGTCCTGGTAGTAGATCCCGCCAGGTATACGCGTCATGGCGTCCAGGTCTATGCCCAGCTCCGGGGCGAAGGTGACGTCACGGGCGTCGATCTCCGTCGGGTCACTGTCACACGCCGCCACTCCCATGACGAGGAGTGGGAGCAGTACGAGTCGCAAGGCTCTCATTGTGCTGCCATCGAAGGTATGTCGTCAGGCCGGGCGCCGGTGGCGCCGGGGCGTGGGTCTGGTACCCGGGCGCCGGGCCCGGGTTTCCGCGATGGCCCGGGGGTGGACGCGTCGGATCCGGGCGACGGCCCGGGTCTGGGCCCGGATCCCGGGCCGGGCCGTCAACGGGACGCCGGCGGCTGGAGCTCCACGTCGCCCGACCTGGGACCGGGGACCAGCCGCCAGCCCGGCTCGAGCTCCAGGGTCCAGCCGGGTCCTGCCAGCACGCCGTCGTCACCCGGCTCCAGGACGTCCGGCGCCACCACCCGGGCCCGGTACCGTACCTCGGGGGCCAGTGCGGCGCCGTCGTGTAGCGTAAGCCGGCCCCAGGGCCCCAGGAGGATCGCGCCGGGGTAGACGTTGCCGTGCTCTCCCAGGGAGAGGACGGTGTTGGGGTTGAACATGAGCCGCCCCTCCGGCAGCTCCAGGTTCAGGACGGGGCCCTCGACCAGCTCCCGGTGGTACCGGTCCCGGAGCCCCGCCATCCGGTTCGCCCGCTGCCACTCCTCCGCCCGGACGGTCTGGAGGTCGTACGCGTGGGCGCGACGGAGGACGTAGGCGTCGTCGGCTGCTTCGTCCGGAAGGGTCGCGGGCGCGCCGGTGGCGGCGGCGAGGAAGGTCGCCAGGTCCGGCCTGGTCCCCACGTCGAGGCGCCAGCCCGGGGCGAGCCGGTCGAGGAGGAGGCCGAGCGCCGGGCCGGTGCCGTAGCCCAGGGAGCGGACGTAGGTGGGCGTATCCTCGAACCGGGCCACCAGGGATGCGGCGCGCGCCACCGGCTCGCCGGTGGCGTCCAGGGCAAAGCGGACGCCGGTGTACTCCGCCAGCCCCTCGTGGGCCTCGAGCTGCCGCTCGACTTCGGCAGCGCCGGGGAACAGGCGGTGCCGCAGCTGCCGGAACAGCAGCGCGTCCCGCGTGGCTGCCCGGGCCTCGTCGTCTTCGGCCTCGAGTGCCCGGGCCAGGGCCCGCAGCTCGAGGCGGAGCCAGACCCGGCCCTCCTCTTCGTCCAGGTGGGTGGCCATGGGGTCGGAGACGTCGTGGCCCAGCGCCGGCTGGATCCGGTGGAACGACTCGTGGGCCAGGAGCCGGAGCCGGCCGAAGAAGTCTCCACGGAGTGGCAGCATGGCCATGGCCCACCACGCGTCGCCCCACTGGATGGCCGTGTTCGCCACCGGCATGCCCTCCGGCCAGCTGCCCACCCAGGCGGCGTGGCGGGGCTCGAACGTGCTGTCGGGGTCGAGCCGGTTCGCCACCGCCAGGCGGGTGGCCGGGTCCACCAGGACCACCGGACCACAGAGCGGCACCGGCCATAGCGCCTCCGCCCGCTGGCAGGCCGCCTCGAACTCCGCCAGCGCCGCCACGGCACCGGCGGTGTCCGGCGTCTGCCCGGCGAGGGATTGGCTCACAATGGCCGCCGTCACCACGGGGAGTATGGCCCGGATGCGGGCTCGGGCCAAAGTTCGTTTCACGACAGGGCCTCCAGCTGGTCTTGAAGGTGATCGAAAATAGTATTTCTAGCAGGTCACTTCCATCAATCCTAAACGGAAGCGGCGGTCGGGTCCACAGCGGCGCAGCCTCAGACCGAGGACACGATGAGCAGTTGTGCGGCCAGGTACAGTGGCAGGCCAATCAGCCGGTTGGCCGGGGACGGATCCACGAACCGCTGCCGGGCGACCAGGAAGTCCGAGGCCAGGAAGGCCACGGCTCCCGCCGCCAGGACCGGCAGCCCCGTCCCCAGCGCCAGTGACACCATGGCGCCGATGGCCAGGAGGTAGATGGCCACCGGGACCCGCATGCGGTGGGGCAGCCCGCGGCCGATGAGCCAGCGGAGGGCGACCCCGGCCGTGACCGCCACCACCACGGCCCCGGCCGCCGTCGGCACCGGGTCCACCCCCAGGACCAGGAAGGCGGCCACATACGCCAGGTGCGCCAGCAGGAAGGAGCCGAGGCCGGTAAGCGTCCAGCGGTCGGAGCGCCCGACCAGGAAGAGGTCACCGAGCCACGACAGCATGAGCCCGACCAGGATCAGCCGGCCGTATGCTGTGTCCTGGGCGCCGAGATGCGCGGCGAGGGCGAGATAGCCCGACGCCGCCAGCATCTTCAGGACACCGTACCCCCGTCGGCCGGTGGCGTCCACCGCCGCTGCCGCCGTCCCCACCGTCAGGGTCACGGCGATCAGCAGTGCCTGGATCGCGGCCATGGCGCGAAGATAGCGCGGCGCGCGACCGCTCGCACCATGCCCCTGACGTCACCGGAAAGCTGCCAGGGCTGCCGGCTGCCAGGGCCGCAGGGAGAGACAACTTGAACTCCCCCATCAAGATCCCTACATTGGGATCACCTTCGGCGTCGGCGGCCTATCGACCGCCCGCGCAACGCTCGACCCCTGAGCGGAGCGCACGTCGAACTGCCCATAGAATTAGCCAGGCGCCGTAAGGACCAGGCCTGTTTCCTGAAGCCACTCCCACCGGAGAAGGCCAGTGACCGTCGAAATGTTGCCGTGGGTCGTCGCCTCCGTTCTCGCGCTGGTACTGCTGCTCGCCATTGTCGCGGCTATCCGCTCGCAGCGTCAGCTGGTCGCGGCCCAGGAAGACGCGCTCGCCGCCAAGTACGAGCAGATCGCAACGCTGGAGTCGCAGCTCGCGTCCCTCCGTGAGAGCGAGTCGATACGATTCGTGGACCGCTACGTGGCTGCCAAGAACGGGCTGGAAGAACGGGTCCGGGCTCTGCACGAGCAGTTGGACAAGGTCCATGAGCAGCAGGACCAGATCCGCACGGAGCTGGGTGACCTGGAGCTCACGGACCTGGAGCGGGAAGAGGAGGTGCAGCGTCTGCGTCGGGACCTCATGCTGGTCAGCGACCAGGCCCGGCGGCTCGAGTCGGCTCTGAAGGAGGTGACCAGTTTGGGGCTGGTGGACGTGGAGGCGATCCGGCTCGAGCTGGAGGACCGGCGCGAGCTGGCCGGTCACATCCAGGAGCGGCTGGACCGGCTGAGTCTGCACAGCCGGGACCGCAACTCACGGCGGCTCAGCCGCACGAAGCGGCTGGAGCGGCTGGACCACGAGGTGGCCCGGCTCCGGCGCGAGATCGATATCACCAGGGCGGCTGCCTCCACCGTGGACGGGATCCTGGGCATCGATGGTGACACCAAGCGGCTGCTGGCGCGCCTCGCCACGGAGCGCCTGGAGGGGGTGATGAAGCCCCTGGACGACCTCGCCGATGGCAGTCCCATAGCCCGGTTCGTGCAGGTGCTGGAGAAACAGCGGCCCGACCGGCTGTTGGAGCAAGGCGCCACCGAGCGCGCACCCGAAGCCCGGAGCCCGCAGGCCGCAGGACAGGCGGGCTCGGAGGTGGGCGACGCGGGGGAGCCGCCGCCCGCTGGCAGCGATGACGATTCGGGCGCCTGGATAGAACGCGAGACCGGCTCACCGGCCCTCTGATGCCCTACTCCTCGGCGACGCTCGATCCGTACGCAGCGCTCGGGGTCACCCGGGATGCGTCGCCGCAGGCCATCAAGCAAGCCTATCGCCGGATCGCCCTGGAGACCCACCCGGACCGAAACCCGGGCGACGCCGACGCTGCGGAACGGTTTCGCCGCGCCAGCCAGGCATATGCGCTGCTCCGGGACCCGGAGCGCCGACCCATATTCGACCGGACCGGGCGTTGGGACCTGCTGGAGCGGGCGACCGACCTGCTGGATGTACAGCTGGCGGAGGCGGTAGAGATCTTCGCCCGGGAGTTCGGTGCGGCCGCGGACCTGACCAGGACGGATCGCTCGGCGCCGGCGCACGCCAGCAGCGTGTCAGTCCCCGTGGATGTGACCTGGCACGAGGTGGAGCGTGGCGGGCGGCGCCAGGTCTCCGCGCCCTGCTCCGGCTGCGCGGGCTCAGGCGGGCGAGAAGGCTCCGCACAGGTCCGCTGCACGGCGTGCGGCGGATCGGGCCGGCTGCGGAACGTTCAGAACTCCGTGCTGGGACCCCGGATCCAGACCGAGCGTTGCCAGAGCTGCCACGGCTCCGGACGGCGCCCGCTCCTGGTGTGCGCCGAATGCGACGGCTCCGGGCGCGCCCCCGGCGGGCAGCCGCTGGAAGTCTTGATCCCCCGCGGCGTTGCGGACGGCGAGTCGCTCTATGCGTTATCGGCCAACGGCCCGCGGCTCGTGGCCCGCGTCACCGAGGACCGGCGCTGGGCCCGGGACGGCGCTGACCTCTACGCCACCGGGCGCATCCCCTACGAGCTGGCCGTGCTCGGCGGCGTCGCGGACCTGGAGCTGCCCGGCCGCAAATACTCTGTGCAGGTCGCGCCCGCCACAGCCTCCGGCCACAGGTCACGGGTTCCCGGCCAAGGGCTGCCCCGTCGCGACGGCAGCGGTCGCGGCGACCTGGTGCTCACTCTCCACGTGGCCGTGCCCGAGCGGGTGGGCGGGATCGAACGCTGGTTGCTCGCCGCCAGGAGACTGGGATCGGACACCAGCCCCGCTCGCGATCTCCTGGAACGGATCTGCCGGCTCCAGGGCCGGGCGTGGCGGGCGGCTGCGGACTGCTGGCAGCGGTGGCGGCAGCTCCACCGCCGGTCCTCGCTCCAGCGTATCGAGACGGCGGCGGCATCGTTGAGGTCGACGGCACGGTTCATCGGTGAGTCCGAGGAGCGGCTCGGGCCCATGCTGGAAAAGGCTTTCCCCCTCATCGCGCCCGAGGCCGCCGAGGCGCGGCGTCGCGTGGAGCTGCACAGTCGGAACCGGCAAGGCTCCGCTTTCGGCACCCTGGCCGTCGACGTCCTCCTGGTGGCCGCCCTCACCGCGGCGCTCTGGCTCGGCGCACGCTTCGCCGCTCCGGCGCTGGTGGACTTCGGGGGGCACCCGTGGTGGCGCTTTGCCAGCATGCTTCACCCTGCATCCCTCGCCCTCGCGCCCCTGCTGCTGGGCGTGGCCGCGGGGGCCGTCCGGGCCCACGCCATCCACCGGACGTCCCGGCGACTCCTGAGCATCCCCGTGGGTCTGGCCCTGGCGGCGACCTGGGTGGTCACCGCCACGGGCTGCTACGCCGTCGCTTCCACCATGCTGCCGGGCATGGATGTGCTCACGGTCGGGGCCATGACCGGCGCCCTGGCCCTCACCATCGGGCTGATCCCGTTCATCCTCTTCCTCCTCGGCTCGTCCATCGTGACCGGTGGCAGCCTGGCGTTGCAGGAGAGGGCGGAACGTGTGGATCGCCGCGTACTCCGGGACTACGACGTGGCAGCTGCTCGACTGGCCGTCCGGCTCCAGGGCATGGAACGCTCGTTCCGACAGCTCCTGGCCCAGGCCCATGATTCTCGCCACCCGCTCACCTCGCTCCTGGAGGAGGCGGCGGAGGCCCTGGCCCGGGAAGACGACCGACCCTGGCGGGCTGGTCGCCTCGAGCCCGCCCTGGCCCTCCTGGCGGGCGTGGCCGTCACGGTTATCTGGGGTGCGGCCGCGATCCTGACCGTGACCGTGACCGTCGGCATGATCCCGGAGGCAGCAGGTTGGTTCCGAGCAACAGCCGCGGTGGTAACCCTGGCATTGTGTGGCGTGGGAGCCTTCCTCCCACCCGCGTTCCTCGAGCGACCGCGGTTGAGAAACACGGCAACCAGCATAGCAGTCACCATCGCCGCCCTGGCCCTGGCCGGCTTGCTGGTCGTCGGCTATGCCGGGCCGTGGGCCGCCTGGCTCATGGCCGCCGTCGCCACCACCGCCGTGGTCCTCTCATTCAGGATCCGGGAGTCGACCCACGCCACCGGCATCGCCTTCTTCCTCCTGGGCTCCGGCGCTCTCGGACTCCTGCTGCTACCCGCCACCCTGATCACCGCCTTCCTGAGGCGCGGCCGCACCGCGGGCTCCTGACCCACTTCAGCCGCGACACCCCACAGTAGCTGCGCCGGACCGGACCGTGCTCCCGGACCCGCTGGTCACGGCCCGCTGGTCACGGCCCGGCTGGTCCCACCACCGCCTCCGTGGTTAGAATTGTGACCCCGCCCGAACCGTATCGAACGGGCGCAAGAATCAGAAAACGGGAGACCCGGTCCCGGCAAAATTGGAACCCGGATACCTGGTCCCGCGGAGATGGTGGAGATATGCTGCAAAGACTCGCTTTCGCTGTACTATGCATCACCATGGCCTTCCCTGCCGTGGCGGCCGCCCAGGCGGCAGACGTTCCGCTCGCCCTGAGGGCCCAGTACGACTCTGCCTACTTCGCCTGGGACAGGGGCGACTATCCCGCGGCGCTGCGCCACGCCGAGCGCGTCCTGGTCGCGCCGGGCGGCGAGGCGCTGGTCGGCCGGGTGGCGATGCTGACGGGCGAGAAGTACCGCGTCCGCCAACTGGCCCCGGACGGGCACGCCCTCCGCTGGAGCCCTGACGGCGCCATAGCCATTTACGAAGTGGGCTCCGGGTCCGTTGCCACGACCCACCTGGTGGAGGTCGGGCCCGAGTCGGTGCGCGAGGTGGCGGTCCTGGACGGCAGGGGCGCCGCGGTCTCGCCTGACGGGAACAGCGTCGCCTACCTCCAGGTGCCCGAGACCAGGGCGCTGACGGCGGCACGGGCGGCGGAGCAGGCAGCCATGGCGGCCCGCGACTTCGCGGCGGTCAGGGCGGCCCGGGCGGAGCTGGCCCGGCTCGAGGCGGAGGCGGCCAGGATCATGGTACGGGAGCTGAGCACGGGCCAGGAGCGGGAGCGGCCGGCCCCGGGACCCCACCGCCTGGGGCTCCTCTTCACCGGCGACGGCTCGCTGGTCCTCGTGGGCGCCGACCCCGCCAGCCCGGGCCGGGCCGGGTTGTACCTGGTCCCGGAGCGCGGTGAGCCTCGGGCGCTGGCACCACGGCTGGGCACGGACGCCCGCGTCGTGACGCCGGTGGGGCAGCGGCGGATCCTCCAGACGGTGAGCGGCGACCAGTTCGCGGTCGTCGAGGTGCCCTCCGGCCGCGTCGTGGCCCGCATCGATGGCGCCTCGCCCGCCGTCTCCGCCGACGGGTCCACCGTCGCCTACCTGAGCCGGGAGGCCGTGCCCACGGAATTCCGCCGGGGCGACGCGGAGGTGGGCGCAGACCGGCGGGGCCGGCCAGCGCTGACCCGGCTGATGACGCAGCCGCTGGATGGCGACGCCCGGCCAGTGGAGGTCACGCGAAGCACCCTGCCGCTCACGAATCCGGCGCTGTCGCCGTCCGGGCGGCAGGTGGCCTTCCAGCTCATGCCCCGTGACTCGTGGCAGATCTTCGTCGCCCCGACTGACGGGAGCGGGAGCGCGGAACGGGTTACCCGCGAGATCCAGCACGACCAGTTCCCCCACTTCATCAGTGAGTCCCTGCTCGTGGGCCTCATGGGGGAGTCCAGGTACCGGCGTGCCTACCTGTACGACCTGGACGGGGACCGGGTGGCCGCCATGGCTGCCGACCCGCTGCCGGGCCGGGACCAGCGCGGGCGGGTCCGGCTGTTCCACAACAACACCCTCAGGACCCTGGCACCGCTCTACGAATGGGAACCCACCCCCGACGCAAACCGGGTCCTGGTCTCGGCCCACCGGGATGGGAACACCCTGGTGGCCGAGCGCGGCATCTTCGTCATCGACCTGGACCGGCCAGTCACACGAGACGAGGTCCTGGCCCGCGTACGCCAGAACCTGGCGGCCGAGGAGGCGCTACGGGACCACGGGCGACGACTCTTCGCACCCATCCAGGACCAGGTGCGCCACATGGTCGCCGACGTGGACGTGGGCCGAATCTACGACCACGCCCACGCCCTCTACCACATGGGCTCCAAGTGGATCACCGAGCCGGGCAACATCCTGGCCGTGCACTACCTGGCCGACGCCCTACGACACATGGGCTACGAACCCGAATTGCAGTGGTTCGAGCCGCGGGCCGGCCACAGGACCGCCAACGTGGTGGCCACCCTGCGGGGCACCGAGAGGCCAGGGCGCAGCCACGTCATCAGTAGCCATTTCGACTCCGTGCAGCGGAGCGCCGGCGCCGACGACAACAACTCCGGGACCACCGCGCTCCTGGAGGCGGCACGGGTCCTGGCCAACCGGCCCCAGGCCGAGACCATTCAGTTCGCCTTCCTCACCGGCGAGGAGGCCGGGCTGCTGGGCGCCCGGGAGTTCGTACGCCGCGCCACCAACAACGGAGACGACATCGCCTCCGTCATCAACAACGACATGTTCGGATGGACGCCCAGCCACCGCCTGGACAACACCGTCCGCTACTCGAACGATCAGATCCGGGACCTCCAGCACGCGGCCGCCATCCTCTTCAGCGACCTCATCACCTATGACGCCAGGTACGTCCGCGGCACAGACGCCCAGGCCTTCTACGACGCCTTCGGAGATATCGTCGGCGGCATCGGCTCCTATCCTATCCTGGGCAACCCCCACTACCACCAGCCCAGCGATATCCTGGAGGTCATCGACCACAGGCTCGTGGCCGAGGTGAGTCGCGCCACCGCGGCCGCGGCCATGGGGCTGGCCTCGGGACTGGTGGTGCCCTGAGGCCCCGGGCACGTACGAGTACGAGCACGTGTTCAATGGCCACGGGGGCCAGAACGCGCAGCTGGTGATCGATTAACTGCGGTCGTCGCCCGCCCGGCGCAGGCGGTCCTCCGGTCCCGTAGTTGCATGCCCGGCCGGCCATGCATGAGGCGGTCGTAGTCGGCGCTGGGCCCAACGGCCTGGCGGCTGGGATCGAGCTTGCGCGGGCGGGCGTGGGTGTCCTGGTCCTGGAGGCTCGGGATCGGATCGGTGGCGGCGCCCGGTCGGAGGAGGTGACGGAGCCGGGCTTCGTCCACGACATCTGCGCGGCCATCCACCCCATGGGCGTGGTCTCGCCCTTCTTCCGCTCCGTGCCGCTCGAGCGCTACGGGCTGGAGTGGGTGAGGCCGGAGCTGTCACTGGCCCACCCGTTCGACGATGGCACTGCGGCCGTCCTCCAGCCGTCCCTGGAGGAGACCGCCCGCGGTCTCGGTGACGACGCCCGCGCCTACCACCGCCTCATGGGACCCTTCGTCGACCGGTCCGACGACCTCCTGGCCGGCATCCTCCGGCCGATCCGCCTCCCACGGCACCCGCTCCTCATGGCCCGGTTCGGCCTCACCGCCATCCGCTCCGCCGAGTCGGTGCTGCGTTCCCGGTTCGAGGGACGCCATGCCCGGGCCCTGTTCGCCGGCTGCGCGGCCCACTCCTTCATCCCGCTGGATTTCGCTGCCAGCGCGTCGTTCGGGGTGGCCCTCATGCTGGCGGCCCATGCCGCCGACTGGCCGGCGGCCCGGGGCGGGTCACAGGCCATCGTGGACGCCATGGCCGCGTACCTGACGGAGCTGGGCGGTGAGATACGGACGGGGTGCCCGGCGCGGAGCATGGCGGACATCCCGCCGAGCCGGGCGGTCCTCTTCGATCTCACGCCCCGGCAGGTCCTGGACATAGCTGGGACCGAGCTCCCGGCCCGCTATCGGCGCCGTCTCCAGCGGTTCCGGTACGGTCCCGGCGCCTTCAAGATCGACTGGTCGCTGGACGGGCCCATCCCCTGGGCCTCCGAGGCGTGCCGGCAGGCGGGGACGGTCCACGTAGGCGGGAGCTGGGAGGAGGTGGCGGAGGCGGAGAAGGAAGCGTGGGATGGCGGGCACCCGGAACGACCCTTCGTCCTGGTGGCCCAGCAGAGCATCTTCGACCCGGGCCGAGCCCCGGACGGCCGCCACACTGGCTGGGCCTACTGCCACGTGCCCCACGGTTCGGACCTGGACATGACACCCGCCGTCGAGGCCCAGGTCGAGCGCTTCGCCCCCGGCTTCCGGGACCTGATCCGCGCCCGCCACACCCGCACGGCCGCGGGGCTCGAGGCCTACAACGCCAACATGATCGGCGGCGACATCGGCGGCGGCGCCAACACCCTGTGGCAGTTCCTGGCCCGGCCCGCGCCCCGTCTCGACCCCTACTCCACCCCCAACCGCCGCCTCTTTCTCTGCTCCAGCTCCACACCCCCCGGCGGCGGCGTCCACGGCATGTGCGGGCAGCTGGCCGCCCGCTCCGCCCTCCGGCGCGCCTTCGACGGGCGGTCCTGACGGGAGCCGTCGCATCCTCGTCCCCGCAGCCACCCGCCGCCTCAGCGGGAGGCCTACGCCCCCGCCTTCCGCTCCCGGACCAGGCCTGCCGCCCACGCCTGGACGGCGCGCGCCTCCTCCTCGTCCAACTCTGCCCGCTCCACCTGCACGCCAGCGGGCGCGCGGCCCTTGCTCCGGTCGACGACGCGGCGCACCGCCTCCTCCCACGCCGACGTCTGGATCCCCTCGCCCGCCGCCGCCATGAGGAACAGGTCGTAGAGCCCGGAGGCCCGGGCGTGCACCTCGATCATGAACTCGAGCGTCTCCGCCTGGACCTCGGCGGTGAACCGGACCAGGCCCGCCAGCGGGTGGCCCTGCACGGTTGCCAGCACCACCTCCTCCGACGTCGCCCGCACCGCCCGCACCGCCACGTGGCCACGGCCCGGGAGCCGGAGGCGGAGTGTGTCGCCGGCCTCCACGGCGCGACCGGCCGGCCCGTCCAGGAAGTCGACGGGCAGGAGGTCCGTCAGCTCGCGACGAAGCAAGGTCATGAGCTGCTCGGCATTCATGGACGCGTCCGCGATGAGTGCGCTGAACCGCTTCCGCTGGAGTGGCCCCGCGCCATCCTCGGGGAGCCGCTCGGGGATGGCCGCCGCCAGACGGCGGAGCCCGTCGTCCAGCGGTACCGGCGTGACGCCGAGCACATGCACCAGGTCGTTTTCAGCGTACTCCAGCACGCTCTCCTCCTGGAGCATGGCCACCCGGGCCGGATCCAGCGGGAAGTCCACGCCCGCGACTCGCCGGATCAGTTCGGCCAGCGGCAGGCTCTCCGCGGCCCGGGCGGCCACGTCGGCCAGGGCGGCAGGGACGGAGACCCGCGGCGGGTCCCGTTCCTCGAGCCGCTGGAGCCGGTCCAGCAGGTCGTTCATGCTGGTGCGGTCCGTGCCCGCCAGCTCCAGGGTCCGGCCCGCCAGGTCGTCACGCCGGAGCGTGGCCACCACGGCGGCCGTCATGTCCTCCGTCCACATGGGCTGGAACGACTGGTCCCCACCGCCCACCACCGGCACCGCCGGGAAGCTGCGGACCAGCAGCAGGAGGGAGGAGATCACGTCGTCGCCCGGGCCGTACACGTTGCCGGGGCGGAGGATGGTCCATGCGCCGCGGAAGCCCTCCACCAGCGACTCCGCCTCCCGCTTCGACCGATGGTAGCCCGAGCTCCCGCGGTCGGCGCCCAGCGACGACAGATAGATGAACCAGCCGACGCCCCCACGCTCCGCCTCCCGGACCATGTTGGCCGTGCCCTCAACGTTCACCTTCCGGAAGGTAGCGTCGGCGGACGACTCGGCCACGATCCCGGCGGCGTGGATCACCACGTCGGACCCATCCGCTGCCCCCTCGAGGGATTTGGGATCGGCGACGTTTGCGGACCAAGGCTCTACCGCCCGCTCCGGCCAGTCGGCCACAGTGCGCTCCGCGCTCCGGCCCAGCAGACGGACCTGGTAACCGGCGTCCAGGAGGCCTGGGATCAGCGCCTTGCCGATGACGCCGCTCCCGCCCGTGACCAGGGCACGTAGCTCAGGCAACTCGGCGGTGCTCCGCTCTCGTCGCTCCTCCTCGAACGAAACGGCGTCCATCGATCGCTCCTCGTGCGGGCGGACAGCTGCAGACTCGTGGGCGAGGATCGTGCCGTGGGCGCGCACGACGTCGTTCGATTCTCTCCGGCTCCCGCGGCCTGTCGGAGCCGCCGAGCGGCGCCTACCTTCCGCGTCACCGCGACCCGACCTACAAGGATGGCGACGCTGCTCTTCTCTGCCGACGCGCTGGCCATGGGCACCATCGTCCTGATGGCTTTCGCCGTCAAGGCCGCCACCGGGTTCGGGCCCGCCCTGGTCGTGGTCTCTCTTGGCAGCCTCGTGGTGGGGCCGCTGACCGCTGTCCTCCTCGCCGCGTTCATCGACCTCCTGGGCGGCCTCGCCGTCGCCTGGTTCGACCGCCGACGACGCGCCGCAACACCCTGGCGCCCGCTCGCCGCGACCATGGCCGCCGCCGCCATCGTCGGAGGACTCCTCCTCCCCCACGTACCCGCCGCCGCCCTGGCCCGCGCCGTCGGCGCCGGCGTAGCCGGATTCGGCACGTGGATGCTCGTCGTCGTCCTGCGCGCACCGAAAGACGGTTCGTCCGCCCCACCGCCAGCATCCCGGAGTTTCGCCGCCGACCACGGCGTAGCCGCCGGCGCAGGGCTCGCGGGCGGCCTGATAGGAGTCGGCGGGCCGCCCCTCATCCTCTGGTTCGGCACCCGCCTCCCCAAGGAGGAGTTTCGGGCCCTCCTCGTCCCCATCTTCCTCGTCACCGCCGCCGCCCGGGTCGGCACCTACACCGTCACTGGCCAGGTCGACACCGACCTGCTCCGCCTCGTCGCCCTCGCCCTCCCGGCCCTTCCCCTGGGCATGTTCCTGGGTGACCGCCTCTTCCGACGCTGGAGCGAGCGCGGCTTCCGCATCGCCATCGCCGTCCTCGTCCTCGCGGCCGGCCTCCGCCTTCTCCTGTGACATCGCACCGGACGGCCCTCGAATCTCCCACGCGCCTAACGTCGAGTGGCACGGAGAAGGCGAGCGGTCTGACGGGCGCCAGGCGCCGAAACGTGGATCAGCTACGATTGCCCCAGCAGTGCAGCTGGTGGTCGACGGTGATACCGCAGGTGCCGCCGGACGTGACGATGGCCCGGAACCGGGCGCCGCCTCCGGCGCGCAGCGGCGTCGACTGGATGGCAGCGTCACTGTGCCCGTTCAACTGGCCGCGCTCGTTACGTCCCCAGCAGTAGAGCTCTCCCTGCCGGGTCAGTGCGCAGGTGTGCTCGACCCCCGCGCTGACGTCGACGAAGGTGTGGTCGGAGCGAATGGCGACGGGTTCGCGCCTGGGTGTGGTGGACCCGTTCCCGAGCTGGCCCCATGCGTTGGCGCCCCAGCAGAGCACCGAGCCTTCCGTCGTAACGCCACAGGTATGGCCGCCACCGGCACTGAGGCTGGCGAACCGGTGGCCACCGGTGACCAGGGCGGGAGTCTGGCCGCGGGAGGTGAACAGCGCGCCGAGCTCCCCCTGCTGGTTTGCGCCCCAGCAATACGCCGCCCCGCCTCCGGTAAGGCCGCAGGTGTGCTGCCACCCGGCGGTGAGGAGGCGGAACCGGTGTCCGCCGGCGACGGGAACCGGCAGGGGCGAATCGGGGCTGGCGCTCCCGAGCGCGCCTGATTGGTTGCTGCCCCAGCAGTGGGCGCGGCCGTCGGCAGTGAGCCCGCAGATGTGGGCGCCGCCGGCAGCCAGCGACGCGAAGCGAAGGGTCGTCCGCAGCTCCCTGGGCCCGCTTCTATCGCTTTCTCCCCAGCAGTACGTTCGGCCGGCATCGGTGATGCCACAGGAGAAACTGGCTCCGATGGCAACGCTCGAGAAGCGGAGAGTTGGGCTGATGGCCCTGCCCGCGGAGGTGTCCGCCACTGCCCGGCCAGCACGCCAGCAATGCGCGCTGCCGTCCTCGAGCAAGGCGCAGACCTGCTGAGCGCCGAGGCCGACCTGGATGACTCGGGGATGGGCCGGCGCCGGGGGTGACTGTTTGGCCGCTGGCGGCGGTGCGGACGCCAGCGCTGCTCCCCTGCCGGACCCGCCGAAGGAGATCGGCTGGCGCAGCGAGAGCGTGATGTTATGCGCGTCGAACTGGGCCCAAACCACGTTGGACTGGCGGGATTCGTAACGGTAATAGAGGATCACTTCTGGGCCCGGTCGCAGATTCGTTACCCAGGTCCCGGAGACCTGCCAGCCCCGGTCCTGGCGCGGGACCTCCCGGTCATCCAGTCGGACCATCCGCTCGGGATACTGCTGCGCGCGATAGCGGAGCCCGACACCGAGCCAGCCGCGGGTGAACATCCCCCGGCTGTACCGCGCGCCGTAGGTCGACCGGCTACTGCGTCGCCCCGGGTCCTCCGAGTCCACGCTCTCGTACAGATAGCTCATGCCCCAGCCATGGAGGCCGGCCAGCCTGCCGCGCAGCTCGACGGCCCCGAAATCGGCCTTTGTGTCCAGGCCCCCGCCCCGGTCGCGACGGAACTGCTGGCCGCCGGAGACCTGCACGGACGCGGAGCTCCCGCGATATTCGATACGCGGCCCGACCACCAGCTCGTCGACCAGCTCCCGGTCCTCGGTGGCGCCGAGGAGTGAGAAGCTGGACATGAGATCCGCCGTCCACGACTGCCCGAGGCGGCTGGCGAGCACCGCTCGCCCGCGCTGACTGACCCGGTCCCATTTGTCCGTCCTCGAATAGCTCTGGACGTGGGCGGAGTACTCGAGACGGAGGGCCGGCCTGTCGGGCCGGCTGAGGAAGCGTCCGTCGATCCCGGCCAGGGCCCCGTAGGTGGGGAAGGCGTTCGGGATGTAATCGATATTTGAATCGTATATGCTGGCGAGGCTGAGGGCGATGTACAGGCTCGGCGACGGTCGGTCCGGCTCGGGTCGTGTCGGGGCCTGGCCGAGCGCCGGCCAGGGGCAGAGGAGCAGGGCTACCAGGATGCACCCAACGATCCTCGCCGCCGCGTCACGCTGTCCGGAGGCCGGCTCGTCCGCCTCTTGCCCGGGCTGGGCGACGGCGCTCTCGCCACGAGGGTTCCATACCTGGAGCCTTCTCCCCCGGATGACGGCGGCGAGGCCGCGCAGTGCCGCCGCGTTCACGAGGAGGAAATAGCCTGGCAGGACCAGCAATCGGCTGCCATGGCTGGTGCCCCGGCCCAGCAGGAGCCCGAAACCCCCGAGGCCGTAGAGCCCCAGCTGGCCCGCGAGGGCGAGCTGGAACAGCGGGTGCGAGAGGGCGAGGATGCCGCTGGAGGCCAGCACGGTCAACAGCAGGACCGGGGACAGGTGCCGCAAGAGCTTGTGGGACAGGAGCTGAACCGAGTAGAAGCCCGATGTCCACAGCTTCCCGCGCAGGTTCAGCAGCGCGCGCATGCTGTGATTGGTGATCCGCACCTTGCGGCCGAACTCCTGGAACCGGTCACCCGGCGCGTCCTCGTACGCTACCGCCTCCGGCTCGAAGACCAGCCGGCGCCCCTGTAGGACGATCTGCACCGAGATCGCCATGTCGTCAGCCTGGGCCGGGTCCTGGATGGGGACGTAGAGGTCGCGCCGGACGGCGTAGAGCGCTCCATCGGCCGCGAAGATGTTGCCTGCCCGGCTCTCGCACAGCTTCTGCCAGCTATCGAACCGCCAGTATGATCCTTCTCCGCGTCCGGTCCCATCGTCGGTGTCGGCGGGCCGGTAGAGCTTGTTGCCGGCGACGCCGCCCACCTCCGGGTCCGCGAAACTCTTTACCAGGCGCGCCAGTGCGTCGGACCGGAGCTCTATGTTCGCGTCGGTGAAGACCAGGATCTCGTTGGCTGCCACGTGAGCGGCCCGATTGAGGGCTAAGGCCTTGCCTGCCCGAGGCCGTTGTGTCAGCAGACGCAGCCTCGGGCCCACGTGCCGGCGGACAATCGCCTCTGTCTCATCCGTGGAGCCATCGGACACGATCACGACCTCGAGCTGATCCGGGGGGTAGTCGAGGGCCCACGTGTTGCGGATCTTGGCCTCTATCACCGCCGCCTCGTTGAAGGCAGGGATGATGACCGTGACCGCCGGGCGGATCGGTGCCCTGCGCACCGGCCGGGGTCGCACCCGTGCCAGCAGCGCCACGAGCGCGGGGTAGCCCGCGTAGATGTAGAAGGTCAGGCCGAGCGAGGCGGCGAAGAGCCAGAGTGAGGCGCTCATGAGGCAGTGGCCCGGGCTGGGGTGGCGTCGCTGATCAGCGCGCGGGCGCGACGGTTCCAGGAGCCATCCCGCAGGACGCGCTCCCGGGCAGCCGCGCCCAGGGTCTGACGGAGCGCGGGCCGGTCACGGAGACGTTGGAGCGCCGCCGCCAGCCCCGCGGCGTCGTCCGCGGGGAAGAGCAGCCCGGTCCGTTCCGGTACCAGGCACGCCCGCACGGGCGGGAGATTCGGCGCCACGGCCGGCAGGCCCGCTGCGGCGTACTCGAGGAGCTTCATGGGCTGGCCATAGTCGTTGGTCCCCGGGAGAACGCCGATGTCGCAGGCCGCCAGGAGAGCAGCGACGTCGGGGGCGGGCAGAGGACCCATTGCCTTCATATGGGCGGCCACGCCAACGGCGTCGGCCAGGCTCAGAGTCGGCTCCAGGCCCGGCCCCTCGCCTACCAGCACGACCCGAAAGCCCGCCGGGTCCTCGAGCCGCTCCAGGGCCCGGACCAGCAGGTCCGTCCGGTGCCACGGCTGGAACGAGCCCACGAACGCCACCACACACCGTGACCCCACGCCCAGTGCCCTGCGGGTTGCGGCGCGCCGGGTGGCGGATCGGGTGTGCGCCGCCGTGTCCACGCCGTTGGGGACTATTCGGATGCTCCGGGCCGGCGCTCCCTCCCGTTGTAGCAGGCGGGCGAGCTGGGACGACGAGACCACCACGCAGCTTGCCGCCGCGATCTGGCGCTGGAAGAGGACGGGGGCCAGTTGATGGAGCCCCGCTCCGAGGGCTCGCTCCTCGTCCGGAGGAGAGCAGTCGTCGAGCACGAGCGGCACACCGGTGCGCCTGGCCGCCCTGGCTCCTGACGCGGCGAAGTGGACCTGCGTCTCCACGATCAGGTCGGCCTGGTGCTCCCGCACGGCGGCCGCGACCCTGGTCCCGTGGGCGAAGCCGTGCACCGTGCGGCCGATGTCGCGGAGGACCAGGGCGATCCGGCGGGGGAGCAGCCTGCGGACGAAGCGCCGGTACACGCTCGTGGCGGCGGCCGTAGCCGTGGCGGCCTCCGCTTCGACCACCCGCACATCGTGGCCCTCCTGGCGGAGTGCGTCGATCAGGCTGCGCGCCCGCACCAGGTCGCCCCGGCTGGAGTCGAGGCGCTCGCCGCGCACGGGCAGACTCCAGATCACCTTCATGGCGCCGCGCCTCCCGTTCCAACCTCTTCCCATAGCTCCAGCGTCCGCTCGATCTGCGTGTCCAACCCGAAGCTCTCGGTCGCCTTGCGGCGCCCCGCATCGCCCATGGCCCGGGCCCGGCGGACGTCCGTCAGCAGAGAGGCCACGGCATCGGCCAGTTGCACGGGATCGCCCGGTGGGACGAGCAGCCCGGTGACCCCGTCCTCCACCACCTCCGCAGTGCCGCCCGTCCGCGTGGCCACCACCGGCCGCTCGGCCGCGGCGGCCTCCATGAGGACCGTCGGCAGCGCTTCTGCCAGTGACGGGAGCACGACCAGGTCACTCGCGGCCAGGAGGGCCGGCATGTCGTCACGCCGTCCCAGGAAGCGGACGGCCTGGCCGAGGACCGCGGCGCGGGCGCGCAGATCGTGCTCGAGCTCGCCGTCGCCGGCCAGGAGGATGCACGCTCGGGGGACCCGGGCCCGGATCCGAGGGATGGCGTCGAGAAGCACGTAGTGCCCCTTCCCGGGCCGGAGCACCGCCGGCACGAGGAACACCGGCTCGTCAGGCTCGAGCCCCAGGGAGAACCGGATTCCGTCCCGCGCCTCCCGGAGCTCGGGCCGGTCATAGAGCGCCAGGTCGATCCCGTTCGTGACAACGCGGATGCGCCCTTCCGTGGCCGGTACCAGCTCGGCGAGTCTGCGGGCCGCGGCCCTCGACACGGCGACGGGAGCGTCGGACCGACGTATCGCGTGGAGCGCCGCCCGGACCCGCAGACGCTGGCGCCAGTCGTCAGCGGGCTCGTCCACGACATGCCGTGTGATCACCAGCCGGAACCCGTCCAGCCGCCGGGCCGTCGCTGCCAGGATCGACGCGTCCTGGCCGTGCGCGTGCACCAGACCCACCCGCTCCCGATGCAGCAGGCGGATGAGCCGCCGCAGGGCGGAGGGATCGGCCAGTCGACGGGCGCCCAGGTCGAAGCGCGGGACTCCGGCATCGCCGAGCCGGGCCACGAGCGGGCCATCGTGGCGCGCTGTCACGGTGCATAGCGGCACCGGGCGCCCCTGTGCCGCGAGCCGGCACAGGAAGGCCGCCGTCACGGTCTCCGCCCCACCCAGGGGCAGTCCGCTGATCAGGACGAGAGATTTCATGGGGCACTCACGATAGAGCGCTCGGCCCGGGCAAGAAGTCGCTCGAGCTGAAGCCAGATGTCCGGGTTCGGGCCCTGGCGAGCCCGCTCCAGCAGGTGGACCCGGGCGAGGGACTCGAGGAGCCGCGGGTCCGTCCCGGTCCGTTCGCAGTATGCCACGAGGAACGCCCGCAGCTCCCGGGATACCGCGTTCTCTTCGAGGAAGCCCAACCGGAAGGCTCGTAGCGGCGGCCACCGTCGTGAGCGCGACCAGGGGAATCCCAGGGCATAGGTGATGGCGAGGTCGAACACGTCGGTGAACGGAGAACCCAGGGGACGGAAGCGCTCCCAGTCGACCACGCCGACCTGTGGTGTCTGCCCGTAGTGAGCCCTTCTCCGAAGCAGGATGTTGCCGATGCGGAAGTCCCCGTGCACAGCCGTACCCGGGACCACGGCTCGTGCGCACCGCTCCCGCAGCTCGAGAAGCCACGGCGGCTCGTCGATCCCGCCATCACCCAGCAGGTGCCGCGGGGGCTGATATCGTTGTTCACCGTGGCTGGTCCCCTCCTGGAACGCCATGATCCAGCCAAGGGCCGCGTCCAGGTGACGGCAAGGTAGCCGACGGGGGTTGAGGCTCTCGTAAAGCTCGACCACGCCCGACCGACCGGGAAGTGGCGCCTCCACCAGCACGTCCACCCCTGACCGTCGCCGGTACGCCATTGGCCGCGGGATGCCGCTGGCAAGATGAGTCGGCAGCCGGGCGCGCAAGCGGCGCAGCGCGTCCCACTCGGCACGGAGGGCCGGGCTTCCCGAAGTGGCGAGACGAATCTTGGCGACGGCGATGGGACCCCGGCCCCGGGCACCGAACACGAAGGCTATGAGATGCCCCCGGCCGGTCCCTCTGCGGTCGCGGACGAAGATGCAGCGGCCCGGGTCTGGCGGCGTGCCCAGCGGGCTGCCCGGCGTGGAGAAGGCGGCGCCGCTGCGGGCGAGCAGCGGGGCCCAGTCCTCCCGCCCCTCTGGCGCACCGCCCGCCGGCGCGGCACCCAGGGGCGGCTCCAGGGTCCAGCAGCGGTCGAAGACGAGTCGTCCGAGCCAGCCGGGTCTCGGCCCCGCCCCGGCGGTGATGGCCAGCCTCTCCCGGAAGCTCTGGCCCAGGAACAGATGCCGGAGGAACCAGGCGACGATGTCCTCCTGATCCACCGGCACCAGGAATCGGCCGACCTCGCCCATCCTGATCGTCGGACGGGGCGTGCCGACCGTGGGGGTGGAGCCATTTCCGCTCATCGGGCAACCTCCGTGATCCGGGTCGGCGCGGCCATGGGCTCCCCACCGAGGCCCAGGCTCGCGCGTATCGCTCGCAGCACGTCCGGGTCGTGCAGGTGGACGACCACGGCGTAGACCGTCCCGCCGAACGCGACGCCGCCAACGAGGTGGACCGCTGGTGCCATTTCCGAGGCCGCCCAGGACCAGGCGGCCAGGACCGGGACCATTGCCACCGAGCCGACCGCAGCGGGGCGAAGCGACCGGGCCAGGTCCCGGGCGGTGAGGCCCGTGAGGCGGCAAGCCACCAGCAGGTCCACCATGGTGAACGCTGCCGTGGCGGCTGCCAGACTCGTGGCTACGGCCGCGGCGCCGAGAGGGCCGACCAGGCACAGCACCGGGACCAGGAGCACCGCCTTGCCCAGCGCCAGCAGCGCCAGCGTCCCGGGGCGGCCGGTGGCCTTCAACAGGTCGCCCGCGTTGGTGCCGATGGCCCGCAGCCCCATGTACAGGGCCAGTGCCCGGAGGATCGGGACCGAGGGAGCCCAGGCTGGCCCGAAGACGGTGAGGACCGCGGGTTCGGCCAGCACGCTCAGGCCCACGGCCGCCGGAACCGCCAGGAGGGCTACGTACCGCAAAGCCGCCAGGTATCCCGTCCTCAGAGCGGTCACGCCGCCCAGGGCATTCAGTCGTGAGAATGCAGGGAATACGACCCGGCTCGCGACCCGGACGAGCAGGACCACCGTCATCTCCGGGATCTTGTATGCCAGTTGGTAGAAGCCGAGGGCCGCCGCTCCCAGCATGCGGCCGACGATGACGAGGTCGGCATGGTGGACCACGGCCGCGAGCATGTTGACCGAGATGATGCCCCGACCGTACCGGAGCATGGGCCGGAGCATGTCGAGGGGTGGGCGGAGCCCCGGCCACCACGGCAGCATCACCCACAGCAGCCCGGTCCATAGTGCCAGGCTCACGAGCTGACCCCACACCAGGCTCCATGCGCCGAAGCCGAGGAGCGCCAGGGGAACTGCCACGAGCATCTTCGAAATCGCCTGCACCAGGTCAGGCAGCGCCCGTGCGCGGAATTTTAGCCGGCGCTGGAGGAGCGCGTCGTGGGTGTTGCCCAGGGCCTTGATGGGGAATGTCCACGCCAGCGCCCGGAGTACCGGCTCGGCTTCCGGGTTGCGGAAGAACGCGGCGATGAAGGGTGCCATCGCCATCATGGCGAGGAACCAGAGGGCGCCCATGGCCAGGTTCACCCAGAAGGTGACCCGGGCGGCGTCCTGCTCCCGGTCCTTCCAGTGGATCAGGGCGGCGCCCGTACCCAGGTCACCGATCGTCTCGGTGTAGACGATGAAGACCAGGGCAAAGGCTACCAGGCCGAAGTCATCCGGTGCCAGGATCCGCGCCAGGACGGCAATGCCCGCGAGGGCGGCGACGCGCGCGCCGGCCGTCGCGCCGAAGGTCCAGGCGGCACCGCGGGCCGCCAGCTGGCCGATCGACCCGTCCGCGGATGTCATCGATGGCCACGCTGGACCAGGCGGAGCAGCGCCCGGCGACGCCGCCAGGCGCCGGGCCGGAAGCGGGCGATCAGGGGCGACGGTTCCCGTTCCCGGTCGCGGGCGAGCGCGGCCAGCGCGGTGGCCGTCTGGACAAGCTCCAGCGCCGCCGTGTCCACTGCCCCGTCGGCGAAGTAGCCGTCCAGAAAGGCCGTTCTCAGCGCGGCCCGCGTACGCCGCCGGACCGGGAACGCCAGGAACGGCTCCAACTCCGTGAGGAAGCCGACCACGTCCTCGTAGTCCAGGCCGGGCCGGGCCCCTTCGAAGTCGATCACCGTGACCGCGTCGTCGGAGACATGGACGTTGCCGGGCCAGAAGTCGCCGTGGCGATCGACCACCCGCAGCGCGGCCGGGCCAACGGCGTCACGAAGACGTTCGAGACGCTCCGCCAGCCGCCGGGCGCCCGATCGTCTGAAGCGGCCGGACCGACTGATGTCGGCGGCGGCCGTCTCCAGCAGCCGGTCCAGGTAGGGATCCGGCCGGTCTCGCCGCCGGGTCTCCTGGTGGTAGCTCCGGAGCCAGGCGGCGGCGTCGCGCAGGTCGCGGTCCAAACGGGCCAGCACGTCGTCGCCGCCCCAGCGGCAAGTCCGGACAAGGTGGTCGAGCGCCGTGCCGGGGCACCGCTCCATGAGCACGGAGGCGCCGCTCTCGTCCAGGTGGAGGGGTCGAGGCACGCCGTGCCGCCGCACCGGCCCGCCAGAAGAGGAGCCCTGATGGCCCCCGTGACCGGCTCCGTCGAGTCGATCGCTCAGCCGTTTCAACGTCTGGAACTCGTGGCGGGCCCTGATGGCGGCGGGTGCCGACTCGCCGCTCCGTGACCGCTGCGTCTTCAGGACCAGCTCCCGCGGTGCGACCCCGCCGGCGAGCATCAACTCGACCACCCGCGAGTCCCGCCGCTCCTGGACCCGTCGAACCCCGATGGCGCCCTGGTGCCCGATGGCGCGGCACACGGCGCGGAGCTCGTCCGCCAGTGCCGGGTCGGGCTGCGGCACGACGCGGTCGAGCTCGGCCAGGAGCTGCGACACGCAGCCGTCGAGCCGGAACGAGTCGTGGACCGTGGCCCGCCCACGCTCGCCCAGGACCCGGGCCAGATTCGGGTCGTCCAGTAGCCGTTCCAGGGCGGAAGCCAGGGCGTTGGCGTCCCCGGGCGGGACGAGGAGACCGTTCACCTCGTGGTGAACCAGCTCAGGGATCCCCGACAGGGACGACGCCACCGCCGGCACGCCGGCGGCCAGCGCCTCCATCAGGGCCACCGGTATCCCTTCCATCTGCCCGTCCCGGGCCACCACGCTGGGCAGCACCAGGACCGACGCGTGCCGGAGCATGCCCGTCACCGTGTCCTGGGGCACGGCCCCGCGCAGGTGCACCACCTGGTCCAGGTCGAGCTCGCGAATGGCCCGCTCGATCTGGGGACGGAGCGGACCGTCGCCCACCAGGTCGCAGCGGAACCGGACCTTCCGCCGGACCAGGAGCCTGCACGCCTCCAGCAGCACCGGAATCCCCTTGTACTCCTTGAACGCCGCGACGCACAGGAGTTCGGGAGGCCCCTGGGCCGCGCCGTCCCCACCGGGAGGCCCCTGGGCGGGCCCGTCCCCATCGGGATGCCCCTGGGCCGCCCAGTGCGTATCGGGTTGCGCACGCCCGTAGCCGCTCGGGTCGATCCCCACGTGGATGACGCGGGCCCGGCGGCCCATTGCGCCCGGGTACAGCTCCTCGAGGTAGCGCCGGTTGAAATCAGAGATCAGCCGGACCAGCCTGGCTCTCCGGAGCTTGGGCTCCAGCAACTCGCGGCGCACGAAGATGTCGTGGGCGTGGACGGTGAAGCTGTAGTCCAGCCCGGCCAGCCCGGACGCCACCATGGCCGCTGTCGTGGGGTGGGTGGCGAAGTGCGCGTGGATGTGCCGGACCTCGTCGATCGCCAGCCGCTCCGCCATGCAGACCGTCTTGGGCAGCAGGGCGGCAGTGCGGACAAGTAGATTCGGGCTCCGGGCCACGCCCAGGAGAGTACGGCCGATCAGCGCCGCATACCGCACCGGGCGCCGCCGCATCATCCGCAGGTTGGCACCCAGGATGCCCCGGCTGATGTAGGGCAGGTAGAGAGCCCGGTCCACCCAGGGAACGGCCTCCCTGTGCACTACCGTCGGCGTCTCCCGCAGCAGTGGGACGAGGCGCACCGGCTGCCCCTGCCGCTCCAGCTCGATGACCTCGCGCAGGATGAACGTCTCGGTGATCAGCGGGAACCGCGACACCACCACGGCCATGGGCCAGCGGACCGGGGCCGCGGCACGAGGGCTGACCAGGTCGCGCGGCTCGGAGTCCACCACGTGCGCTGGCGCGGTGGGCGGCACGAATAGCGGGGATTGAGTGCTCATGCGGGAGACCGCCTTTCAGCGCTCCCCCGCGATACTGCATGGAGCGCCGCCGCCAGGGCGAACAGGAGCCAGAGGTATCGGATGTGATGCCCGTGCAGGAAGATGCTGGAGATCAGGTACCCGACCAGCCCGATCTCCAGGCCGCGGGCCAGGAGGGCGCAGGGCTCCAGGCCGCCGTTCCGGAATCGGGCCCGGGCGCGACGGAGGGAGCCGAAGCAGACTACGAGCACCAGGCCGAAGACGGCGAGGCCGAGCGTGCCCTTCTCCGCAGCGATCTCCAGGTACAGGCTGTGGGCGTAGTTCGCCTCATCCGCCTCGTACTCCCGGACCGCCGAGCCCACCTCCTCCACGTAGTCATGGAAGCGGGCGCTGTAGTTCCCGGCCCCGACCCCCAGGAGGGGCCGATCCACGTACATCCTCCATGCAACACCCGTGACCACGCGCCGCTTGCCGAACGAGCTATCGGGCCTGAGAACGTCCTCACTCCCGGGCAGGACCTGGGAGATCGTCGTCAGCCGCCGGGCGAACCCGTCGGGCGCGAACGGCACCAGGAGCAGCAGGAGGAGCAGGCCCACCGCCAGGCGGCGGGGTCTCACGCCGTGGGCGAGCAGAGACAGCACCAGGACCACCGCCAGCGCCAATGCCGCCCCGCGAGAATATGTGAGGACGGTCCCGGCGATCAGGACAGCGGCGGCGGCGTAGGCAGCGACCCGGAGGCGCATATCCCTGGTGCCCCAGGCCAGCGCCAGGGCCAGGGGCACCAGGGGGAGCAGGATCTGCGCGAAGTAGTTCGGATCGCCGATGGGCCCGGCTATACGCGGCTCGAAGACCGAGCCGTGGATGTGGGCGTACTTGATGCGGGCAAGGCCGCCGAAGGTGTTGCTGAAGTCGCCGGTCACCGTCTGGAACAGACCCATGACCGCCAGCAATGTCCCAGCGGCCACCGCAACCATCACCGCCATCCGCACGCGGGCAGGCGAGGACGCGAGAGCGACGACGGCGCAGAATATGACGAGCGCCTTGGCGAGCTCGGCGGTGGCCGCCGCGGCCAGCGCCGGCTCGCCCGCCCACGCGGTGGACGCCAGCGCGACCAGCATGAAGGAGGCGAGAACGACCGTCGCACCCAGGGGCAGGCGCGGAGCGGCGAGGCCCCGGCCGTCGCGCTCGGCCCAGGCCGCCAGGAACAACGGGACCACCAGCAGCTGGAGAAGAGAGGCCGACTGGTAGGTACGGACCAGGACCTGTGACAGGTCCAGGTAGACGAAGGCCACGAGCAGGTACAGCCCCAGGGCGGGGTGGCGCAGGGCGACGATGGCGGCGCCGAGGCCCGCGAAGAGGATCCCGAGCCCCGCCGGACCGGTCGGTGGCGTCAGCCGCAGCAGCTCCGTCGGCTGCGACACGACGAGCCAGGCCAGGAGCACCGCCCCCAGGCAGGAGGCCGCCACGACCACCGTGGCTCCTACCTGGGTAGCGCCCCTTCCCGCCAGCGCCGTCACCGCGGACCCGGCGGCCCGGCGCGTGGCCGACATCGTCATCGGACCTGCTCCCGCTTCAGGCGGGCCGCCGGCCGCCCAGCGCGCGGTCGAACGCGAAGATAGACAGGGCCGCTCCGAACAGCCCGAGGATCGCCGCGATCATGAGGTTCCTGTGGGGGTCCGGGTGAATGGGCCGATCGGGCCGACGCGCGGCGGCCAGCTCCCGCATGCTGAACACGCGGTAGATGACGGCCGCCTCCGCACGCATGTGCTCCGCGGCCGCATCCGCCACCGCGGCCACCAGATCCGGGTCGGAGCCGTCCACGTCGACCCGGAGTATGTTGGTGCTCGGTACCACCCCGGCGGAGATCCGCACCCCCCGCAGCTCGGCCGGGTCGCGGGCGAGCCTCTCGGCCACCGCCGCCCGCGTCTCGTGAGCCATGGGTATGCGGGCGAATGTGGCCAGCACGGTGCGCCGCTCGAGCGTGTCCAGCGCCCGCATGAGCTCCGTCGCCTCTGCCACATCCTCGCCCGGCATCACGACCATCATGGCCGACGCCCGGAACACTGGGTCCTGGCGGGAGGTGAAGAAGGCCGCCGCGGCCAGCGACAGGACCAGGACCGCTAGGCCGAGCCACCAGCCGCGTCGCAGGATGGCCAGGGTGGCTGAATGTCCGGGATCGATCGCCGGCGCAGCGACGGCCGCCTGCTCGGGTGCCTTCACCGCGACGCTCACGATGCACCCCGCATGGCCAGGACGGCCGGTATGGTCCAGACCAGTATCTGGAGGTCCAGGAGCGGGGTCCACCGTTCCACGTATTCGTGGTCGAGACGGATCCGGTCCTCGTCGGAGCAGGCGCTACGCCCGCTGACCTGCCACAGGCCCGTTATCCCCGGCTTCACGGCGAAGCGGCGCTGTCGCGCCGCCCTCGGCATCTTCAGCACCTCGGTGGGCACCAGCGGACGCGGCCCCACCAGGCTCATCTCCCCGCGGAGCACGTTCACCAGCTGCGGCAGCTCATCGATGCTCAGCTTCCGGAGGACCTGACCGACGGGGGTCACGCGCGGATCGTTCTGGACCTTCAGGAATGTGCTCTCCGCCGTGCTTACCAGCTCCGTCTCCTGGCGGTCCGCGTCCGCCACCATCGTGCGAAGCTTGTAGATGAAGAACTCTTCGCCGTGCAGCCCGACCCGGCGCTGGACGAACAGGACCCCTCCCGGGCTGGTCAGCCATATCAACGCGGCGGCTACCAGCAGGATCGGCACCGTCAGGAGGAGGGCCAGCAGCGACACCACCAAGTCAACGCATCGCTTGGCCGCAGCTTCCAGGGTGGTGGGAGAACGGACGAACTCGAACGTCCACGGCGAGAAGTGCCTGTCGTACCAAAGACCCCTCAGGGCACCGGCCACCGGCGCCGCAACCATCAGATCGGATCCCTCGGTCTGCATCCGCGCCTCCACTCGTTGCCCAGGTCATGGCATAAGAAAGGGCCGCCAGCGCTCGTATACTTCTCCGAGTCGCTGGCGGCCCGGCCAGCCTGGCGGACAGCGTCCGCTGTAGCCCCGTGGCTCTGCGTCACCACCTTTCGGCGGCTTTGCTCTTGGCAGCGCTCTGGCGGCCCGCTCCGGGCGGGCGCCACGCCGGCTGTTCGTCCCGGGTTCTGGCAAGCGGCATTCCAGCCGCGGCACCCAGAACCGACGTCTGGCCCAGCGGCTTGCCGATCCGCGGGTTTACGGATTCCAGCCGCCGGCGTCCGTGTCAGGGTGGGGACCGCCGGGAGCGAACAATAATTTCCGGGTTGGGGCAAAAACGTCTCGACCAGGCTGCTCGCCGCTCGACGTGGGGGGATCGGCTGAAACCTTTCGCACTTTGCCCCCGTCTGCACAGGTAGGGTGAGGCGAGGCCCTGTCCCTGAAAGGAGAGCGGGAGCATGTCTGTAGCGATAGCAGTACGCCTGGCGCTGGTCTTTACGGTCTGGTTGCCCGGTCCGATGGCCCCGACCCCGGCAGCGCAGCCGAACGCGGCCATCCGGGGCGATGAAGTGTGCGCTGGGGCCACCCTCGAGGATCTGCGCAACCTGTATCGTCGGGGTCAGTACGGTCGCGTGGTCGAGCTGTGCGCCTCGCCGGGCCCGCGGGGGATCGAGCTGCCGGCGGAGCTGGTGGTCCTGCGCAGCCAGGCCCGCGATTCCAAGGGCAGGGCGGCAGTCGAACGGGCGGAGGCGCTGGCGGCCGAACACCCCCACACCGCGGCGGTCCGGTCGACACTGGCCACCGTGTACCTCTCCCTCGGTCGTCTGGACCAGGGGCGTGCGGAGGTGGACGCGGCGCTGGCACTGGACGCCGATGACGCGGAGGCGTGGCTCGGTCGCGCCTCACTCCGCCTGCTGGAACGCGACGGCGCAGGCGCGCTGGCCGCCCTCGACCGGGCGACGGCCGCGGATCCGGCCCTCCGCGGCGCCTACACCGCGCACGTGATGGCCCTGGGCGCGGCGAGGGTCACGCGGGACCCGGAACTGGTGTCCGAGGTGCTCGAGGCGAGAGCGGCGCACTTGGAGGAGCGCGGGCTGGACGGCGAGCCGGCGCGCGTGGAGGCAGAGATGCTGCGCCAGGGCTCCGGCGACCCGCTCTTCTCCATGATCACCGACGCCGACCCCGTCGTCCTCCCCTTCACCCCCTGCTGGGAAGGCTCGGTCTACCGGTGCATCTCGCTCCAGGAGCGGGACCGCGAATACAGGGTGCTCCTGGACACCGGGAACCGGCCCGGCTGGACGGTCCACGCACCGGAGCTGTTGGAAGTACTGCCCAACCACTTCGGCGGTGCTTCCAGTCTCACCACCGGTTCGGTGGACACGGCCATGGCCGGCCGCATACTGATGACGCAGCAGGCTTCCTTCGGACCCCTGGTCATCCATGACCTCCCCGGCCACTTCTTCCCCAAGCCCAGGGAGCCGTACTTCGACGCGAACCTGAGCCCGTTCTTCGTCCAGGACCGGGTGATCACAATGGATCACGTGAACGGCCAGGTGCTGCTGCGGAGCAAGGAGCGGTTCGATGAAGACCTGGCCCGGGCCCGCAGTGAAGGCCGCCAGCTGGCCAGGGTACCCCTCTACGGCGCCGACTGGGGGTTCATACCCATCCAGGTGGAGGGGAGCCCCGCCTGGGCTATGATCGAGACGGGCGCCGAGATCTTCCAGCTGACCGACGAGTTCGTGGCTACCGCGGGCATCCCGGCCACGCCCGCCACCATGCGCTTCCGCGACCGGGACTACCACTACCACGAAGCAGAGGTGAACACGTTCGTGGGCGAAGTGCCGCTCTTCCAGGGAGCGGCCCACGTCTGGCCGGGCCGGTGGGGAGACACCTACCTGGGCATGCTCTACGATGCCGTGATCGGGCCGGTGCTCCTGGAGGGACGGTTCATCCTGAGCTACGACCCGTTCGACAGGATGATCGTGATCGAGCTGGTGGAGCGGACGGAAGGTGACGGCTGAGCCCGGGTAACGTAACAGCCGCCGGAACGCGCTTTGGCACGACGCATCCCGGCGGCCGAAAAGCTCCCGCGGTAGGA